>JAEUJP010000881.1 GCA_016793725.1 Myxococcaceae bacterium | reverse complement strand
GACGCGCAGTTCACCGACGTGGTGGTGTCGGGGGTGGCGAAAGACCAGGTGGTGGTGGCGGCGCCCGCGTCGGGTGAGCTGCACTGGCGCACGCTCGACGAGAAGGGCGAACCGGCGGCGATCGGCAAGGCGCGGTTTCTGCCAGACGTGGGCTCGTCGAAAGACGAAGGGTCGCGCGGCGACGTGGTGGCCGAGACGGGGCTGAAGGCGACGGTCTACTTCCAGAGCGCGGTGCCGACGCTGACGTTCACGTTTCCGAACGTCGAGGGGGCGAAAGGCTACCGGCTGCGCGTCTATCGGTCGAAAGACCTGAGCACGCCGATCGTCGACAAGAAGACGAACGAGGCGAAGGCGACGGTCGACCCGGGCGCGCTGGCCGAGGGCTCGTACCGCTGGTCGGCGACGGCGCTCGACGATGCAGGCAACGAGAAGGTCGGCGGCCGCATGAACCAGATGGACATCATCTTCGACAACTCGCTGACGTCGCTGCAGCTCCAGTCGCCGCGCGACGGTGAGCGGGCCGACTCGGCGAAAGCGGCGGGGGTGGCGCCGCTGGGGTCGAAGCTGTTCGTGAACGGCAAGCCGATCGCGCTCGATGCGAGCGGGCGGTTCACGGCGCCGGTGCCGAAGGTCGAGGCCGTGGTGTTCAGGCTGGTGACGCAAGACGGGTCAGAGAGCTACTGGTTCCGCCGGCTGAAGAAGTAACCCTGCTAGGCTTTCGGCCGTGGCAGTTGCAGACCCTTCGACGTCGACCACCATCTCGGGCATTCGTTCACTGACGCCGCAGAAGCGCGTGTCGGCGAGCTGGGACTCGTTCACCGGCTACAGCGAAGAGCTGAAGCGTGACGTGGCGCTGGCGATCGTGCGGGCCGAGGCGCTGCGCGAAGAGGCGGTGAAGCGAAAGTTTCTCGAGGTGACGAAGGTCGCTTCGGCGCTGCAGCACCCGATGTTGCAGCGCTGCCTGATGGCGATACCGCTGCCCGACGGGCGCTGGTCGGTCATCAGCGAGCCGGTCGACGGCAAGACGCTGCAGCAGCAGCTCGAAGAGACCGGCACGCTCGCGTGCGACGACGCGGTACAGCTCGTGATGCTGTTGTGCGAGGCGGTCGACGCGGCGCACCAGCGCGGGCTCGTGCACGGCGACATCGCGCCGCACTCGATTCAGCTGCCGGGCGGGCTGCAGGCGTTTCGGCCGAAGCTGACGGGCATGGCGCTGGGGCTCTTGCGCGGGCGGAGCGCGACGGGGTTTCACGCGCCCGAGCTGAACGACGGCCGCGAGCCGAGCGCGCTGTCAGACGTCTACTCGCTGGGCGCGGTGCTGTATGCGTGTCTCACGGGGCTGCCTCCCGACACGCACGACGTCGATGCGCTGAAGCCGCTGCCGGGCGGCACCGAGCACCTCTTGCCGGTCATCAAGAAGTGCCTGGCGAAAGACTTCAGCCGGCGGTACTTCGCGGCGGCCGAGCTGGCGAAGGCGCTGCAGAAGGCGAACGGCACGCTGGTGCCGCCGCAGCCGGTGTCGAGCACGTCGCCGCTGGCGTCGCCGCCGGGGGTGAGCGACACGCTGCCGGCCGACGCGATGTTGGGGCCGTATCAGCTGGTGCGGCTGTTGGGCGAAGGCTCGATGGGGCAGGTGTACCTCGGGCGGCACAAGGCGCTGGGGCGGCAGGTGGCGATCAAGGTGCTGCGGCCCGAGCAGTACCGGCGGGGCGACCTGATTCAGCGCTTCTTTCAAGAGGCGCGCACGGTCAATCAGATCAACCACGAGCACATCGTCGAGATCTTCGACTTCGTGCAGGAGCCCGGGCCCGACGGCCCGTCGGCGGTCTACTGCGTGATGGAGCTCTTGCAGGGCTCGTCGCTGTCGGCCGAGGTCGACCGCGGGCCGGTCGCGCTGAAGCGGTCGCTGAACATCGTGCGGCAGCTGTGCGACGCGCTGTTCGCGGCGCACAAGGTCGGGGTGGTTCACCGCGACGTGAAGCCCGACAACATCTTCCTCATCGAGCGTGCGGGTCACAAAGACTACGTGAAGGTGCTCGACTTCGGCGTGGCGAAGCTGACGCACGCGCAGCCCGACGCGCCGCTCATCTCGACGATGGACGGGGCGATCATCGGCACGCCGATGTGTATGGCACCCGAGCAGGCTGCGGGGGCCGCGGTCGATCACCGGGCCGACATCTACGCGACGGGCGTCATTCTCTACCTGCTCTTGTCGGGGCGGCTGCCGTTCGACGCGAAGAACTTCGCGATGCTCGCGGCGCAGCTCATCACGCAGCCTCCGCCGCCGCTGCCCGACAAGACGCCCGGCGGCGAGCAGATCGACCCCCTGCTCAAGGCCGTGGTGCTGAGGTGCCTCGAGAAAGAGCCCGGCAAGCGCTGGCAGACGATGCGCGAGCTCGGCGAAGCGCTGGTGCCGTTCATGTCGATGTCGGGCGTGCGCGCGAGCCAGCCGAGCTTCAAGCCGGTGGTGCCCGAGATGCGGCCGCCGGCGCCGTCGCGGGCGAAGTGGGTGGTGCTCGGCGTCGCGGCGCTCGCGCTGACGGCGGGTGCGACCGCGTTCTTGATGCGGCCGCCCGAGACCGTGGTGGTGGTGCCGCCGCCGCCGTTGTCGCCGCCGAAGCCGGTGGAGCCGCCGCCGGTCGAGCCTCCTCCGGCGCCGGTAGAGCCACCGCCCGTCGAGCCTCCGCCGCCGGTCGAGCCGCCGCCCCCGGTCGAGCCGCCAGCTCCGGTGAGGCCGGTGAAGCCGGTGAAGCTGACGCCGCAGCTGATCGGCGAGGTGGTGAAGAAGGGCAGCAGCGACGTGCGCAAGTGTATCGACCGCCACCAGACCGACCTGACGGCGCGCGAAGGCTCGGTGACGGTCACGATGACCATCGACCTGTCGGGTGAGGTGAAGAACCTGGTGGTGGCGACGACGGGTCTCGCGGGCACCGGCCTCGAGGGCTGTGTGCTGAAAGAAGTGAAGCGGTTCAAGTTTCCGAAGCACGTCGGGCCGGCGCCACGCATCAGCGTGCCGTTCAACTACAAGCTGGGCACGAAGTGATTGCGACGGCGCTGCTGAGCTTGATGTTGTCTGAAGCCGGGGTGGTCTCGGTGTTCTGCAAAGACGCGACGTGCATGTGCGCGAACGTCACGTGCTCGTGCGGGCAGGTGTGCGACGGCAACGTGCCGGCGTGCCGGAGCAGCATGTTCTCGTGGTGCACCGATGATTCCGAGTGCGACGCGGGGTGCGGCGCGTTCACGTGCGTGAACAACCACTGCGCGCGGCCCGACGGGGGCACGGTGCCCGACGGGCCGTCGGGCGCGGCGGGCGGGAGTGGCGGAGGGAGCATGTCGCCAGGCGGGTGTTCGTGCAGCGCGGCGCCGATGCTGCTGCCGCTGGTGGCGCTGGCGGTGTGGCGGGCGCGAAGACGTTCGTCGTGAGCGGTGGTGCCGTGGCCTCCGGCCGCGTGGGCGGCGCTTCTTCGTAACGGCTCGTGCGCGCGGCGTGCGTCTTGGGCCGGTGAGGCTGCGGCCTGCGTCGGGTCAGCGCGCCGGCCAACGCGGAGGCGGTGGTTGTTCTCTGTCGCCGCGCCATCCCCTCCGCGCAGTTCGGGCTGAATGGCGAAGACCCACTTTTTGGAGCGGCGATGAGGGTAGAAATCTACCCTTAACTCCGTTCGAAAAAGTGACCCTTCCCTACGCAGGCCCCTCGGGCATGTGTCTGACTGCGAGAGGGAACCCAAACCGCCGAATCCCGTTGGCCCGCGCGACCACGTAACGCGTTCCTCGAGCGGAGCAGGCCGAGGGCACGTTGCGCTTGCCCGCCAGAACACTCCAGTGGAGCGCCCCAGGCCGGAGGCCACGTCGCAGCGCTCGCCTCAGCGCAGCTCGAAGCGATATCGCCACGTCAGCGTCGAGCGCACGGCCACACCGCCGCGGGTCGCCGGCTTGAACGTCGACTTCAGCACCGCTGCGCGCGCGGCGTCGCCGAGGCCGTAGCCGGGCTCTTCGAGCACGACCACCTCCAGCACTCGCCCGTCTTCGGCGACGGTCACGCGCAGCACCACCACACCCTCGATGCCCTCGCGCTGCGCGGCCTCGGGGTAGGGCGCCACCACTTCACGCTCGAGAGAAGCGTCGGTGGTCGCGACCACGACGGGGCCCGCCGCCTCGGCCGCAGGCTTCGTGCCTTCGACTTTGGGCGCGAGCGGCAGGTGAAAGATGGGCGGCGTCGGCGGCTCGGGCACCGCGGGCGCCTCCACCTCGCCGTCGAGGTCTCTCACCACGTTCTCGGGCGGAGCGACCGGCTGCTTCGCCGCCGTCGGCGCTCGGCGCTTCACCGCGGGAGCGGGAGCAGGCGGCGGAGGCACCGGGGCCGGCACCGGCTTCATCGTCTGCACCACCATCAGCTCGAGCGGCGCCGCCACGGCCTTCACCACCGACTGCGTCTTGGGCGCCAGCGCGACGGCCAGCGCGTGCAGCAGCAGCGACGCGAGCAGGGCGACGACGATGAGGGGCCGGCGTTGTTCGGTGAGGGTGATCGGCACGAGCGCACGAGAAGCTACCACCGCCTCAAAAATTCGTCGGCCAGGTGCTGCCCAAGTGCGCTGAAGCACTCGTGCCTCCATGGGCACACCCCGTGCTCGGGGCGGGTGCGAATGCGCACGCTCGTGCTCGGTCTCGCGGTCTTTTCATCCGCCTGTTTCGTCGCGACCGACGAAGGTGGGCCCGATGACGGCGGCACGGCGGGCGGCGGCGCGACGGCGGGCGGCGGCGCGCGCACCGGCACGGGCGGCGGCGGCGGGGGCGGCGGCGGTACGGTCTTCTCACCCGCGGGCGGCCGCGGCGGTGGCACCGGCACCGCTGGTGGAGGCGCGATCGGCATCTGCGCCGGCTCACCTCCGTGTCGCGGCGCGCTCGACTGCGAGCTCGGCCAGACCTTCTGCCCGCTGAACAGCTCGATGCGGCCGTGCTGCCAGCCGTGCCCGGTCGTCGACGCGGTCTGCGCGCCGGGCTACATCATGGTGGGCAACGGCATCGACCCGCTCACCGGCTGCCAGCAGGCCGCGTGCATCCCCGACACGGGCATGTCGTGCCCCGAGAACATCGACCCCGTCTGCGCGAAGAACGGCCACACGTACAACAACGCGTGTGAGCTGCAGCGCGCGCTCGCGCAGCTGCTGCACCCGGGCGCGTGCGTGAAGGGCGAAGGCCTCGACTGCGGCGCGAGCGGCATGAGCTGCGGCACCGACGGCACG
Source organism: Myxococcaceae bacterium (assembly GCA_016793725.1). Taxonomy (GTDB): domain Bacteria; phylum Myxococcota; class Myxococcia; order Myxococcales; family Myxococcaceae; genus Xiheicaenimonas; species Xiheicaenimonas phototrophica. The sequence continues at coordinate 20,204 of JAEUJP010000881.1, read as the reverse complement.
CTGTACTGCCGCGACGCATGCCCCGAGTGCGACGGCTACTTGATGCGGTGCACGAAGGTGGGCGTCTGCGTGCACCCGCTCGACTGCCCGGCGGGCGCGCCGCCTCCTCCTGGGCTGTGCCCCGACGGCTCGCCGCCGCGACCTTCGTGCATCAACAGCGCGTGCGTGTACGGTTGCTGATGATGAGGGCCACGCTCGCCATCGCCGTCGTCGTGCTCACCGCCTGCCCGAACGGCGCGCCGCGCGTGGGCACCTCCGTCGGCAACCCGCACGGCGACGACGCGGGCCAGCAGACGGCCGGCTGTCTCACCGACGACGCGTGTGGCGCCGGCCAGGTCTGCGTGAACTGCTCGGGGGTCGGCGAGTGTACGCCCGGCTGCCGCGCCGACTCGCAGTGCGGTGAGCGTGACGTCTGTCAGCTCGGCACGCAATGCCAGACCTGCCCGTGTCCTCCCGGCTGGTGCATCTTGAACCCCTGCCGCGACGACGACAGCGACGGCTTCGTGCCCGGTGATGACCCGCTCGCCACGTGCCCCGGCAAGCAGAAGGGCGACTGCGACGACCGCCGGGCCGACGTGCACCCGGGCGCCGTCGAGCTCTGCAAGAACTACCGCGACGACAACTGCGACGGGAAGTACGACGAGCGCGACCCGACGTGCGTGTGTGAAGGCGCCGCGGAGCGCTGCAACGACAGCTGGGAGTGCGGCGGCGTCGGCACGAGCCAGTGCAACAAGGGTTGCTGCGAGCCGTGCAGCATGCCGACCAAGCCGACCTGCAACTTCGGAGGCGGCCAGTACTGCGCGCAGCGCTACGGCGCGAACCCCGTCACCGGCTGCAGCTACGGTTGGACGTGCGACGTCTGCGGCAGCTGCGGCACGACGGTGGCCCCGGTCTGCGGCGCGAACGGCTCGACGTACGACAACCTGTGCCTGCTGAACCTGCGCCGCACCTCGCGGCTGCACGACGGCGAGTGTCTGCCCGGCGAAGGCATGTACTGCGACGGCCCGGTGGGCGCGGTGACGCTCGATGGCGGCTGCGGCCCGAGCGGCCAGCTGTACTGCCGCAAGAGCTGCCCGAGCGGCACGACGTGCGGCTACTCGCAGTGCACGAAGAAGGGCGTGTGCCTCGCCGACTCCGATTGCCCGGCGGGCGAGGCCGCACCGACGCCGGCCGACTGCGACGGCGGCACGCCGGTCTTGCGCTGCGTGTCGAACGCGTGCGTGAGCAGCTGCACCTGACGCTGACGCGGTAGAGTGTGGGGGGTGCGCCCCCTCTCTGTTCTGATGCTGGTGCTCGTGTTCGTGTTCGTGTGCGCATGCACCGACCACGGCAAGAAGATGAAAGACAAGCTGGCCGAGCGCGAGCAGGCGAAAAAAGACCTCGACAAGGTCGCCGAGGCGAAGCGCAAGGCCGCGATACCCGTCATCGAGGCCGCGAAGCTCGACCCGCCGTGGGACGACGTGGCCTACCAGCGGGTGGCGACCGGCAAGCCGTGCCCCGAAGGGCTGTGGGCGCTGTTCGCGCCGGTGCCGGGCGAGGGCGACGAGCAGAAGAAGAACGCGGCGAAGAGAGACGAGCTCGCGAAGAAGGTGCGCGAGGGCACGTACGTCACGAACCTGCGACTGTCGGGCGGCGTGAAGGTGCACCCGTACAACGCGAAGAAGAAGACGACGACGATTGAAATCGACGGGCTCGTCGAGTGCACCGACGGGCTGGGCATGGTCTCGGTCGCGTGGGGTGAGCCCGCGAAGCCGTTTCGGCCCCCGGGCGGCGGCGGCGACGACGACGACGAGGCGCTGACGCCGCAGAGCGTGTGGCGGGCGCGGCCGCTGCTCATGAAGCTCCCGTTCGCGACGAAGGCCGAGGCCGCGAAGTTCGCAGAAGGTGCGGGCGCGTTGCTCGAGGCCCGGCTCGTCTACACGCTGGGCAAACCAGATCAAGACAAGCACCTCGTGAAGACCTCGCGGCTCGCGCAAGAAGACGGCACGCGGCCCGGCGAAGACACGATGGACTGGGGCGCAGGCCGCCTGGTGCACGTCGAGCTCGTCGGCGTGCGCCTTTCGACCGATCACGAGAAGGTCGCGGTCGTCGAGAAGCTCTACCGGTAGTTACCCTGGCGACTTCGCGTTCGCCGTCTTCGCCGACTTCTCGAGCACCTCGCGCACCTGCCGGCGCAGCAGCTCCTCGTCGGCCGTCTTGCAGATGTAGCCGTCGGCGCCGCTCGAGGTGACCAGCTTCTCGAGCTCGGCCGGCGACTTCGCCGAGTACAAGACGATGTGGCACGGGTGGAGCTGGTGGGCCCGTGCGATCCACACCACGGCGTCGCCCTCGAGCGTCGGCATCGACACGTCGACCAGCGCCAGGTCGGGCCGCCACTTCTCGAGCGAGATGAAGAACACCGGCGGCTCACTGGTCGTGTAGACCTCGTCGCCCGCCTTCTCGAGCGCCAGCTTCGTCGCGCTCAGCACCAGCGCGCTGTCATCGAGAACGAGGATGCGGGCCATGGGTCGGTTCTGACCCACCGCACCTTAGCCCGCCCGAACTGCGACCGCGACCGCGCCGTGCGAGAGCCTGAACAGCTCGACGCGCGTGTCGGCGTTGCCCACGCGCGCAGGGCTCAGCGACTCGACCCTCACGCTGCGCGCTCCCGGCGAGAACACGCCCCCGATGCGCAGCTTCAAGACCGCCTCTTTCAGCGCCCACACGGCAGCCTGGGTGCCGTCATCGGTGAACGCGCCGCACGCCTCGGCCTCACCGTCGCCCATCACGCGCCGCGCGATGCGGGGCAGCCGCCGCCCGTCTTCGTCGTCGCAGACGTCGACGCCCACGCCGAAGGCCGAGGCCGCCGCGACGGCGTAGCGCTTCGTGTGGCTGATGTTGATGACCAGGTCTTCGCGGCGCGCGCCGTCGAACCAGACCTCGGGCGCCTCGGTCGGGGCGGGCAGCACCTCGGTGCGCGCCGGGTCGAGGCCGAAGCCGCGCTCGAGCACCTCTTTCGCCACGCGCCGCCCGTGCAGCCACTCGCTGCGCCGGTGCGGCCAGGGCATCGTGGCGAGCAGCGCCTGCTCTCGCGGCCCGAGCACCACGTGGGGCTCGCCCTCGTGCCGCTCGTGGGCGAGCAGCTTCGCTCCGAGGGCATCGGGCTCGAGGCTACCGGCCTTCAAGGGGCGACCGACCGTCACGCGCTGCCATGCTAGAGCTTTGTCGCCGTGCAGGAACTGGAAGACTTCTTCGACGCCTACGCGCGCGCGTTCGAGGCCCAAGACGTGCCCGCCATCACCGCGCGGTGGGCCTACCCGTGCCACGTCACCAGCGACCTCGTCGACGCCCTCTCGGTCGTCGCCGTGCCGAGCGCCGAGGCCTTCGAGGGCCCGGTGCGGCAGGTGCTCGAGCTCTACCGCCGCGTCGGCGTGAAGCGCGTTCGCCTGCTCTCGCTCGACGTCGACGTGCTCTCGGGGCAGCTGCGCCGGGCCACGGTTCAGTGGGGCCTCGTCGGGCTCGCCGACCTGCCGCTCTACGACTTCACCACGTCGTACGTGCTCGGCCGCTTCGAGGGGCAGTGGCGCCTCGTGAGCGCCGTCGCCCACGACGAGCTGCGCGCGTACCGTCGCTTCTTAGGGCGTTGACGGGTCGACCTGCCAGACCGTCAACGTCCACGCTCCGGCGGCCGTGTTCATCGCGCCAACCTCTGCGCGCGACACCTGCACCGTCGTGTCGTTCGTGAACGACGCGCGCGCCACCGCGTCGCGGAAGACGTCGGAGTCGTTGTCGGCCGTCTCGCCCATCGACTGCCCCGCGAACGACGTGGCCCCGAAGAACGCGACGGTGCGCGTGAGGTCGACGGCAGGCGCCAGCGTCACCGGCGTCGCGTCGAGCACCGACGCGTTCATCGTCACCAGCACGTTTTCGATGCGGTGCCCCGGCATACGAACGCGCTCGAAGTCGATGTCGAGCGCGCCGTCGTCGCAGGTGCCCGTGGCGCCCGCGCCGCGCGTGAACGTCACCAGGGTCGGCGGCGTCGGCATCGCGCGCACCGCGAGGCGGCAGATGTCGCGGTTGCCGTTGGCTGCGCCCCAGCGCCAGCTGTGCAGCACGAAGGCGGGGTCGGTCGAGGTGACGACCGAGGCGGGCTCAGACGCGTCGGCGTCGGGCATCGCGAGTGACATCGCGAGGCGATCGACTGCGGCGCCCACCCACTCGACCACCTGCAGCGTGTGCGTCAGCGTCGTGTTCGGCGTCGTGCCGGTGCGGCGCCGCACCTCGACCGTCGTCGCGTTCGCGAGCCGCACGCTCGACCACCGCGACTCTTCGAACTCGCTCTCGCCCGCGAGCGACGTCGACATCAGCACGAACGTCGACGCCGGGTTCACCGGGGCGATGTTGTGGGTCGTCGTGGCCGAGCCGCCCGGGCTCGGGGTGGTGAGCGCCGGCACGTGCTGCACGGTGAGCCCCGCTGCGCGCGAGACGGTGTACCAGCGAATCGCGACGGCCCCGCCCGTTGCACCGCGCGAGCACGTCAGCGTCGAGGCGTCGGTGAGCGTGCAGCGCACGGCGCCGTCGTCGAGGCCGGTCGCCACGCTCGTCGCCTGAAAGACGTAGAACGACTTCGACAGGTCGGCGTTGAGCGCGGGGCTGATGGTGCAGAGCGTGCTGTCGTTGCCGGCTGCCATCGCGCAGGTGCCGGTGCGCACGGCCGGGGCGATGGTGCTGCCCTGCGTCGCCGGGGTCAGCCCCGTCGCGGTCGCAGAGAGCGTCGGCGTGCCGCCGGTGACGCTGCGCATCGAGAACTGCACGCTGCTCGTGCTGCCCGCGATGGTCACCTGGCCGGCCGGCGAGGTGCAGTTCGTCGAGTTGTAGAAGGTCACGCCGGTCGACGGCGCCGCGCTCAGCGTGACCGTGGTGTTCGCTGCGACGGGGCTGACGTTGCCGGCCACGTCTTGCGACTGCACCGTCATCGCGCCCGAGCACTCGCCCGCCATCAGGCTCTTGGCGCTGGAAACGACGACCAGCCGGCTCGGCGGGCCGAGCGTGACCGACTCGTTCTGCGACGCCGACGTGATGCCGCCCGTCGCGGTGACCGTCACCTGCACGGTCTGAACGAGGTTGCCGCCGCGCAGATAGAACGAGCCGCTGCCCTGGCCCGCCATCAGCGCGATGGTCGAGAGCGGGGTGACGCAGTCGGCGCCCTGCCAGAACGTGACGCCGCCGAGCGGCACCTCGCCCACGGTCAGCGTCACCGGGCCACTGACGGTCGTCGCGTTGCCGTGTGCGTCGATGGTGCGCACGGTGGCTGCGGTCGGCAGGCACTCTTGCGTGCGCATCGACAGCGGCATGTTCGTGAACTGCAGCGCCGAGGCCGCGGCGGGGTTCACCGTCACGGCGGCGCCGACCATGCCGAGGCCGCCGGCGCTGGCGGTGATGGTGTGGGGGCCGGCTCCGGTCGCGATGACCCAGAAGTTGGTGGTGGTGCCACCCATGGGAATCGCGAGGGGCATCAGCTGCGTGCACCCGGGGTCAGAGAAGAACGTCGCGTTCGACATGCTCGTGCCGGTCGTGGTGAGCGGCGTGCTCGCGCCGACCGGCGTGGGGTTCATGAAGTTGTCGCGCGACTGCACCGTGAACACCGACGAGCAGACCCCCGCGGTCAACGTCGTCGGCGCCGCGATGTACGCGAGCCGCGACGGGGGAATCGGGTTCAGCGTCGCGATCTGCTGTGCCGTCGTCAGGCCCATCGCCGCGGCCGAGAGCTGCACCGAGCCCGGCACCGTGCCGGTGAAGTGGAAGTTGGCCGAGCTCGCGCCCGCGCCGATGGTGACGCCGCTGACGGCGGGCATCGCGCAGGTCGCCGCCCCGTGAAAGGTGACGCCCGTCGCGGGCAGCGCCGCGAGCGTGACCGCCAGCGCGCCGCCGGTCGTGACCGGGTTGCCGTACGGGTCTCTGCGCTGCACCGTGACCACGTTCGAGCAGGCCCCGACGTCGCGCGACTGCGGCATCGTGGTGAAGAACAGCTGCGACGCCGCCGCCGGCACCACCGTGTTCGTCTGCATCGGGTTGCCGAGGCTCGAGCTCGCGGTGAGCGTGTACGGCCCGGCGACGCTGCTGCGGAAGTAGAAGGTCACGCTCGACTGGCCGGGGCCGAGCTGCAGCATCGGGTTCGGCGTCACACACTGCGGGTCGGCGCACAGCTCGAACGGCATCGCGCTCACGCTGATGCCGATGGGCGTGTTCGTCGTGACCGGCGACGGGTTCAAAAAACCGTCGCGTGCCTCGAGCGTGACCGGCTGCGAGATGACGCCCGCAGTCACCATCGTCTGCGCCGCGGTGCTGAACACGAGCGTCGTCGGCGCCGACACGGTGATGGTCGCGACCTGCGACGCCGGCGTCAGCGCGCCCGAGCTCGCCGTCAACGTCGGCGTGCCCGGCGTCGTGCCGCGGAAGTAGACGGTCACCGACGAGGTGTTCGACGCGATCGCGACGCTGGTGATGGCCGGGTTGCCGCAGGTCGGGCTGCCGTAGAACGTGATGCCCGAGCCGTTCGTGCTCGACAGCGCGACCGTGAGCGGCGTCGCGATGGCGACGAGGTTCTCGAACATGTCGCGCCGCTCGATGGTGAAGGCGCCCGAGCACACGCCGGTGTTGAGCGCCTGCGGCGCAGTCGAGAGCGTCAGCTTCGAGGCCGCGGCCGCGGTGACGGTCAGCCCCTGCGTCGCGGTGCCCAGCGCCGCGGCGTTCTGCGCGGTCAGCGTGTACGACGGGGCGATGGTGCCGCGCGCGTAGAACGTCACCTGCGACGCCAGGTTCGGAATCGTGGCGGTGGTGACGGCCGCGCCCATACACGTCGGCTCGGTGTGAAACGTGAGGCCGGTCGCCGGGCCCGAAGAGAGGGCGAGCACGTGGTCACCCACGACCGGCGCGACGTTCTGGAATGCGTCTTGTGACTGTGCGTGAAGCGGGCCCGCACAGCCGCCCGCGGTGATGGTGCGCGCCGGCGGGAGGAACACGAGGGCCGACGCAGCGGCCGGGCGAATGGTCGCGGTCTGGCTGCCCGGGCCCGTGAGCGACGACGTCGGCGACATCATCACCGCGGTCGCGACCGTGCCCTGGAAGTAGAAGGTCACCTGCGACTGGTTCGCCGGCAGCACCCGCGACGTCACCGCGGTCGTGCACTGCGGGTCAGAGAAGAAGCGAAAGCCCGGTGCCGGCACCGACGCGGCGAGGTTGACGGTGACGTCGCTCGCCACGTTCGAGCGGTTGCCGCCGTTGTCGCGCGCCTCGAGCGTGACCGCGCCCGAGCACTCGTTCGCGATGCGCGTCTGCGGCGTCGTCAGGTAGACGAGGTTCGACGGCGCGCCGACGCCGATGTTCGTCACCTGGGTCGGGTCGGGGTCGAGGCTCGAGTCGGCGCGCATCGTCACGACGCCGGCCAGGTCGGCCTTGTACGAGAACGCCACCGAGCTCATGCCCGAGGGAATCGTGAGCATCGTGACGACATTGCCGCTGCCGCAGCCGGCGCCGCTGTGAAACGTGAAGGTCGTCGACGGCGTGGCCGAGAGCGCGATGGCGAGCGGTGCGGTCACGGCCGACGGGTTGTCGAACGCGTCGAGCGTCGAGAGGGTGACGGGGCCCGAGCAGAGCGTGGTCTGTACGCCCTGCGGCGGGGTGGTGAAGCCGAGCTTCACGGCGGGCGCCGGGTCGACGGTCTGGGCTTGCGTCGCGAGCGTGAGCCCCGGCCCGGTCGCGGTGACCGTCGGTGCGCCGGCGCCCGTCGCGATGAAGAACACGGTGGCCTGCCCGGCCGAGGCGGGAATCGCGGCCGAGGTCACCAGCGTGGCCGGCGTACAGCCGGGGCCGGAGAAGAACGTCATGGTGGGCCCGCTCACCGCGACGTTCAGGGCGCCCGGCGAGACGGTGTCGGTGCCCTGCGCGTCTTGCAGCTTCAGCGTCATCGCGCCCGAGCACACGCCGGCGACGACGCGCTGCGAGGCGGTGGCGAAGACGACGCGGGTCGGGTCGCCGGCGATGAAGGTCTGACTCTGGCTCGCCATGCCGAGCGTGCCGGCCGTGGCGTCGAGGCGCACCATGCCGGGCGCGCGCGACGCCCTGAAGTAGACGGTGATCGACGAGGTGCCGCTCGCGAGGGTCGGCGTCGTCATGAGCGCCGTCGAGCAGCTCGCGTCGCCGTAGAAGGTGAAGCCGGTGTTCGGCACCGCCGCGAGGGTGACGGGCACGTCGGAGGAAACGGGCGCTGCGTTGGCCCACATGTCGCGGGCCTCGATGACGACGGCCTGCGAGCAGGCGTCGCTCTTCACCGTCTGCGCGGCGCTGCGAAACGCGATGGAGCTCGCCATGCCGGCCGACACGCGGTGCTCTTGCTGGGCCGCGTCGAGCCCGCCGCCCTGGGCGTTGAGCCGCGTGGTGCCGGCGAGCTGCCCGCGAACGTGAAAGCGAACCTGCGTCTGCTGGCGGGGAATCGTGCGCATGGTCGCGGGTATCGTGCAGCCCGAGTCTTCGAAGAACTGCAGCCCGAGGGCGCCCTGCTCTGAGACGGTGACGGCGACGTCGCTGCCGACGGGGGCGGGCATGCCCATCGAGTCGCGGGCCTCGATGATCAGCGGCTGCGAGCACAGGGTGGCGCCCACGACCTGCGACGCGTTCACGAACGCCAGGCGCACCGGGGGGCGCGCGCACGGCACGCCGGTGCACATCGCGTCGTCGCAGCCGACGCGGCCGTTGCAGTTCATGTCGACGAGCGTGGTGCAGGCCTCGTTCGCGCTCGGGTTCACGGCGCGCTGGGTGTCGTCGCAGTCGGGCCCGTTCTTCGTCGAGCCGGTGAAGCCGTCGGCGTCGGCGTCGTCGTCGTTCGACGGCGGGCGAAGGGTGAGCGACACCTTCGCGACGGTGCCCGCGGTGAAGCGCGCGGCCTGCTCGGTGGGCGCCGAGTTCGGCTTCGATTGCTCACCACACTCGGGCCCGACGGCCCACAGGCCCAGCGCACGAACCCGAACGTCGGCGGGCAGGTCGGTCTCGCCCGACTGGGCGATCGCGATCTGCAGCTTCTCTTTCGTCGCGCGCTCGAAGCGGCGGGTGACGAGCACCGTGCCGTCGTCGCGGGCGAGCTGCAGCTCGACGCAGGTGACCTTCGCGGTCGGGTCGATGGCGACCTCTGCGATGAGCCCGCCGTCGACGGGGCCCTTCTTGCACGCGGTGATGGTGATCAGGACGAAGAGCAGCGCGCGCGTTCGCATGGGGCGCGCGGCAATGTACAGCATGCCCCCTGAGACCCGAAGGTTTCAGGGTCGCGCGCGGCCAGTTGGCGCCCAGGCGTGGCCCTGGCTTCATGTGCGGCATGGTCCGGTTCCACCTCGTCGTCGTCGTCGCCGCCGCTGCCGGGTGCGGTGTGCCCACGCAGCCCGCCGAGCCCCGCCTGCCCGCTTCGCAGCACGACGCGTTGTTCGCCGCCGCCGGTCGAGAGAGCGGCGTGCCGCCCGAGCTGCTCAAGGCCCTCTCGTACAGCCTGACGCGCTACGAGATGGTCGAGGGCCACGAAGAGATGGAAGGGCGCCCGGCGTTCTCGGGGCTCATGGCGCTCACGCCGGCGATGACCGACGACCCGCGGGCGCTCACCGAGCCCGAGGCGAACGTGAAGGCGGCGGCGGCGTGGCTGCGCCGCGAGGCCGAGGCGCGCGGCATCGACGTGAACGACCTGGCGGCGTGGCGCGACATCATCGCCGACTACGCGCAGCTGGAAGACCCGCAGGCGCGGCGGCAGTTCGTGGAAGACGACGTGTTCCCCCTGCTCGGGCTCGAGCGGCCCGACGGCCTCGGGGTGCTGCGGCAGGCGCTGTCACCCGACTACGACCTGGGCGTGTGGCGGCCGTCGCCGAACTTCAACTCGCGCGGCGGGCGCACGCCGCAGTTCGTCATCATTCACACGTGTGAGGGCGGCTACTCGGGCTGCTGGAGCTGGCAGACGAACCCGAACGCGCAGGTCGCGGCGCACTACACGGTGAAAGAAGATGGGGCCGAGGTGACGCAGCTGGTGCGCGAGTCAGACCGCGGGTGGCACGTGGCGGCGGCGTACCAGTGCGCGAACAACAACAACGTGCGGTGCGACCTGAACGGGGTGAGCACGAACACCATCTCGGTGGGCATCGAGCACGGCGGGTTCGCGTCGCAGACGAGCTTCCCGGTGGGGCAGATCGACGCGGCGGCGCGGCTGGTGTGCAGCATCACGCGCCGGTGGAACATACCCCGGGACCGCAACCACATTCTGTCGCACGGGCAGCTGCAGCCGAACAACCGCACCGACCCGGGCGCGAACTGGCCGTGGGCGACGTTCATCTCGAAGGTGCAGGCGCAGTGCGCAGACGCGCCGCCCTCGTGCGACCGCACGGCGGGGCCGTTCACGTTCTCGTGCGACGGGGTGCAGCCGAGCCAGACGTGCGTGCCGCTGAACGAGCCGGAAGACCCGCACACGTGGTCAGACAACTACCTGTGCAGCGCGCGCGACTTCGGCCTGAGGTGGTCGGCGACGGGCCCCATCGAGGGTATGGAGTGTACGAACGTGAACGAGCCGGCCGAGCCGCTCGCGAGCGCGTGGGCGAACAACTACCTGTGCGCGCCGAAGCAGTCGCCGTGGGTGTTCTCGTACTCGAGCGCGGGCGCCATCGCCGGCAAGCAGTGTGTTCACCTGAACGAGACGGTCGACGCGGCGAACTCGTGGAACGACAACTTCCTCTGCTTCGAGCCGCGCATGGAGTTCACGAGCGGCGAGTTCACCTTCAAGGCGAACGGGCCGGTGCCGGGGCAGACGTGCGTGAACGTGAACGAGCCGTCTGACCCCGACACGTGGGCCGACAACTACTTCTGCACGACGCGCAGCGATGTGGGGCTCACCTGGTCGTACGCGGGGGCGCCCGAGGCGCTGCCGTGCACCAACGTGAGCGAGGCGGCCGAGGCGAACGCGGCGGCGTGGGCCGACAACTTCTTGTGCACGGCGAACACGGCGCCGGTGCGCATGAGGTGGAGCAGCGCGGGGCCGGTCGACGGGCTCACGTGCGTGCGGTGGTTCGAGCACTCGGACACGTCGGCGACCTGGCTCGACAACTGGATGTGCGTCGAGCCGGCGCCGCCTTCGAACGTGCCGGGCACGCCTGCGGTGATGGTGCCGCCGGTGACGCCGGGCACGTCGGGGGCGGCGAAGCTGCCGCCAGCGCCGTACCAGCTGGGAGCCGCGCTCGAGCCCGAGCTCGTCGGGGGCGGGTGCTCGGCGGCGGGGCCGGGGCTGATGATTTTCGCCGCGCTGCTGGTCTTGCGCCGGCGACGCCCCTGATTTCAAGGTGATTTGCGAGTCGATGTAGGCAACACACCTTCCTGCTGGTTCTGATCGATAATAGGGGGCCCTCACATGCCCCAAATCAATCCGAACGCGCGGACGCAGAACGCCGGCAGCACCACCACGCAGCAGACGTACACGGTTCAGTCGGGCGATTCGCTCAGCCGAATCGCGCAGCGGTTCGGCGTGAGCGTGGAGGCGCTGCAGAACGCGAACTCGGGTCGGTACCCGAACATCATGAACCCGCAGAAGCTGCAGGCGGGGTGGACGCTGACGGTGCCGACGGGCGGGCGGGCGCCGACCGACACGAACACGGGCACGGCGGCGACGAACACGGGCTGGGCGCCGCGCACGAACGACAAGGTGTTGTTCGTGGCGATGAACGACTCCGATGCGCACCGGTCGACGCTCGAGTCTGACGCGCTGAAGGCGCGGGGCACCGACGTGTCGGTGATCAAAAACGCGTCGCAGGCGATGCAAGACAAGATCACGACGTCTGACGGGCGCACGCACGACCTGAAGACGAAAGAAGGCGCGATGGCGTTCGCGCTGACGCTGGGTCTGCCGGCGGATCAGACGCAGAAGGTCGCGGCGGCGATTCAGGGCGATGGCAACGCGTTGCTCGACGGCGGCCGCGACGAGCTGGCCCAGATCGCGCGCGAGTGGGCGAAGGCCGAGAAGGGCGGGCAGGCTCCCTCGCGGCTGGTGCTGTCGGGTCATCACACGGGCACGGGCGTGTACGGCGAGAACAACGGGAAGCTGCCGTGGGAAGCGGTGGGCGAATTGGCGTCGGCGATGCCGCGTGCGGCGCGCAGCGTCGAAGACCTGCTGATCGCGGGCTGCTACTCGGGCGGTCAGAACTGGATGGAGAAGTACCAGGCGATGTTCCCGAACGTGAAGACCATCATGGCGTACGAGGGCAGCTCGCCCGGCGCTGCGTCGGGCGCGACGGCGCACCAGAAGGTATGGGAAGCGGCGACGCGCGGTGACCGGCAGACGCTGAACGAGAACGCCTTTCAGCACATGCGGAAGGGCGAAAACGTCTCGATCTGGACGAAGGCGGGCGGCCTGCAGGGTGCGCCGCCTCCGCCGCTCGAAGAACTGCGCGGCGACCTGCAGCGGCTCCGCGCGAGCTACGATGCGGCGTTCTCGGGCAGCGCGACGATCGCGAACCCGCAGACGGGGCCGGTGCGCGACTACTACTCGACGATTCAGCGCGCGCTGCAGCACCCCGACCTGCCTGCGGCCGAGAAGGCGCAGCTGTCGCTCGAGCGCGATCAGGCGATTCGCCTGCTGTTCTTCCCGGTGGTGTCGAACCGCTTCCAGCAGGCGCACGGCGCGAAGGTGGGCCAGGCGTACGAGGCGCTGGGCCTGAGGGCTCCGAACTTCTCGACGATGACGCGCGCCGAGGCGCTGGCGTCGATCAAACAGTTCGAAGAGAAGCTCGCGGCGAACCCGAACCCGCGCGCGCAGGCGCAGCTGCAGCTCTTGAAAGACTACGCGGCGCTGAAGCCGAACGTGATCCCCGATACGTGGGTGTAGGCGTTTTTCGGGAAGGTCGGTTTCAGCAGTAGACTCCGGCGGCTTTGCCGCAGCCGAAGACCTTCAGCGGGCATCGAGTCGGCGAATACGAGCTCGTCAGCCGCATCGGCATCGGCGGCATGGGCATCGTGTACGAAGGCCGCCACCCGATCATCGGCAAGCGGGTCGCGGTGAAGGTACTGAAGGCGAAGCTGTCGCAAGACCCGGTGTTCGTCGAGCGCTTCGTGTCTGAGGCGCGCGCGGTGAACGAGGCGCGGCACCGCGGCATCGTCGACATCTTCGGGTTCGGGCAGCTGCCCGACGGCTCGCACTACTTCGTGATGGAGTACCTCGAGGGGCAGGGGTTCGAGCGCATCGTGAAAGAGCGCGCGCCGCTGCCGGCGACCGAGGTGCTCTTGTACGCCGAGCAGATCTGCGCGGCGCTGCACGCGGCACACACGGCGAACGTGATTCACCGCGACATCAAGCCGAGCAACCTGTTTCTGGTCGATACGGGGCGTGAGCCTCCGTACGTGAAGCTGCTCGACTTCGGCATCGCGAAGCTGGGCGGGGGCGTGAGCGTGACGACGCAGACGGGGGTGGCGGTGGGCACGCCCGACTACATGTCGCCCGAGCAGGCGAAGGGCGGCGAGGTGTCGGCGCAGAGCGACATCTACGCGCTGGGCTGCGTGATGTTCGAGCTCTTGACGGGGCGGCACGTGTTCCTCGGCAACAACGACGTCGAGGTGATCGTGAAGCACGTGCAGGAGGCTCCGCCGCACGTGGCCGACCTGCGGCCCGACGTGCCGGCGCAGGTCGACCAGCTCGTGTGGTGGATGTTGAAGAAGGAGGCGTCGGAGCGGCCCCTGAGCTGCGAGCTGCTCGGGCGTGCGTGCCAGTCGCTGCGGCAGCGGCTCGAGGGTGGGCCTGCGCCGCGGCCGTCGCAGCCGTCGCTGATTCCCGCGCCGTCGCCGGCGCCGCCGGGGCGCACGCTGCACACGCCGGCGCCGCTGCCGCAGAAGCCCGCGACGAGCGAGCACGCGCTGGCCGACGAGCTGCTGGCGGGTGAGCCGGTGGAGCTGTCGAAGCCGAAAGCGCCGAAGAAGTCTGGCGGAGGCGGTGGGCTCGTCGCGTTCGGGGCGCTCGCGGTGCTGGTGGCGGGAGGTGGCTACGCGTGGTGGCGGTACGGCGCGCTGCTCGCGGCGCCCGCGGTCGAGCCGGCGCCTCTCGCTGCGCCCGAGCCGGCGCCGGTCGTCGTTCCGGCACCCGTGGTGGCGGCGCCGCCGACGCCCGAGCCGGTTCGGCCGGCGCCGAAGCCGAAGCGGCCGCGCAAGGTGATACCGGCGGGCACCGTCATCACGAAGGAGCAGCTGTTTCAGCGCGTGTTCTTTCTCGAGAAGCGGCTGGGCGCGACGGGCGACACCGACGGGGTGCTCTTGCAGCAGCTGTCTGAGGCGCGCGTGGCGGCGAAGAAGGCGGCGACGAACGACGAGCGCGTCGAGGTGGCGCGGCAGCTCGACGAGATTGAAGTGCTGCTGGCGCCGTGAGCGCGCGACTCAGACGCGAACGAGGTCGACGTGCAGACCCGCAGCCTCGGCGAGCGTCGCGAGGTGGCCCGGGTCGCTCGTCAACACCTGGTCGTCATCTTCTGCCCGACACCAGCTCGGCGAGCCGACGGCTGACGGCGTTCGCGCCCCAACCGGTGCGCAGCGCATCGAGCATCACGTCGTCGCGCTCGCGGTTGCCCTGATGCGCGCGCACCAGCGCGGTGATGGCGTCACCCGCTCGCGACCCGAACGACTGCAGCACCTCGATCATGCGGTCGGGCGACAGGCCCAGGCGCTGCGAGGCCTCGATCAGGCCCTGAACCTGGCCTTCGTTCATGCGCGTGGCCACCGGTGCGAGCGCGGTGAGGTCTTCAATCTGACGCGTCGAGTAGCCGGCTGCGGCGAGCAGTCGCAGCGACTCGGGGTTCGACCGCGCGAGCGCCTCGGCGCGCGCCGGGTCGGAGGCGATGCCCGCGGCCTGCAGGGTCGCCGACACGTCGGCGATGTACTCGTTGCGGTCTCGGCGTGCGCTCTCGGCCGTCGCGAGAATCGCGGCGCCGCCGGCGGCCATGCTGAGCGGGCCGCCGATCGCCACGCCGCCGACGCGCAGCACGCCGCCCACGACCTGAGCCGCACCGGCCGCGCCGCCCACGTAGTGCTCGGTGCGCGCGGCGCCGTCGGCGATGCGGCCGGCCGAGTCGACGGCGCCGAGCACACCCGATGCGATGCCGAACCGGCCCGCCGCGCGCTGCGCGAGCGAGCCCACCTCACGCGAGAGCTGGCCGACCGCCACGCCGAGGCCGCCCAGCACGGGGCGCGTCGCGGCCATGCCGGGCGCCGGCTGGTTGCCGGGGTCTCGCGTGCCCAGCGCCGCGCGCTCGGCGAGCTGCGCGTAGTCGGTGCCGAGCTGCTGCAGCGTGGCCTGCAGCTCGCTGCTGCCGGTCGGCGACTGGCGAACGGCGGTGCCGAGCTGGCGAACCGACTCCTGCATGGCGCGCGCGAGGTGGGGGGGCTCGCCGGCGACGGCGCTGGCGTGCGGGTGCTGCGGCAGGTCGCGCAGGGCCTGCTCGACGCGCGGCAGGCTCTCGCGCGTGTAGCTGGCGAGGTCTTGCGCGGCGTCGCGCGCCTCGCCGTACGCACGCCCGTGCCGCTCGCGGTACGCGTCGGCGTACGCCTGGCGCTGGTCTTGCGACAGCGCGGGTGAGAGGTTCATGAGCTGCTGCCCGAGGCGCGTCTCGAGGCGCTCGACCTCGGCGTTCGCGCGGGTGAGCCGAACGTTGCGCGTTTCGATGCCGCTGCGCACGTCGCTGAGGGTGTTGAACGCCGCGACGCCGCGCTGGGCGGGCGAGAGCTCGCCGATGGCGGCCGCCTGGCCGGCCCTCAGCTCGGCGTCTTGGCGGGTCTCGAGCGAGTCTGTCGTCGCAGGCGCGACGGGCGCTTCTTCAAGTGCCCGAGGTGCTTCAGCTTCGACGGGGGTGACGTACGAATTGCCGCGGAGGGAGACGGGGGGAAGGAGGGCCACGAGGTTAGGACACGCCGACCCCTGCCGTCGTTGCGTTCAGGGGCACGACCAGCTGCCGTCGGCGTTCAGCGCGCACTGACCGTTCGGCACGCTCGAGCAGTAGAAGTCGCCGTCGCTGCCGAGCCGGCAGTTGTAGCCGCACGTGTTGTACCCGCGGCTGCTCATGCGGCACTCGGGCGCGGGGGTGCGCGCGCCGGCGACGCGGCTGCGCACGCCGGGCGCGACGACGACGGCGCCGCCGGGCCACGCGGCGACGACGCCGGGGTCGCCTGCCATCGCCGCCGGAGGAGCGGGCACCGAGTCGGGGCCGATGGTGCGCGCGAACGCCTTCTTGCAGTCGCTGCGAATTTCGCTGCGGGCCTGCGCGGCGGGCACCTCGGTGAGCACCAGCTGCCCGCCCTTGTGCTGGAAGTTCGTGTAGACGGTGCCGAGCCCGAGCTGCACCGGCAGCACCCAGACCCGCGGCGCCTCGTAGCCGTCGCGCGGGTAGGTGCGGGCCTCGAGCAGGTGCTCGCCGGCCGTGGCGTCGACCTCGACGTACTCGTCCATCGAGAGGTCGCCGATGAGCTTGCCGTCGAGCACCAGCATCAGGCGGCCGAAGTTGCTCAGGTGGTTCTTGTAGATGACCAGCGACGGGCCGACGGCGGCCTGCGTCGGGCCGCCCGAGCCGCTCGCGGTCACCATCGGCGGCGTCGAGAACGTCGGGCTCGACAGGGCGTCGACACGGGCGGCGGCGTTCGCGCGGTACGGCGCCTGGCTCGGGTCGAGCTCGGCGTACGCGCGGTAGTTCGCGAGCGCGGCGTCGCGTTTGCCCTGGTACTCCTGCGCGATGGCGAGCGCGTAGCGGGCGGCGGCGAGCGTCGGCTTCACCTTGAGCGCGTAGTCGCAGTCGGCCTCGGCGGCGACGTAGTTCTTGATGCCGACGAGCGCCGAGCAGCGGGCCGCGAAGATTTCAGCGACGCGCGGGTACTCGCCCGCGAGGCCGTTCAGCGCGGTGATGGCCTGAGACCAGCGCGCGCCCGTGATGTCGCCGGTGGCCCGCTGGTAGCGCGCCATCGCTTCGGCGTTGAGCTCGGCGCCGGCGCCCAACGAGAGAGTGAGCAGAGAGAGGAGGATGCCCATGGTGGCCTATTGGGGGGTGACCCCCGGAATTGTCACCGCGAGCAGACGAAATTCGTAAGTTGTCGTGACCACGGGTCACGATTCGTCTCGAGGTCTTGGAAGGCGAGAAAGCGCCGCCTGGCCTTGCGCTGGGCCTCGGCGATCTCGTATTCGACCGCGCCTGATGCGCGCCCTCCGCACTCTCAGCTTCTTCGTGGTCGCGGCGTGCTCCGCCGGGCCCATCGATGGTGGTCCCATGCTTCCCCCAGTCGTGGTGGCCGGCGGCACCGGCAGCACGGCGGGCGGTGCCGCGAGCGCCGGCGGTGGCGAGGTCGGCGCGGCCGGCGGCGGCGACGTCGGCACGGCGGGCGGCGGCGACGTCGGTACGGCCGGCGGCGGCAACACGGCGACGGCGGGCGGCGGTACGACGGCGACCGCCGGCGGCGGCAACACGGCGACGGCAGGCGGCGGCATGACCGCGACGGCGGGCGGCGGCATGAGCGGCACGGCGGGCGGCGGCAGCGTCGGCCCCGGCGTCGAGCTGAACGAGGGCTGGGTCGGCGGGGCCTGCACGAGCGCGCAGAGCTGCAACGAGCCCGGCTACACGTCGACCGTCAGCTGCGAGACGAACGGCTTCATCAACGGGTTCTGCACGCAGTCGTGCACGCTTTCGGGCTCGACGTACATCTGCCCCGACGCGGCGCAGACGGGCGGCACGAGCGGCAACACGCTCACGCGCTGCATCAGCGCGAACGGGCTGCCGAAGTGTGTCGCCGAGTGCGACTTCATTCAGTCGCCGCAGACGGGCTGCCGCACCGGCTACACGTGCGTGAACCGGCAGCGCTACAACCAGCCGAACAAAATCTTCAAGGTGTGCCTGCCGTCGGCCGGCCAGCGCTGGCCCGGCGAGCCCGCGCCCGCGAACGACATCGGCGGCGCGTGCCTCGCGAACGAGAACTGCGCCAACAACTCGTGCATCTCGATGCCGTCGGGCTACTGCAGCAAGAGCATGTGTGACACCGCGGGCTGCCCGGCCGGCTCGTCGTGCTTCGGCATCGGCAACGGTCAGACCGCGTGCCTCAAGAACTGCACCGCCGACACGCAGTGCCGCCAGAGCGACGGCTACATCTGCAACACGACCCACGGCGTCTGCCTGCAGGGCGCGTCGACGGGCGGCACGTGGAACCCGTCGGTCGGCGCGTCAGACTGCATGGTCGCGTGGGGCACGAACGGCAGCGGGCTGTCGCCGTGCGACGCGGTGAAAGACGACTACGTGGTCGCGCGAAAGTCGGCGCGCAACATGGCCTTCTGCCGCAACGGCATGCTGGTGCAGAACTTCAAGATGTCGCTCGGGTTCGCGCCGGTCGGCGACAAGCAGGTCGAGGGCGACGGCAAGACGCCCGAGGGCGTGTTCTACGTGGGGCAGCTGAACCCGAACTCGTCGTATTACAAGTCGTTTCTCGTCTCGTACCCCGACAGCGCCGACGCGGTGCGCGGGCTGTCGGCGGGGCTCATCACGCAGGCGCAGAAGAACGCGATCGACACGGCGCAGGCGAACTGCACGATTCCTCCGCAGACGACCGAGCTCGGCAGCTACATCATGATTCACGGCAGCGGCTCGACCGGAGACTGGACGCTGGGGTGCATGGCGCTCGACAACCCGAACGTCGATACGTTGTGGTCGAACCTGGCCGTGCGCGACACCATCGTCGTGCTGCCGTAGTTGGTTACGGCTCGAGAGTCGTTGCGTGCAGGTGGCTCATGCCCGCTTCGACTTCGCCGCTTTCGCGTCTCCGCTCAGCGCCAGCGGTGCAGGGCTTAGCCGGGCTCGACGACTTCGACGGTGTTGCGCAGCTGCGTGCCGCCGACCGTCAGCGTCGAGGTCGCGGGCACCACGGTGCCGGGCCGCGTGTAGAGCGCGCTGTTGAAGCGCACCTTCACCACGTAGCTGCCGTTCGCGCCGCCCCACGACGCCGCGAGGCCGAAGTGCACCAAGGCGTCGCTCTGGCCCATCACCGCGCCGCCGCTCACCTCGCGCGTCGCGCGCAGCACGGTGCCGGTGGCGTCGAAGAGCTGCACCACCGCGCCTGAGCCGTCGACCGGGCTGTTGCCGGCGCCGCGGCCGCGCACCTTCACCTTGAGGTACGCGTCGCTGCCGTGGCCGTTGACGTAGAGGTGGGTCGGCCCTGCGCCCGAGGTGTTCACGAACACGTCGAGCGCGCCGTCGAGGTCGAAGTCGGCGACCGCGACGCCCGTCGACTCGCGGCCGCCGGCCGAGTCGGTGTGGCCCGTCTGGTTGAGCGCGACGAACCGACCCATGCCCACGTTGCGGTACACGCGGTCGACCGCGTTGTCGGCGGCGACGTAGAGGTCGAGGCGGCCGTCGTTGTCGAAGTCGGCGAACGCCGAGCCCTCGGCCTCGAAGCCCGTGTCGGTCGCGAGGTCGCCGCTCGCGGCCGTGACGTCGGTGAAGGTCGCGCCGTCGTTGCGCAAGAGCGTGCGGGGGCGGCCCTGGTCGCGGCCGATGAAGAGGTCGAAGTCGCCGTCGTTGTCCCAGTCGCCCGCTGCGAGCCCCGCGCGATAGTCGATTCGCACGCCCGCGAGCGCGGTGGTCGCCGAGACCTCGGTGAACGTGCCGGTGCCGCCGTTGCGGTACAGGTACAGGTGGCCGACGCCACCGTCGCCTTGCTGCGCCACCGTGTAGAAGATGTCGACGTCGCCGTCGGCGTCGTAGTCGAGCGTCAGCACCTGCTCACCGTTGCCGAGGCCCCCTGCGGGCAGGTTCGCAGCGACCGTGTGGTCGACGAACGAGCAGTTGCCGGCGTTGCGCCACAGCCTCACGTCGCCCGCGGTGCCGTCGGGCTGCACGTAGTCGAGCCGGCCGTCGCGATCGAAGTCGAGCAGGGCCCCGCCCTCGGAGTTCTGATTCGCCAGGCCCGAGGCCGCGGTGTTGTCGGTGAAGCCGCCATCGCGCGCGTTGCGAAGCTGGGTGACGACGCCGTTCGAGCCGCCGTTGCCGAACAGGTCACGAAAGCCGTCGTTGTCGCAGTCGCCGAGAACGACCGCGCGCTCGGTCGTGCCGAGCGGGCTCGCCACCGCGCGCCACGGGCCGTTCGCCGTGCTCAAGAAGGCGCGCGGGCCGCCGTCGGTGCTGAACGCGACGTCGGGCCGGCCGTCG
>JAEUJP010000808.1 GCA_016793725.1 Myxococcaceae bacterium | reverse complement strand
CGCATGGCCAACAAGATCGAAGCGACTCGTGCATCAGGTCTCGCCTCGATTCGCCGCGAGCTCTCTGAGATCGACGCCGGCGACGAGCTCAAGCCCGGCTCGCGCGCCTTCGAGAAGCTGAAGGCCATCTCGGCCCGCCTCGAAGATCTGCAAGAGAGAGACTTTCAGGCCAAAGAGCTCAAGGCCGAGATCGACCGGGCGCTCCAGCAGGCGGCCGATGGCGTCGGCGGCCTGCTCGGGGCGTTCGCCGCGCTCTCCAAGAGTGACGACCGTTTCGAATAGCGCGAAATTCGTTTCGCACCGCGACGTGTGTGCCTCTCTTGCCTTCAGTCGGCAGGTGCTGGTACTGGCCCGTAACAGCCTCACTCAAAGGGAGGGCTAAACACACGTATGAAACCGATCAACATTGCGATTGCCGGCGTCGGAAACTGCGCCAGTTCACTGATTCAGGGCCTGGAGTACTACCGACACCAGAAGTCGCCTGAGACCGCGGGCCTGATGCACGCGAACCTCGGCGGCTACACGATCGAGAGCGTGAAGGTCGTCGCTGCGTTCGACATCGACAAGCGCAAGGTCGGCAAGTCCCTCGAGCAGGCGATCTTCGCCAAGCCGAACAACACGACCATCTTCCAGGCCGAGCTGCCCTCGTCGGGCGTCACGGTTCAGATGGGCCCCGTGCACGACGGCCTCGCCGAGCACATGGCGCAGTACCCCGAGAACCAGGCCTTCCGCGTCAGCGACGCGCAGGCGGTCGACGTCGCCAAGGTGCTGAAAGAGACCAAGGCCGAAGTCCTGATCTGCTACCTCCCCGTCGGTTCCGAGCAGGCCGTGCGCTACTACGCGCAGGCGTGCCTCGATGCCGGCTGCGCGATGGTCAACTGCGTGCCCGTCTTCATCGCGTCGAACGCCGAGTGGGCCGAGAAGTTCAAGGCTCGCGGTCTGCCGATCGTCGGTGACGACATCAAGAGCCAGGTGGGCGCCACGATCATTCACCGCACGCTCGCTCGTCTGATGAGCGACCGCGGCGTGAAGCTCGATCACACGTACCAGCTCAACACGGGCGGCAACACCGACTTCCTCAACATGTTGAACCACGAGCGCCTCAAGTCGAAGCGCATCTCGAAGACCGAGTCGGTTCAGTCGCAGCTCGACACCCGCCTCGCGCCCGAGAACATCCACATCGGCCCGTCCGACTTCGTGGCGTGGCAGAAAGACAACAAGGTCTGCTTCCTCCGCATGGAGTGGCGCGGCTTCGGCGACGTCCCCATGAACCTCGAGGCGCGCCTCTCGGTCGAAGACTCCCCGAACAGCGCCGGCGTCGTCATCGACGCCATTCGCCTCGCGAAGCTCGCGCTCGATCGCGGCGTCTCGGGCCCCCTGCTCGAGGCCTCGTCGTACCTCATGAAGCACCCGCCGCAGCAGTTCCGCGACTCGGTCGCCCGTGAGCAGCTCGAGAAGTTCATCGCCGGCAAATAATCGCTTCGGCTTCACTTCGAAGTTCAGGCGCCCGCGCACGCAAGTGTCGCGGGCGCTCTGCTTTTGAAGCGGCTCGCGCCGCTGGACTTTTGCGGGGTTCACGGCGAAACCACCGAGAGATGGCACGCGTGCTGGTGGTCGACGACGAGGTGAACCTCCGCAAGGTGCTCGCGGCGATGCTGCGCAAAGAGGGCTACGACGTCGCCGTCGCCGCCGACGGTGAGCAGGCGCTCGCCGACATCGAGAAGAACGGGGCCGACGTCGTCGTGACCGATCTGGTCATGCCCAAGCTCGGCGGCATGGAGCTGCTCAAGACCGTCAACTCGAGCCAGCCCGACGTGCCCGTCATCATCATCACGGCGCACGGCACGGTCGACAGCGCGGTCGAGGCCATCAAGCTCGGCGCGTTCGACTACATCACCAAGCCGTTCGAGCAGGCCGAGATTCAGGCGGTCGTCGCGAAGGCGGCGCGCACGCACGCGGCGAACCAGCAGAACGTGAAGGCCGACGGCCGGGCGCGCGCGTCGATGATCGGCGACTCGGCTCAGATGCAGGACATCTTCAAGATCATCGACAAGGTCGCCGACACGCCGTCGACCGTGCTGATCACCGGCGAGTCGGGCACCGGCAAAGAGCTCATCGCGACCGCGCTGCACGACGGCTCGTCACGCCGCGACAAGCCGCTCATCAAGATCAACTGCGCCGCGATACCGAAAGACCTGATGGAGAGCGAGCTCTTCGGCTACGAGCGCGGCGCCTTCACCGGCGCGGTCACCTCGAAGCCCGGCCGCTTCGAGCTCGCCGACGGCGGCACCCTCTTTCTCGACGAGATCGCCGAGATCCCCGTCGAGATGCAGGTGAAGCTCCTGCGCGCGCTGCAAGAGAGCGAGTTCGAGCGCGTCGGCGGCATCAAGACGACCCGCGTCGACGTGCGCCTCGTCGCCGCCACGAACCGCGATCTGCAGAAAGAGGTCGAGAACGGCAGCTTCCGCAAAGATCTCTTCTACCGGCTCAACGTGGTGCCGATCGTGCTGCCGGCCCTGCGCGAGCGCCGTGGCGACATACCCAAGCTCGTCGAGCACTTCGTCGAGAAGTACAACAAGCGCCTCAACAAGAAGATCGAAGGGGTCGCCGACGACGCCCTCGCCGTGCTGCAGGCGTGGCCGTGGCCCGGCAACATTCGTGAGCTCGAGAACCTGATGGAGCGCGTCATCGTCTTCGCCGACGGCCCCCAGCTCACCGCCAAAGATCTGCCCGAGCCCGTGCGCGGCGGCCCGCCCCTGGCGTCGGGCGGCGTCGAGCCCGGCGTGACCCCGTCGGTCGGCGCGCT
The DNA here is from genome assembly GCA_016793725.1 of Myxococcaceae bacterium. Lineage (GTDB taxonomy): Bacteria > Myxococcota > Myxococcia > Myxococcales > Myxococcaceae > Xiheicaenimonas > Xiheicaenimonas phototrophica. The sequence continues at coordinate 4,193 of JAEUJP010000808.1, read as the reverse complement.
CAAAGACATCGTTCGGCAAGAGACCGCCAAGGTCGAAAAAGATCTCATCGTGAAGGCGCTCGAAGAGACGCAAGGCAACGTCACCCGCGCCGCCAAGCTGCTGCAGATCTCGCGCAAGTCGCTCCAGACGAAGATGAAGGAGTTTGGGCTGCGCGACGACGAGCCCGAAGAGTAAAAAGGGCCCGAACTATTTTTGCTACATCGATGTTGCGTGGGTACCTTCCATGCCCATGCTCGACGACGGCCAGAAGAAGAGCCCCCTCCCCGCAATCGCCATCACCGCCGCGCTCGTCGGAGCCGTCTCGGGAGGCCTCTTCTGGTGGAAGCACAAGCCTGCCGAACAGCCACAGGTCGCCGAGGCAGCCGCGCCACAGGGTGAGGCGCCGGAGCCCACCTCGGGCGCCGGCCCTGGCCCGTCGGTGATCGCGGCTCCCGCGCAGAAGCCCTCTGCTCCCCCGGCCCCGGCCGAGACGAACCTCAAATCGTTCACCACCCACATTCGCGGCGCGCTCGAAGGCGCCATCGTCGAGGCCACCGACAAGAAGGTGGGCCCGCCGCTCACGCAGGTCATCAACCGCTCGCTCGTGTGGTGGCTGCGCGTGCCCCAAGACCTCGTGAAGGGCGACACGCTGAGCGTCGTGTACGAGACCCGCGAGAACATGGAGCCGCTCGTGCACGCCGTGCGCTTCTCGAGCGCGAAGCTGGGCAAGACGTTCGAGGCGTATCGGCACAAGGCCGACGGCGAGAAGTACGCACACTTCTACGGCCCTGATGGGGTGCAGCTCGAGCTGCAGCTGGTCGACGGGCCCCTCGAAGAGTGGGAGCAGATCACGTCGCTGCTCAGAGACGGCCGCAAGCACCAGGGCGTCGACTTCAAGTGCCCGAGCGGCACGCCGGTGCGTGCGACCTTCGACGGCGTCATCACGCGCAAGACGTGGTCGTTCGGCCGCAACGGCAACTCACTCGAGATCGAAGAGAGCGGCGGCAAGGGCCGCCACGCGCTCTACCTGCACCTGTCGGAGCTGCCGAAGGCCGCGCAGGTCGGCGCGCGGGTGAAGAAAGGCGACGTCATCGCGACGAGCGGCAACACGGGCCACTCGTTCGCGCCGCACCTGCACTACCAGCTCGTCGACGGCGGCGGAAAGCTGCTCGACCCCTTCGAGAGCCACAAGACCGAGAAGGCCGCGATCGCCACCAAAGACAAGCCCGGCCTCGACGTCACCGTCGCGAAGCTGAACAAGCTCCTCGACAGCGACCTGGCCGTCACCGGCCAGCGATAGGGACAGGCTGGTTTTCTGCCGAGAAGTGATCGCGAATCTGGGCGCTGAGCCCGGGCAGAAAAGCTGCCTGTCCCTTCAGCAGAGGGGCGCTTCACCAGAGGCCCCCTCAGCAGAGGGGCGCTTCACCAGAGGCCCCCCGCGTTTCTTGACCCCCTACGCCCCCACGTCTACGGTCGCACCGACGTGACTGCACGCCTCACAGCGGCCCTTCTCTTCATCTCGAGCGTCGCGCAGGCCGCCGAGATCACCCGCGTCGCCTCGTCGTTCGAGCCCAACGACCCGTTCGGCATGTTCGCCGACGTGACCTTTCTCTACACGGGGCACGACGCGAAGATCACCCGCGAGTGGTACCAAGACAACGCGTCGGCCGACGTCACCGAGCTCCGCTACAAGATGCAAGAGTACCGGCTGAACGCCGACGTGCACCTCGGCATCTTCCGCGACCTCGAGCTGCACTTCGGCATCAGCTACATCTTCGCGCAGAACCGCCAGTGGGGCTTCGCCGACGGCACCGACACCACCAACAGCACCATTCTCAACAACTGCCTGCAGGCGAACGGCGAGCCGCTCGGCGGCAATGCGATGACCCGGTGCGGCGCCGGCCAGCAGCGCGCCCTCTTCCCCTTCGACCCGAACACCGGCGCCTCGAGCTACCGCAGCGGCCTCGCCGATCTCACGTTCGGCATCGCCTGGGCCCCGCTCAACCAGAAGAAAGACGACGCCTCGGCGACCTGGGTGCTCGGCTTCGACTACTTCGCGCCCGTCGCCACCGCGATCGACGCCTCGGTGCCCACGACCGACACCTCGCGCGGCGCCGTCGGCGACAAGGTGCACCGGTACAAGTGGTACACGGCCATCAGCAAGCGCATCGGCTTCGCCGACCCGTACTTCTCACTGCACTACACGCTGCCGTGGCGCGCGTCGGGCTTCTACTCGAACTGCGACAACCCCAGCGCCGAGCGCATGGCCCGCCCCGAGAACTGCGCCGACGGAGCGAACTGGAACCGCGACACCACCGGCACGATTCCCTCGCACGTCGGCGGCTTCATCTTCGGCTCCGAGTTCAACATGTTCGAGTCGGCGAACAAGCATCAGAAGATCGCCCTCGATCTGCGCGGCAGCGTCACCTACATCTCAGAGGGTCGCTACTTCAACGAGATGTCCGATCTGTTCGGCAAGCTCCTCTACACCGGCGACTACTTTCAGCTCGGCGTGCGCGCCGGCCTCGTCGGCCACGCCGCCGAGTTCATTCACCTGAAGGTCTGGGGCGAGCTCGCCTACAACACCGAGCACATGCTCACCTCAGAGAACATCGGCAAAGACTTCTCGGGTGACGGCCAGGTGAACCTGCCCGGCTCGCCGATGGCGGCCGCCCCCGAGGTCAGCCCGAACTTCGACTACCGCATCGACCGCGTGGGCCGCCGCTTCCGCATCGAAGAGATGTTCGTCATGCGCGGGTTCATTCAGGTCTCGTTCAGCTTCTGACGTGCGCTGTCCCGATCACCCGCGTGATCTGAACGACTCGAAGTGCCCCGTCTGCGCGGGCGAGCTCATGGCGCCCGGCGACCTCGAGGCCAGAGTGCCCGGCTCGAGCGCACTGCTCGCCCCCGCCCCCACCGCCCGCGTGAAGGCGCGGCAGTGCCCGCAGTGCTCGACGCCGATGGTGCCGCAGCGCATCGAGCGGGCCGAGGCGTTCGTCGAGCGCTGCCCCGGCTGCGAGGCCCTGTGGGTCGAAAGATCAGACCTGCGCACGCTGCAGCTGTACGCGAAGAGCGCCGCGCGCCGCGCCGCCTACGCGTCGATGAGCGACGCCGAAAAGAAAGAGCTCGCCCACGGCCTCGCCGAGGCCACGAAGGGCGACACCGGCCCCGACGTCGGCGTCGCGCAGGCCGCGCTCTCGGCCGCGACCGGCGTGCCGCTCGTCGACAAGCTGCAGGGCGACCAGACCCCCTACCTCACCTGGCTGTACGCCGCCGTGCTCGTCGCGACCTACTTCACGCTCAGCGCCGAAGCGCTCGCCTACACGTCGGGCAGCGGCGACGTGCTCGGTGCCTTGACGTCGGGCTTCGCGCACTTCGGGCGCTGGCACCTCGCGGGCAACGTCGCCTTTCTGCTCGTGTTCGGCACCGCCGTCGAGCGCCGCCTGCCCCGCCTCGCCTTCATCGCGGCCCTGGTGCTGCTGGCGCCGTTCACGGCCTTCAGCCAGGCGCTCGACGCTGCCGACGGCACGCTCATCGGCGGAGCGAGCGGCGTCGTCGCCGGCCTGCTCGGCCTGTGCCTCTTCGTTCAGCCGAAGGCGCGCGTCACGATGTTCATTCGCTTCGACCGCATCTACGTGCCGCTGTGGGTCTACGGCCTCTTCTGGGCGGGCATGCAGTGGCTGTTGTGGGTGACGGGCGTGCCGGGCATCGGCTGGCTCGCACACCTGGGCGGCTTCGCCGCGGGCCTCGCCGCCGGCTTCGTGTTCAGTCGACGCCGACCTGCGTGAGAAAGTCGACGCTCTTCAGGCGCCGCCCGAGGTGGTGCTCGATGAAGAGGTTCAAGAGCTCGCGGGCCTCGGCGCGAATGCCGGCATCATAGGGCGTGCGCTCGCCGGCCTGCAGGGTCGCCAGGGCCGCGACGGTCTCGCCTCGGGCGGGTACGGCGAACTGAAACTGAGCCGAGCAGCCCTCGCAGATGGCGCCGCCGACGTCGGGGTCGAAGCGGGGGCGGTCACCGGGCTCGCCGCCGCAGCGGGTGCACAGCGAAAACTGGGGCTGAAAGCCGGCGCGCGCGAGCGTGTCGAGCTCGAAGGCGATGAGCGAGGTGGGGCCGGCCTGCGCGCGATCGAGCAGGGCGAGGTACGCGAGCAGCGACGCAAAGAGCTGGGGGTGCGGCTCGTGGTCGCGGGTGAGCTCGCGGCACAGCTCGAGG
>JAEUJP010000756.1 GCA_016793725.1 Myxococcaceae bacterium | reverse complement strand
GAGCGCTGGGGGCACGAGGTGGTGACGGCTGCCGACGTGAAGGCGGCGGTCGCGGCGGTCGAAGGCACGGCGTTCGACGTCGTCATCAGCGACATGAAGCTCGGCAACGACTCGGGCTTGCGGGTGCTGAAGGCGGCGAGGGCGCTGCCACAGCCGCCCGAGGTCATCATCATCACCGCGTACGGCACGCCGTCGTCGGCGATCGAGGCGGTGCGCGAGGGCGCGTACGACTACATCAGCAAGCCGTTCGACAACGAAGAGTTCAAGCTGCTCGTGCAGCGCGCGCTCGAGAAGCGGCAGATTCGGCTCGAAAACGCGGCGCTGCGGCGCACGCTCGACGGCCAGATCATCAGCGGCACGAGCGAGGCGATGCGCCAGGTCTGGGCCACCGTCGACAAGGTCGCGATGGCGCCGCGCGGCACGGTGCTGGTGACGGGCGAGAGCGGCACGGGCAAAGAGCTCGTCGCGCGGTCGATTCACCTGCGCAGCGAGCGGGCTGCGCAGCCGTTCATACCCATCAACTGTGCGGCGCTGGCCGAGGGCGTGCTCGAGAGCGAGCTGTTCGGCCACGTGAAGGGGGCGTTCACCGGGGCGCTGACCGAGCGCACCGGTCTGCTCGTGTCGGCGGGGCAGGGCACCGTGTTTCTCGACGAGATCGGCGAGGTGCCACAAGCGGTGCAGGTGAAGCTCCTGCGGGTGCTGCAAGAGCGCAAGGTGCGCCCCGTCGGTGGCACGAACGAGGTGAACATCGAGGCGCGCATCATCGCGGCGACGAACAAGTCGCTCGAGGCCGAGGTGAAGGCGGGTCGCTTTCGCGAAGATCTCTTCTACCGGCTGAACGTCATCGCGATCGAAGTGCCCCCGCTGCGCGCGCGCTCAGAAGACGTCGCGACGATGGCGAAACACTTCCTGGCGCGCTCGGCTGAAGAGCTCGGGCGGCCGGGCCTGCACTTCGTGCCCGAGGCCCTCGAGGTGCTCTCGCGCTACCCCTTCCCGGGCAACGTGCGGCAGCTGCAGAACGTCGTCGAGCGCGCGGCGACGCTGTCAGACGGCGACGCGCTCGGGGTTGCGTCGCTGCCCCCCGCCGTGCGCGGCGAAAAAGAAGAAGCGCTCGGTGAGGCGACGACCGCGATCGGCGACGGCTTCTCGCTCGAGCGGTTCCTCGATGACGCCGAGCGGCGCTACCTGCGCGAGGCGCTCAGCAAGGCCGACAGCAAGATGAAGGCGGCCGAGCTGCTCGGGCTCACGTTCAGGTCGTTTCGCTATCGGCTCGCGAAGCACGGCCTCGAGTAGCGGACGCGGCGTCGCATCGTGTGGTGACGCAGCGGCGCCGGCGCGGCGGCGTGTTCGCCGTGCTCGGCCTCGGGCCGGGCGAAGCGCTCAGTCGCAGTTGACGTCGTTGCGAACGTTCATCGCGGTGCCGGGGTGGTTCTGCGCCACCTCTTCTGCGCAGGCCCCCGCAGTCATCTGCATGAACTCGGAGCTGACGGCGAAGAAGTCGACCCCGGTGTCGTTGTCGATCTGCCCGATGGCCGTCGCGTTGAACGAGCAGCGCGGGCACGTGCCGAAGACGCCCCAGAACGCGGCGGGGGCTGTGACGCCGTTGGCCGTCGAGGCCCAGGTGACCGCGCCGGCGCCGGGGGTCGGGCTCGTCGAGTTGAGTGTGCCGGCGACGTAGAACGCGCCGTAGCGAAACGAGTCGGCGGTGATGGCGCACAGCGGGGTGGTGTACGTGAGGGTGTTGCTCGCGCGGCTCTCGCCGCCGGGGCAGGGCGCGTTCGACGCGGTGTCGCCGAGGTCGTAGTAGTACCGGTTGCCGCGGGCCGGCGCGAAGCCGACGTCGCCGATGTCGGTGGTGTACTTGCCCTTCTCGCTGAAGATGGCGCGCTCGCCCACGAAGATGCCGCGCAGGTTGGCCTTCGCCTCGGCCTGCTTCGAGCGGGCCTGAAAGCGCAGAAAGTTCGGCACGGCGATGGCCGCGAGAATGCCGATGACGGCGACGACGATCATCAGCTCGATCAGACTGAACCCTCTGGTCTTCACAGGTGACCTCCGGCGGCGCAGGCTCGGGTCGGTGTTCCACCGCGACGGGCGGCGAACGCACACTCGAACATCGCGAGCAGCTCGGGCGACGGCGCGGCCCGGCGCAGCCGCGCGAGCTCGTCGAGTGCCTGGGCGAGCGTCTCATCGGAGGCCCCGCCGATCGCTGCCAGCAGCTGCTCGGGGGTTCGGTCGGGGCGCAGCACGCGGAACTCGAGCGGCAGCAGCGAGGCCAGAGGCCCGTCGCGCCGCACGCGGATCTCAGACAGATCGTCCCAGTAGACCAGCGCCCAGCGCTGATCGGTCAGCAGGCCCGCACCGGTCAGCGCGCCCGGCGTGGCCGAGGTGAGCGCCCAGTCGACCTGCAGCGAGCCCATCAGCGCCTCGAAGCGCTCGGGCGAACCTTCTGCGGCGAGCTGACGGCCGTAGAAGTCGTGCGAGTAGGCCAGCGCGCGTGCATCTTGAAAGACGGGCCGGTCGGGCAGCTCCCAGGTGAGGTACCCACCGTCGCCAAACGAGTTGTAGAAGCGGCCGCCCAGCGCATGTTCGCGAATGAACGCGACGGCCCGCACGGGAAGCTCGTGCTCGTCCCACCGGGGGGCCAGCTCGAGCCGCGCGTAGCGAGACGCGTTCGCCGAGGCGCCGAGCACGAGCACGGCGGCGGCCAGCGCGCGGGCCTGGCGGGGCTTCAGCGCCTCGGCGCCGGCCGCGAAAGCGGGGCCGGCGACGACGTAGAACTTGAAGGCGAGCCGGGCCGCGAACGCGCCGGCGACGGCGAAGAGGGCGACGGCGGCCATCAGGGCAGGGGTCTGCTTGCGTGCCACGATCGCGAGCGCGACGGCCGGCAGAATGAGCGCCCAGAATGCGGGCAGCTCGCCCAACTTCGGCGACTGCAGCTCTTGAATGGGTATGGCGTCGTAGAGCTTGAGGTGCGTGGCCATGTACCAGACGTTGTACGGGCCCCCCGGGTTCACCATCAGCGCGAGCCCACCCGCGGCGCCGATGGCGAGCTCACGCGCCCAGCGCCGCTCGCGCCACAGCGCCTCGAGGCAGAAGACGCCGAGCACGACGGTCGAGAACATCGCGCCGGCGTGCAGGTTGCTGCCGAGCGCGATGAGCGGCACGCAGAGGGCTCGCAGCCACCCGCGCCCTTTGAACGCCCACAGGCACAGCGCGAGGCAGACGGCGAGCAGCAGCCACGACGCCATGTGCGGGCGTGGGGTGACGCGCGGCACGACGAGCGAGGCGACGGCGGCGGGCACCCACAACGCCTGGCTCGAGACGGCGGCGCACGCCACCGTGACGCCGATGAGCGTGCCGGCGAGCAGCATGAACGTGAGCGCCTGCAGCCCGGCGAGGCCCCACTGGCTCGTGGCGGCCCAGGCGGCAACGTCGAAGAGCCAGCTCGTCGCGTAGAAGGGGTGGTCTGGCTGTGTCCACGCGAGCGAGTTCGTGTGCGGCAGACCCTGGTGCACGATGAGGCGGCCGAGCGCGAGGTGCCAGCCGATGTCGGTCTCGGCGACCGGCACGAAGCAGAACGGCCCGGCGACGGCGATGGCCACGGTGGCCGCCAGGGCCCATCTGGCTGCCGGGCTAACGGAAGTCTCTCCGTTCGAAGAGCACGCACGCGATGACGACGACGACCGCCGAGTAGCCGAGCGTGTACAGCGCGCTGCTGCCGAGCTCGGCGAGCGGCGTCTCGATGCCGTAGGTGGCGCGCGCCCGGTAGTCGAGCCGGTCGAGGTTCGGCAGCGCGTAGTAGAGCGCGAGGCCGACGGTCTTCATCACCTCGAGCTTGGCCTTCGTGGCGCGCAGGTACAGGTCCGACGCGAGGTGGCCCGTGAAATAGAGGCCGACGGTGGCGACGGCAGCGACGAACTGGCTGCTCCAGCTGGCGAACGCGAAGCCGATGCACGAGAGCAGAATCACCTCGAGCATGAGGCCCGCGATGGCGACGAGCGCCGCCGTCGACGGCGCGCCGCCCTGCGAGAACGTCTGCAGCGCGAAGAGCCCGGCCATCGTGAGCACGACGAAGCCGACGGTCATGACGTTGCCGAGCAGGCGGCCGACCAGAAATGCCGACCGGCTGACGGGCTTCGACACGATGAGAAAGATGGTGCGCCGCTCGATCTCGCGCGGCAAGAGCCCGCTCGCGAGGAAGATGGCGAGAAAGACCGAGATGAGGCTCATCATGCCGAGCCCGACGTCGTTCATCACGCGCTCGAACGTCGTGACCGTGAGCTCGAGCACGAAGGTCGCGCTGAAGATCATCACGAACGCGAACAACCCGACGACGACCGTGACGCGGTTGCGCCGCGACTCGCGAAAACCGGTCAACATCAGCGCCCACAGCACTCTCACGAGATGTCCCCTCCGACGGTGCCGCGCGGGCCGGCCTCAGACAGCGCCTGCACGAACAGCTCTTCGAGCGTGAAGCGGGCCGGGGTGAGCTGGGTCAGACGGCCATTCGAGGCGAGCACCGCCTCGAGCACCGTCTTCGTGTTGGCTTCATCGAACCTCAGAATCACGCGGGTGCCGGCCCTCTGCCTTTCGGCGAGCAGCGCCCCGAGCTTGTCGAG
>JAEUJP010000719.1 GCA_016793725.1 Myxococcaceae bacterium | reverse complement strand
ACGGTCGCACCCGAGGGCCTCACGCGAACCTTCAGCCGCCCGAGCTTCGGCTCGAGCGCTCGCAGCTGCGCGCGCGCTCTCGCGAGCCGCTCGGCCGACAGCGAGCCGGGTGTCGCGAGCACCGCGTTGAACGACGTGTACGCTTCGGCGGCGCGGCCCAGCGCGGCCTGAATCATGCCGATGTTGAAGAGCACGGCCGCGCGAGGTGCGAGCTCTTGCACGCGCTCGAACTCGGCGAGCGCGCCGTCGAGGTCGCCGCGGTTGTAACGAGACACCGCGGCATCGAACCGGCGGGCGGCTTCGTCTTCGTGTTCGGCTCGAGCCAGCAGCGCCAGCGCGAGCAGCGCGAAGGTCATTCGTCTTTCCCCGCGAGGCCGTCGCGCTCGAACCTCGACGGCGACCTGGGCTTCGCGCCGGCGTCGACCGGCACCGCTTGGGCGACCGGCGCCGCGCCGGCGTCGACGACTGCCGGCGGCGCGACCACCACGATGGGGGCCGGCGCCACCTGCGGCTCACGCGGGTAGAGCAGCGCTGCGACGGCGACCCCGGCGGCCAGTGCGGCGGCGGCGACCGCCACGGGCCAGCGCGGGGCGGGCTTCACCGGCCGGGTCAGCGACACGTGCTCGTTCAGGGCGGCGAGTCGCTCTTTCACCTCGGCCGCCGAGCGCGGGCGGGCGTCGGGGTCGGGGTCGAGCAGGCGCTCGACCAGCGCCTGCAGCGGCTGCGGCACCGGCTGCGCCCACGGGCGCAGCTCGCCGTCGAGCTGGCGCTGCAGCACCTGGGTGAAGTCGCCGCCGCCGAACGGGGCCTGACCCTCGAGCAGTGCGTACAGCACGCCGCCCAGCGCGTAGAGATCGGCCCGCGCATCGACCGCCTCGCCCCGCACGCTCTCGGGAGCGACGTAGCTCGCCGACCCGACGACCTGCTCGCTCGCGGTCAGCGACGCGTCACCGGCCGCTCGCGCGAGGCCGAAGTCGAGCAGCTTCACGTCGTCACGCGCGCCCCGCACCAGCACGACGTTCGAGGGCTTCACGTCGCGGTGCACGATGCCCAGCGCGTGAATCGCCGCGAGCGCCTCGCACAGCTGAACCCCCAGCTGCAGCGCGCGCATGGGCTCGACGGGCCCGGCACCCATCAGGGCCGACAGCGGCGCGCCGTCGACGAGCTCCATCACGAGGTAGAGCAGGCCGTCACCGCGCTGCCCGAAGTCGAGCACGGTCACCACCTGCGGGCTGTTCACCTGAGCGGCCAGGCGGGCTTCGCGCATGAAGCGCTCGACTGCACCCGGGGTGCCTGCCAGCGCCGGAGCGATGACCTTCACCGCCACCTCGCGGCCGACCGAGTGCTGGAAGGCGCGATAGACCGACCCCATGCCGCCGCCGCCGAGGCGGGCCTTGAGCGTGCAGCCGCCCAGCTCGGCCCCCACCAGCGGGTCGATGGCCTGCTGAATCAACGTGGTGTCGTGCTCGGGGCAACGACCGGGCTGGTCGAACACCTTCGCGCACGCCGGGCAGCCCCACCTCATCAGCCCCCAGCGTACCCTGCCGTGGGCGTTCGGCACCCGGGTCTCATGGGACGTCGCGCTGAGACTTCGCCGTCGGTGCCATGGCCCTCGCTCCAGAGCGGCGCTGGTCTGCCGCTTGCTCGAGGGGCGCTCCAACCAAGGAGCGTCACCCATGCGCAGAACCCTGATGCAGCTCTTCCTCTTGTTGGTCGCACCGTTCGCGACCGAGGCTCACGCCCAGCTCGTTTACAACCCGCCGCTCGTCTGCCTGCAGCCGACGCTGGCGCAGTGCCAGAGCCCCGCGTACCGGCAGACCGCGTGCGGTCAGCAGACGACCGCGAACGACGCGCGAGACCCGAACAGCCGCTGCAACACGCTGATTCGTGCGCTGCTCCAGCCCGGCACGCGCAGCACGCCTCAAGACGCGACGAAGCTGACGGCGAGCGGCGGCACCGCGTCGCAGCTCGGGCGGCTGCAGACCCTGCAGCTCGCGAAGCGGAACCCGAGCGCCACCACCGCGCGCAACGCGGTGAACAGCGCGCGCACGGCCTACGCCGCGAACGGCGCCGCGGTCTCGTCGTGCGACGAGTACGTCTACGAGAAGTACCTCGGCTTCACGCAGTTCGAAGACGCGACGGTCGGCATGAACCGCGACTACCGCGGCATCGCCGCCGTCGCGTTTCAGACGACGGCGCCGGGCCTGAATCGGGCGCTGCTGCGCCGCGACGGCCAGCCGCAGCCGGCGATGTACTTCCCGGCGACGAAGCCCAAGAACGTCTTCATCGGGTTCGTTCCCGGGCCGTACCCGGTCACGAACATCATTCAGCCGGGTCAGACCCAGCCCACCGTTCAGCGCTTCGACTGGGACCCGCAGCTCATCGCGCGGTGGCAGGCGGCCCAGGGGGCCACGCGCGGCGACACCTTCAGCGCGCACGCCGCGGCGTTCGCCGAGCTCGCGCCGCAGCTGACCGACGCCCAGTGGGACCTCGCGCTCGAGCGCGTCGAAGAGTTCAAGGAGCTGGTCGCCGCGCGCAACCGCATCTGGTCGCCCCAGCTGGGCTCGACGTTTCAGCCGCTGCTGTCGCCCGAGAAGTACGACGCCCTGCGGGCGGCTGACGCCGCGATTCAGGCCGCGCTGATCGCCGCGATGAACGACGGCGCGCTCGACCTGGTGCTCAAGCCGGGCACCACCACGCGGCGGCTCACGAAGTACGACTACCACCCCATCGACACGGTTCGTCACCTGTCGAACCAGTTCATCACGGCGCGCGACCTCGACCTGCAGCGGTGCATTCGCAACACGAAGAACAAGGTCTCGGCGTTGCCGGCGGCCGACCGCGCCAACACCAGCGCGCTCGAGCAGTACTTCACGACGAAAGAGGGCGAGCTTCGCCAGTTCGACACCGTGAAGAAGCAGCTGACCGGCGCCGCGCCCGGCTCGGTGGCGGGGTACTTCATCGACGAAGAGAAGTCTGACGCGTTCGAACGCGGCAACGGCGACTTCGCGATTCACGCCGACTACCGGTTCTCGAACCGGTTCGAGTGGCCCGTCACGGCCGACGTCGAGCAGTACTGCCGCGCGAAGGCCTCCGTGCACGCCGAGTTCAACGCGTCGGGCAAGGTGTTCGGCAAAAACGTCAGCATCGTCGCCGTGAGCGCCGACGCCGTCTCGCAGGCGGGTGAAAACGTGCCGCAGCCCGCCACGTTCGACCCCTACGTGAACGTGGTCGGCATCGACGTGTGGAACCCCGCGACGCCCTACGACATCAGCATCAGCTTCTCGCACGACCTGACGACGCCCGAGCCACTGCACGCCGAGACCTCGGTGGTGGTGCTCATCGGGCCCGTGCCCGTCTCGTTTCACGCGGGCGTGACGGGCCAGGCCGGGCTCAAGACCTCGCTCGACCTCGACACCAGCCGCAGCGTCGCCGACTGTCGAAACGACCACGCGATTCGGTTTCTCAACGCGAACGGCGTGCTCGAGCCCTGGGGGTACGTGCGCGGCAACGCGGGCGCCGCCCTCGGCATCACCTGGGCCGCCTCGGCGGGCATCGACGTCGACCTGCTGATGCTCGAGATGCGCGCTCCGTTCACCGCGAACGTGTGGCTGGGCATCGAGCCGTCTGACACGACGAAGGTGAAGCTCGGCGGCAGCTTCAGCCAGCTGCTGAAGCTGGGGGCGCTCGACGGCAAGGTGACGGGCTTCGTCTCGCACCCGCTCGGCACCGAGAAGCTCGAGTTCTTCTCGTGGGACGGACCGCGCCTCGACGTCACGCTCTTCAACGTGCCCTGGCAGTACACCGTGCAGTGACGAGGCCCGCCATGAAGACCTCACCCCGACTCGCAGCCGTCGCCGCCGTCGTCGCCGCAGCAGCCGTGGGGCTCGTCTTCATCGGCGCAGACTCGTCGGCGACCCCCGCAGCACCCGAAGCCGCAGTGGCCGCGCCCGCCCGGGCGGCCCTGCGCTTCGACTGGCCGGCCGGTCAGAAGCTCGTGTACCGGCTCCGGTGGAGCGCAGACACCCGCACCCGCCTCGGCGTCGGCGACGGCACCGAGCGAGCGCTCGACGGCGTGACCGACCTCGGCGGCATGCTCACGCTGCGCTCGTTCGGCCCCACGCCCGGCGGCACGCTGCTCGGGCTCTCGCTGTCGGGCCTCGAGCCGCACAGCATGAGGGCGCTCGGCACCGAGCTGCTCGCCGACGCGCGCACCGTCGAAGGCCACGAGGCGTACCTGGTGATGCGGCCCGACGGCGCGCTCGCGCAGGTGTACCTCAGGCCGAGCGACCCCGACGTGTTCAAGCTGGTGGCCCAGTGGCTCGCCACCGACCTCGCCGTGACGCTGGGGCCAGACGAAGCCTGGAGCGCCCTCGAAGAGAGCAGCCTCGGCCTCGCGCAGTCGTCGTACGCGCGCGGCCCCGGTGAGCAGCTCACCCGCACGCGCTCGCGGTACCTCTCGCTTCGCGGGGTGCCCGGCGGCCACGTCGACGGCGTGACCCCTCTGCTCGGCTCGCGCGCTGCGCTCACCCTCGAAGACGGCCACCTGAAGGCCTTGAGCTCGCGCGAGACCGTGCGCGTGGCCTCGACCTACGAGGGCGACGTCAAGACCGAGCTCGAGCTGGTCTCTTCGGGCGTCGAAGACGTGCGCCCGGTCTCGCTCGAAGGCCTCGAGACGCGCCGCGTCGGCGAGGTGGTGCTCGCCGACGACACCGGCCGCCGGCTGCTCGAAGACCGCGCGGCGGGCCTCACCATCGACCGGCTCGTGAGCGACCTCGGCACCTGGGGCAACACCGGCGAGCTGCCCGACCACGCGCGCTGGCTGTGGCGCGCGGTCGGAGCGCTCAAGCTCCACCCCGAGCGGGCCGCCGAGCTGGTGCCCCTCTTTCACGCGCCGGGCGCGACGTCGAAGGGTCGCCTGCTGCTGCTCGACCTGCTCGCCGCCGCCGGCCACACACACGCGCAAGAGGTGCTGCGCGAGCTGCTCGAGTCTGATGACGCGAAGCACGACCTGCAGTCGGCGGCCATGCTGCAGCGGGCTGGCCTGGTGGCGCGCCCCGAGGCCCAGACCGTCGCGCTGGTCGAGCGGCGGCTCGGCAGTCGGGGTGACGAAGGCGTCGCGGCCGCGTTCACCGCGTGCTCGATGGCCGGCAAGCTCGAGGCGAGCGGTGACCGGGCGCGCGCCGCGAAGCTGTCGGGGCACGTGCGCGCCGAGCTGCAGCGCGAGACCGACCCCGAGCGGCGCGCGCTGCTGATGCGCGCGCTGGGCAATTCGGGCAGCGCCGCCGACCGCGACGCGGTGCTCTCGCAGCGCGGCGACGTCAACCCGCGGGTACGCGCCGCGGTCGCCGTGGCGCTGCGGCGAGACGCCTCGGAAGAGGCCGCCCATGCGCTCGCGAGCCTGGCCGGAGACGTCGACCCCGCGGTGCAGCGCGCGGCCCTCGGCGCGCTGGCGCTGCATGACCCGTCGCCGCAGACCGTGCAGCAGGTCGTCTCGCTGCTCGCGGGCGGCCGAATGGACCAGGGCTGCGACCCGGCCATCGTCGACCTGCTCGCCAGGGCCGAGCGAACGCCGCAGGTGACCCAGGCGCTGCAGCTCCTGCTCGGGCGCGCCGAGCACACCCCCGAGCTCGCGGCACGCATCGGCGACCTGCTGACCCGGTGAGGCTGGCACGCCGGCTGCTCTACGGCGCCTCATGAACCTCACCTCGCGTGCCTCGCTGTTCGCCGCCGTCGTCGTCTCGAGCACCCCCCTCGCCGCCGAGCCCGTCACGGCGAAGTTCACCGTCACCGACGGCGACAGCTACCAGGTGACCGTACAACAGGGGGGTCGCCGGCTGCCCTGCCCCGAGCTCGTAACGGTCGACCGGCCCTGCGAGCTGCAGCTCGAGCGGGGCCCCGCCACCGTGGTCGCCGACGGCTCGCCTTCGTTCGACTTCGACTACGAGCACACGGCGTCGACGTCGCACGCGCTGCACTTTCGCCGCACCTGGCCGAAGTGGGTCGGAGCCGTGCTCGTGAGCGCCTCGATCGCCTCGTTCGCGCTCTGGGGCATCAAGCAGTCTCGGTGCGGTGGGCGCAGCCCGAGCGACCGCGTCGACTGCGACAGCGCCTACGTCGGTGTGATGTTCGGAGTGCCGTTGCTGGCGCTCGGGCTCCCGGCGTTCATCTGGGGCCTGTTCACCGGCAACCGCACGCTGAGCCGGGCCCTCTGAGGTCTCACGTGAGACGTCACAGACGAGGTCTCATGTGACTTCGTGCGGTACGCCCACCCGCTTTGCGACGGTGTTTTTCGGCGCGCCTCTCGGCGGCTTTTGCCGGCGGTATGGGCGGGTGCAAAACAGAACCCCAAGGCGCTCCCCAGCGACGCCGAACCCCTGCTGCTGGGAAGAACGCGCAAAACCCATACTCGCACCATCAGTCGAATGCCCCCCGCCGTTCTGGCAAATCGCCACGTAGTGTCACGCATCGTCATCGCCATACCTTTCGAGCCCCAAGGGCCGACCTACCCCTACACGCGCCCTGAAACGCGGCTGAGGCCGATTTAGAGCCTCGAAATCGCTGTGGGTGCGTGTCAGGCGGCATCGAGAGACCCTAAATGTTGGGGATTGGTCGAAAATTTGACACTACATCTAGGGGCTTTAGTGTTGACACCGAGCTGTTGCTTTCGCTATTTCCCGCGTCCCGTTTCGGAGGGGTGACACTTCGTTCTCCGTCAGCAGTGCGCAGCGGAGACACAAAATCCTACATTTAGCGCTTTCGCCGCCCCCTCTGCTCGCCCCTGAGGGGTACGGCCTCGTCTTGTCTGTTGCCAACACTGCTGGTCAAACCTGGAGGGATGTCTCCTTGATTCAGAGCGATGCCCGGATTGCTCCCGAAACCGAAACCCCCAAAGCGGCACCCCAAACCTCCTCCAAAGAAGAGACGTACCCGCACACGCAGACGACGATGCGCGTGACCAAGCGCAACGGCGCGAGCGAGCCGGTCGACGTGAACAAAATCGTTCGCGCGGTCAGCCGCAGCTGCGTGGGCCTCACCGACGTCGACGCCCTGCGCGTCGCGACCAAGACCATCAGCGGCCTGTATGACGGCGCCACGACGCGCGAGCTCGACCAGCTCTCGATTCAGACCGCGGCGGCGCTCATCGTCGAAGAGCCGCAGTACGCGAAGCTCGCGGCGCGCCTGCTCGGCACGTACGTCGAAAAAGAGGTTCACAACCAAGAGATTCACGCCTTCTCGCAGTCGGTCGCGACGGGCTACCGGCTGGGCCTCATCAACGACCGCCTGCACAACTTCGTGATGAACAACGCGCGCAAGCTGAACGACGCGCTCGACGCCTCGCGCGACCGCGAGCTCGAGTACTTCGGCATGCGCACGCTCTATGACCGCTACCTGCTGAAGCACCCGACGAAGCGGCAGGTCATCGAGACGCCGCAGCACTTCTTCATGCGCATCTCGTGCGCGCTGTCGCAGACGGTGCCCGAGGCGCTCGACCTCTACAAGCTGCTCTCGTCGCTCGAGTACCTGCCGAGCTCGCCCACGCTGTTCAACTCGGGCACGAAGCGCGAGCAGCTGTCGAGCTGCTTCCTGCTCGACTCGCCCGAAGACAGCCTCGAGGGCATCTACAACAGCTACGCCGACGTCGCGAAGCTGTCGAAGTATTCGGGCGGCATCGGCATCGCGTACCACCGGGTGCGCGCGCAGGGCTCGCTCATCGAGGGCACGAATGGCCACTCGAACGGCATCGTGCCGTGGCTGAAGACGCTCGACGCGTCGGTCGCCGCGGTGAACCAGGGCGGCAAGCGCAAGGGCGCGGCGTGCGTGTACCTCGAGACGTGGCACGCCGACATCGAGCAGTTCCTCGAGCTGCGCGACAACACGGGCGACGAGGCGCGCCGCACGCACAACCTGAACCTGGCGAACTGGGTCAGCGACCTGTTCATGCGCCGCGTCGAGGCCGACGCCCTGTGGAGCCTCTTCGACCCGAAGGCCACGCCCGACCTCACCGACCTGTACGGCGAGGCGTTCGAGCGCCGCTACGAAGAGTACGAAGCGAAGGGGCTCGCGGTGAAGCAGGTGAAGGCGCGCGACCTGTACGCGCGCATGATGCGCACGCTCGCCCAGACCGGCAACGGGTGGATGACGTTCAAAGACAAGTCGAACCGCGCGTGCAACCAGACGGCGGTGGCGGGCCGCACGGTGCACCTGTCGAACCTCTGCACCGAAATTCTCGAGGTGACGAGCGGCAGCGAGACGGCGGTGTGCAACCTGGGCTCCATCAACCTGGGCCGGCACGTCGAGAACGGGGCGTTCGACTTCAAGAAGCTCGCGCGCACGGTGAACATCGCGGTGCGGCAGCTCGACCGCGTCATCGACCTCAACTACTACCCGATACCGCAGACGCAGAGCTCGAACCTGAAGTGGCGGCCGGTGGGCCTCGGCGTGATGGGCCTGCAAGACGTCTTCTTTCAGCTGAAGCTCGCGTTCGACGCGCCCGAGGCGCGCGAGCTGTCGAAGCGCATCGCCGAAGAAATCTACTTTCACGCGCTCGAGGCGTCGGCCGACCTGGCCGCCGAGAAGGGCGCGCACCCGTCGTACGCCGAGACGCGGGCGGCGCAGGGTGAGCTGCAGTTCGACGCGTGGGGCGTGACGCCGACCGACGCCGAGCGGTGGCAGCTCTTGCGCGCGCACATCGCGAAGCACGGCCTGCGCAACTCGCTGATGATCGCCATCGCGCCGACGGCGACCATCGCGAGCATCGCGGGCTGCTGCGAGTGCATCGAGCCGCAGATCAGCAACCTGTTCAAGCGCGAGACCCTCTCGGGCGACTTCATGCAGGTGAACCGCTACCTGGTCGCCGAGCTGAAGGCGCTCGGCCTGTGGAGCGAAGCCACCCGAACGCGCCTGAAGGTCGCCGAAGGCTCGGTGCAGGCGCTGGGCGAGCTGCCCGAGCAGGTGCGCGCCGTGTACCGCACCGCGTGGGAAATACCGATGCGGTCGCTCATCGACATGGCGGCCGACCGCGGCGCGTTCATCGACCAGAGCCAGTCGCTGAACCTGTTCATCGAGAGCCCGAACATCGGCCAGCTGTCGTCGATGTACTTCCACGCGTGGAAGAAGGGCCTCAAGACGACCTACTACCTGCGCTCGCGGCCCGCGACGCGCATCGCGAAGACGACCGTCGAAGCGCCGCCGGTGACCGACACGGCCGCCGTCGCGTGCTCACTCGAGAACCCCGAAGCCTGCGAGGCGTGCCAATGAGCAGCTCCCGACCGAACAAGCTGCTCGACCCCGGCATGTGCCTGTCGCTGCGGCCGATGGTGTACCCGAAGTTCTTCGAGATGTACCGCGCGGGCATCAAGAACACGTGGACGGTCGAAGAGGTCGACTTCTCGACCGACGTGACCGACCTGAAGGCGAAGCTGAAGCCGGCCGAGCGGCACCTGATTCAGCGGCTGGTGGCTTTCTTCGCGACGGGTGACTCCATCGTGGCGAACAACCTGGTGCTGAACCTGTACAAGCACCTGAACGCGCCCGAGGCGCGCATGTACCTCTCGCGGCAGCTCTACGAAGAGGCGCTGCACGTTCAGTTCTACCTGACGCTGCTCGACACGTACGTGCCCGACCCCGAAGAGCGCCACAAGGCGTTCGCGGCGGTCGAGAACATTCCCTCGATTCGGCAGAAGGCGGCCTTCTGCACGCGGTGGATGAACTCGATTCAAGACCTGCAGAAGCTCGACACGAGAGAGCAGCGCCGGCAGTTCTTGCTGAACCTCATCTGCTTCGCGGCGTGCGTCGAGGGGCTCTTCTTCTTCGGGGCCTTCGCGTACGTGTACTTCTTGCGGTCACGCGGCCTCTTGCACGGGCTGTCGGCGGGCACGAACTGGGTGTTTCGCGACGAGAGCGCGCACATGGCGTTCGCGTTCGAGGTGGTGAAGACGGTGCGCCGCGAAGAGCCCGACCTGTTCGACGCGACGCTGACGGCCGAGGTCTACACGATGCTCGACGAGGCCATCGCGTGCGAGACGCAGTTCGCCGAAGACCTGCTCGGCGGCGGTGTCGTCGGCCTGTCGGTGCGCGACGTGAAGGGCTACCTCGAGTACTGCGCCGACCAGCGGCTCGCGACCCTCGGGCTCGCGCGGCGCTACGGCACGAAGAACCCGCTCGACTTCATGGACCTGCAAGACGTTCAAGAGGTGACGAACTTCTTCGAGCGCCGCGTCTCGGCGTATCAGGTCGGCGTGACCGGCGACGTCGTGCTCGACGCTGCGTTCTGAGACGGCGGGCGGTGAGCCGGCAGGCTCTCAAGTCGGCCCCGGCGCACGAAGACGAGCGCCAGGCTGAGCAAGACACCCAGGGTGCTGCCGGTCGCCCCCCAGCCGAGCCACGTCGGGCGAAACGTCATCTCGACGGTGTGGGCGCCCGCCTCGACGTGCACGGCGCGCATGATGACGTTCGCGCGCAGCACCGGGGCTTCGGCGCCGTCGACGTGGGCCGACCAGCCGGGCGCGTGAGCGTCGCTCGTCACGAGCCAGCCGGCCGTCGGGGCGTCGACCTGCCACTGCACGCGGTTGAGTGACTCCGAGACGAGGGTGGCGGCGAGGGGCTGCGACGGCTCACCGCCGCCCGGGCTCGACTCGAGCAGCACGGCCGTGCGCAGGTCTTGGCTCACCATCTTCTCGAACGCGCCGTCGCGTGAGCCGCAGCCGACGGCCGCCGAGACGAACCACGCGCGCGGCAGCGCATCGAGGTTCTCGAAGCGGGTGACGGGCCCGATGGTCGCGGTCGCGCGATAGCCCTTCGCGGGGCTGAGCGAGGTCGCCTGCTCTTTCGTCGAAGCGACGATGTCGGTGACGCCGAACGCGTCATAGAGCCGGTCGTGGTCGACGCTCGACCACAGGCGCTCGAACGCCGCGGGGCGCAGCGACGAAAACGCGAGCCAGTAGCGAACCGACTGAATGAGCCCCGCATTCGGGGCGAGGGTCGCGAGCTCGAAGCGGGCCTTCGCGAGAAAGAACGGCGTCGGGTTGCGAGGGTCGGGGCGGAGCCAGCTGTCGAGGGCCCCGTCACGAAACAGCCGGCCGCGCACCGGCTCGGCGAGCAGGCGGGGGCGGTGCTCGATGACCTCACTCGACGAGGCGAGCCAGACGAGCCGCGAGTCGGCGACGGCCAGGTCGGCCGCGACCAGCGCGACGAGCGCCAGCGGCACGAGCGCCTGACGAGCCGTGTGCGCGCGGGCAGCGAGCGCCGCGAGCGCCAGCACCCCCGCGCCCGAGAGCGACGAGACGAGCACGGTGCCCAGCACCTCGGGGTTCACGGCGCTCACGCCGGCGGCGAACAGCAGCGGCACGGCGGCGAGGCCGAGCAGCACGCCGAACGTGCCGGGCCGGCGCAGCGCGAGCGAGTCGACGCCGCGGGCGGCGAGCACGGCGAGCAGCAACATCACGAACACGGTGACACGCTCGGGGTAACGAAAGAGGCTCCAGCCGGGCATGGCGTAGAAGAAGACGCGGTACAGCCCGCCCCACCTGCCGAACGAGAGCAGCAGCACCACGCCGAGGGCGACGAGCAGCACGATGCGCTCGCGGCGCTCGCAGCGCAGGGCGCCGACCACGGCGAGGCCGGCGACGGCGGCAGAGCCGTAGAGCGAGAAGTAGTAGGGCCCGGCGAAGGGCCCGTTGAGCAGAGGCCCGCCCCAGAAGGTGAGGTCGGGGTAGTGGCCGCCGAACGGCAGGGGCTGAAAGAGCTCGAGCAGGCGCGCGGGGTTGAGCGACCACCACTCGGCGCTGCCCAAGTCGGTCATCGAGCGGCGGTCGGTGTCGGAGATCATCTCGAGCGTCGAAGACCACAACACCGAGGTCGTGAGCGCCGAGAGCAGCCCCGCACAAGCGAAGCCGGCGAACAGGCGCACGTCGCGGCGGGCGTGGAGCAGCACCACCAGCAGCACCGTGACGATGACCGCCTGGGGGTCGCCGGCGAAGAACTGCATCGCGAGCGCGAGCGCCAGCGCGCCGACCCACCGCGCCTTTCGGGTGTCGGCCCAGCGCGCGGCGGCGGCGAGCACCCACGGGGCCCAGGCGTACGCGCAGAGAAACTGCTGGGCGGTGATGCAGCTCACCATGACGCCGCCGAAGCCGAAGCTCATGCCGCCAATCAGCGCGCCGGCCCAGCCCGAGCCGCGCGCGCGGCACAGCACGTAGACGCCGACCGCGGCCCAGAGCAGATGAAAGACCGAGAACAGGTTGAAGCCGAAGGCGAGCGGGCCGACGAAGCCGAGCAGCGTCGGCAGGTAGAACGCCTGCGCGACCAGGTCGGCCGCGAACGGCGTGCCGCCGAAGACCTGCGGGTTCCAGAATGGAAATTCGCCGGCGGCCCACGCGCGGGCCTTGAAGGCCATGAGCGGCAGGTGCATCTGCAGCACGTCTCGAACGAAGAACACGTTCGAGCTGCCCAGCGCGGCTCGAAAAATCACCGCCGTGCACGCCACCAGCGCGGCGATGGAGGCTGCGTCTTGGCGCGCCGAGGTTCGCGCCGCGGGCGCGTCGAGCTCCGACATTGCCCGCGACGCTACTACCGAAGGCAGCGCGTGCTGACACGAATGACCCGGCTGACGCCTCGAGCCGCTGGGCTGCGGCAGGCTGAAGAAGCCGCTACGGCGCGCCGGCTGCCGTGCGCTCGACGGCCTGAGCCACCCTCGGGAGCCGCACCTTCATCGCCGTGCCGCGGCCGACCTCGGTCTCGACGTCGAACGTGCCGCCGTGCTGCTGCACGATTTCCCAGCTGAGGCTGAGACCCAAGCCCGTGCCCTTGCCGGGCTCTTTTGTGGTGAAGAACGGCTCGAAGATGTGGGGCCGTACGCCGGGGGGTATGCCGGGGCCGTCGTCTTCGACCGAAATCTCGACGTTCGACCCCACGCACAGCACGCGAAACAGCACGTGGCCGCCGTGCCCGAGCGCGTCGAGCGCGTTGACGCCGAGGTTGATCATGACCGACTCGAGCTGGGCGGGGTCGCCGAGCACCTGCGGCACTCCGGGCGCGACCTCGAAGCTCACGTGCGTGTCTTGCGCCCGCGCGCGCGCCTGGAGCAGCGGCACGGTGTTCGAGATGAGCGCCTCGACCCGCAGCGGCTCGCGGCCGCGCTTCTTCACGCGCGAGAACGTCAGCAGCTCTTCGACGAGCTTCTTGCAGCGCAGCGCCTCACGAACGATCGACCTCACCGGCTTCACGAGCTCGGGTGACTCGCTCGGCAGCCGCCTCTCGATGCCCTGGGCGAAGCCGAGAATGACGGCGAGCGGGTTGTTGATTTCGTGAGCGATGCCGGCGGCGAGCTGGCCGACGCCGGCGAGCTTCGTCGCCTGAACGAGCTGCTCGCTGCGCTCTTTCACGCGCTGCTCGAGCAGGGCTTCGTGGCGCTCGCGCGCGTTCAGCTGCGCCGCGAGCTCTTCGGCCAACATCGTCACGCAGCCCGCGGCGGCGTCGATCAGCGTGCCGTCGTTCAGCACCTTCGGCATCTTCTCGAAGTCGAGCGACGCGAGCGCGAACAGCGAGTCGGTGAGCTCGGTGAGGCGGGCTTCGGTCTGACGGCCGCGCTCGAGCTCGGCCTCGATGCGCGCCAGCGACGCGAGCGTGTCTTCTGCGGCCGAGGTCTCGCCCGCCTTCATGACGATGAGCCGCCGAACGTCGGCGAGGTCGCTGCTCATGCCGGCGACATCTTCGAGCGCAGCCACTCGAGCGCCTCGCGGCGCGAGTCGAACAGGCGGGTGGGCACCGGCGCGTGGTTCATGCCGATGAAGAAGTTGCCGATCATTCGCGTGAGCGGGTTGCCGATGACGAGCGCGACGGCGAGCACCACTTGTGCGCTGCTGCCGTCGGTGTACCGAACCCGCGCCTCGCGGTTGATCGACTTCACCCGAGACATGTCGACCAGCATCGGGCGTCTCACGCCACCGGCGGCGCGACGGGTCGCGGCCATGTTCTCTTCGGCGTCGGCGAGCACCTGCTCGACGCCGTCGAGCTGCATCGACTGCACGATGCCTTCGTCGTCCAACCAGATTCGACCCGTGCGGGTCTCGATGACGTCTGCGCGCATTTCCCGATGACTTTCCATGTCTCGTGCCGCGGCCAGGGCCGGCATTTCACGAGAGAAGCCGGGAGGTCGCCGCCGACCTGCCGGGTTCGTCATACCCGCGAAACCGAACCCACAGAGGCCCCTATGAGGTGCATGAGCCCACCCATCGCCCCTCGCCCCCCACCTCGTACGACGCCTTCGCCACGTGGGGCCAGGCGAACGACGCGCTGCAGCGGTTCAACGCGCCCACCCGGCGGGCCTGGCGCGGCGAGCCCGGTGACCCGCGCTCGACCCGCGAGACGGTGACGAGCAGCGGAGGCATACCCGCGGGCAACGTGACGGTGCGGCGCGGCGAGGGCTGGGTGCGCAACACGACCGTCGACGGCCAGCACGTGCTCGTCGGCTCGATTACCCGCCGCATCATTCGAGACGAGCGGGGCCAGTTCCGCATTCTCACCGAGGGCGTCGGCCAGGGCGGCATCTTCGGTGACGTGCGCCACGCGGCGAACGCCGCCGGCGGGCCGGGCATCTTCGCCTCGATGGACGACATCACCCTGCGCTACGCGCAGCAACAGCGTTAGACCCGCAACTTTCGGTGCGCGGCCGGGTTGGAAGGTGACACGATGAGGTCACCATGAACCGTCGAACGATGTTTCTGGTCGCTCCGCTCCCGTTTCCGCGCCGGAGGCGCGTGCTTCAGCTGCTCGCCGCGGGCGTCTGCTTCGTGGCGCTCGAGGCCGCTGCCGGGCCCCTGCGCCGCCGTCGGGTGAGGCGCCGCATTCGCAGGCGCGTGCGCAGGCGCATTCGCCGTCGCGTCATCTGGCGCGCCGTCGGCCCGCGCCGCGCGCTCGTCGTGCCACTCGCGCTCGCAGTCGGTTGGGAGCTCGCGGTCGACAATCGCGTCGTCGTCGTTCACGAGGTGCGCCCCGACGTCATCGTCGTCGTCGACCCCAAGACGAACGCGAAAGAAGAGATCGCAGCGGTGAAAGAAGACACACCCGACAACGGCAAAGAGCTCGAAGGCACGCTCGTCGCCGAGAACGACGCGGGCCCGTTTCGCGAGAACGAAGAAGACGTCGAAGAAGAGGTCGACGAGTAGGGCGAGCTCGATGCCCCGCTACTGGGGCATCAGCACGTCACCGACCGCGGTCAAGATGCGCGCCGGGCTGACCGGCTTCGTCACGAACGTGTGGGCCTGGCACGCGGCGAGGTCGAAGTCGCGCTTGCCCGAGACGATGATGCGCGGAATCGACGACAAGCGCTGCGTGCCGGCGCAGGCCTGGCAGAGGGCCACCCCGTCCATCTCGGGCATCATCAGGTCGATCAGCAGCACGCTCGGCAGCCGCTCGCACTTCTCGAGAAACTGCAGCGCGTCGAGGCCGTTCTTCGCCCCGACGGCCTCGTAGCCCTCCATCGTGAGCAACTCGATGAGCGACTCGCGGTTGTCGGTGTCGTCGTCGACCACGAGAACCAGACGGCTCGGCACGCCGCTGAAGTAATGCCCTCGCCCCTGGCCCGCAAGCAAGGCGCGCTATCTGCAGTGTTCGGGCCCTGCCCCACGAAAGGGGCCACCCTCACTCGAAACTCGGGGTCGCTGCCTCCCGTGTACGTGCTGCAGCGCGGCTACGGCGGCACGAGCGCGCTGCGCATCGACCGCCAGGGCCGGGCGCCGATGGCGGGCCAGACCTACCGGGTCGTGCTGACCGGCGAGCGTCACGCGCCACTGGAGTACGACGTGAAACCGATTCCGTGTCCGTGATACGTGCGCCGAATGGAATCTGCGCTGCCGTCGTTGGGCTCGAAGCCGTCGTCGAAGAAGCAGTGGGTCTGGGTGGGCATCGTCGCCGTGCTGGCCGTGGCCTTCGTCGGGTGGAGCCTGCGCGGCGCGAACCGCACGGCGCTGCCCGGGGCGCCTGCGCCGCTGCCCACGCTCGACGGCAAAGAGATGACGCTCGCGTCGCTGCAGGGCAAGCCCACGATGCTCGCGTTCTGGGCGCCGTGGTGCGGGTACTGCAAGCAGGCGGTGTCGACCATCTCGAAGGTCGCCGAGCTCGCCGGCAGCCACGCCCAGGTCGTCTCGGTCGCGCTCTCGTACGACGACCGCGCTGCCGTCGAGAAGTTCACGAAAGACAACCACGTCGACTACCCCGTGCTGCTCGGTGACAACGCGACGGCCCAGGCGTTCGGCGTCGACTCGTTTCCGACGTTCTACTTCGTCGCCTCAGACGGGCGCGTGAGCCAGAAGGTCGTCGGCGCGCTGCCGACCGCGGGCCTGCTGTGGCAGCTGTTCTGGGCGGGGTGAAACCTTCGGCCCGGCGTCGGGTTGATGCCGGGGTGAGACCCCACACCGCCGTGCTGCTCGTGGTCGCGACGGCGTGTCAGCCGCTCGCGGCCGACGCCGACTCGGGCGTCACCCTGCCCGCCGATTCGGGCACCGCAGACGCAGGTGAAGCCGGTGATGCCGGCACGCGGCCTTCGTTCGCGCACCTCGACGCCTGGCTGAAGGGCCGCGTCGACGCGGGCGTGCTGAACGGCTTCGCGATGCTCGTGTTCGACGACGGCGACCGCGAGCTGTACCGCGGCGAGGCGGGCGTCTGCGCCACGGCCGGCACGTGCCCCGCCGGGCGGCCCGCGTACACGGTCGACCTCGTCACCGGCGTCGCGTCGTCGTCGAAGTGGGTGACGTCGACCGTCGCGCTCGCCACGCTCGAGCGGGCGGTCACCGGCGGGCGGCTCGCGAGCGTGCAGGCCGGGCTCGATGCGCCGGTGTCGGGCGTGCTGCCGTGCGCGTCGATGGCGGGCCGCAGCGGCACGGTCACGCTGCGGCAGCTCCTGTCGTTCACCGACGGGCTGTTGCCCGAGCACGACTGCACGTCAGACCGCTCGACGACGCTCGAGGCCTGCGCGTGCGCGATTCTGACCGCGTCGCACGCGGTCGAGGTGGCGTCGCCCGAGCTCGGCACGCCGCGCGGCAGCGCGCAGCCGCCCGGCACCGTCTACAAGTACGGCGCGACGCACCACGCGGTCGCGGGCGCGGCGCTCGAGAAGCTCGCGGGCGTCGGCTTCGAGACGCTGTTCGCGCAGCTCGTCGCGACGCCGTCGGGGCTGCAGGGCCGGTACCTGAACGGCGTGAACCTCGCGGGCTCGCTGCGCACGAGCGTGGCCGACTACGCGAAGCTCGTGCGCGCGCTGTACCACGACGGCAAAGGAAGCCGGTCGAAGGTGCTGCTGTCGCCCGCCACCGTCGCCGAACAAGAAGCGCCGCAGGCGGGCGCGTCGGTGCGCGTGCTGCTCTCGCCGCAGCCGGGCCTCGAGTACGGGCTCAACGTGTGGCGGTGGTGCTACCGGCCGGTCGAGCTGAACGACCTCTTCACGTTCGACGCGGCGTCGGTGGTCGAAGACCCGGCGTGTACGGCGATTCACCAGACCGGGCACGCGGGCAAGGGCGGGTTCGTGCCGTTCATCGACCGCAAGGCGAAGGTGTACGGCGTGTTCGCGATGCGTGAAGACAGCCCGGGCGGCGACGCCGACTACTCGGCCGAGGAGCGCGACGTCGCGCTGCGGGTGCGGCTGTACGCGGCTGCGGCCGCGGCGGCGCTCAGCCCTTGATTTTTTTGTTCTCGGGGTCGAACAGCGGCTTCAGCGACACCTTCGCGGGGTAGCGGGCGTTCGCGATCTCGACCTCCCACCTGCCCGAGTCGATGAACGCGGCGTCGACGGGCGTGTTGCCGCCCTCAATCATGGCGAGCCCGACCGCGCCGCCGAGCGTGTGCCCGTACGACGCCGCGCGCACGTAGCCGACCGGCTGCCCGTCGCGCCACACCGGCTCGGCGTGGAACATGAGCGGCTTCGGGTCGAGCACCTGCACCTGCAAGAGCCGCCGCTTCAGCGGCCCCTCGGCCTTCTTGCGCACGACGGCGTCTTTGCCGATGAACCCGTTCGGCTTCTTCAGGTCGACCGCGAAGCCGAGGCCCGCCTCGAGCACCGAGTCGGTGTTGTCGATGTCGTGCCCGTAGTCGCGGTAGCCCTTCTCCATTCGGCACGACGCCAGCGTCTTGAGCCCCGCGTGACGCAGCCCGAACTTCTCGCCCGCCTCGAGCAGGTGCCGGTACACGTGCACCGCCTGCTCGGTGGGAATGTAGAGCTCGTAGCCGAGCTCGCCGAGGTAGGTGATGCGCACGCACAGCACGCGCGCGAAGCCGATGTCGATCTCTCTCGCGCAGCGGAAGGGGAACGCGTCGCTCGACAGGTCGGCGCTCGTCACCGCCTGCATCAGCTCGCGCGAGCGCGGCCCCTGCACGTTCAGCTGCGCCCACGCGCCGGTCACGTCGGTGCAGAACGCGTGGCCCTCGCCCAGCGCCCGCTCGAGCCGCGCGTGCACGTGCCGCCGCGCCGTGTCGCTCGCGACGACCCAGTAGTCGCGCTCGCCGAGCTTCGTCACCGTCAGGTCGGCCTCGAGCGTGCCGCGCTCGTTCAGCCACTGCGTGTACGTGATGCGGTTCAGCTCGCCGTCGACGTCGTTCGCCGAGAGCTGGTTCAAGATGTGCCCGGCGTCGCGGCCCGCGACCTTGAACTTCGACATGAACGACATGTCCATCACGACCACACCTTCGCGCGCCGCGCGGTGCTCGGCCTGCCACTGGGGCCACCACGACGGCCGCCCGAACGACAGCGGGCCGGCGTCGGCCTTCTGGCCGGGGCCGGCGTACCAGTCGGGCGTCTCCCACCCGCTCACGTCGCGAAAGAACGCGCCCTGCTTCTCGAGCTCGACGTACAGCGGCGTGCGCCGCGCGTCGCGCGCCGTCTTCATCGGCTTGAACGGGTAGTGGCAGGTGTAGACGAGGCCCAGCGACTCGACCGTGCGCGTGCGCCGGTACGCCGGGGTCGACTGGTAGGGCTCGAGCCGGTCGATGTGCATGCCCGTCACGTCGACGTCGGGGTGGCCGTCGACGACCCACTGCGCGACCGCGCGGCCGAGGCCGCCGCCGGTGAGAATGCCGATGCTGTTGAGCCCTGCCGCGACGAAGTAGTTCTTCACCTCGGGCGACTCACCGACGATGGGCCGCAGGTCGGGCGTGAAGCTCTCGGGGCCGCAGAACAGCTTCTTCAGGCCGGCGCCCTGAACCTCGGGCACGCGCGAGAGGGCCTTCTCGAGGTACGGCGTCATGCGCTCCCAGTCGGGGGGAATTTCGCCGAACGAGAAGTCGGCCGGCGCGCCCTCGACCTTCCACGGCGCGCACACGGGCTCGAACAGCCCGACCATCATGCCGCCGCCCTCTTCGCGGTAGTACCCGTGGCAGCCCGGGTCTTCGAGCACCGGCCAGCTGCGGTCGATGTTCGGGAGCTTCTCGGTGATGAGGTAGTAGTGCTCTGCCGACTGCAGCGGCACGTTGATGCCGTTCTTCGCCGCGAGCTGCCGCGCCCACATGCCGGCGCAGTTCACGACGTACTCGCACGCGAGGGTGCCCTGCGCGGTGCGCACGCCCGTGACGCGGCCGTTCTTCACGACGACGTCTTCGACCGTGACGCCCTCGAGCACGGTCGCGCCTTTCAGCTTCGCGCCCTTCGCCATCGCCATGGTGACGTCGACGGGGTCGGCGCGGCCGTCGCCCTTCACGTAGAAGCCCGCGAGCACGTCGTCGATGCGCGCGAGGGGGAAGAGCTCTTTCACCTGCGAGGGCGAAATTTCCTGCACGTCGACGCCGCAGCGGCGGTTGAACGCCGAGATGCGCCGGTACTCTTCGAGGCGGCCTTCGTCTGACGCGACCTCGATGAAGCCGACGGGCCGAAAGCCGGTGGCCTGCCCGGTCTCGGCCTCGAGCCGCGCGTAGAGGTCGCGCGTGTACTTGCGCAGCTCGGTCGAGGTCTCGCTCGTCGAGCCGAACGTCACCATCAGGCCGGCCGCGTGCCACGTCGTGCCCGACGTCAGGCGGTCGCGCTCGAGCAGCACGGTGTCGCGCCAGCCGAGGTGCGCGAGGTGGTACGCGACGGAACAGCCGATGACGCCGCCGCCGATGACGACGACGCGGGCTTGAGAGGGCAGTGAGGGGGCAGTCATTGGAGCGGCAGAGCGCTTAGCACTGTGTCGGGGCCGGGCTGAAACCCGCGTCGCGGCGCGCTCGAGGCTATGGTGCGCGACGCGATGCCGACCGCCCGCAGGGTGCACTACAGCTACGACGAGTACCTGCGCGCGCTCGAGCTGAGCGAGGTGAAGCTCGAGTACTGCGACGGCGTCATCTACGCGATGGTGGGCGGAACGCCGGCTCACGCCGCGCTCGCCAGCGCCGTCAACCGGCTGCTCGGCAATGCGCTCCTGGGAAGCTGCACGACCTATTCGTCTGACCTCAGGGTGCGAATCGAAGCTGCTGGTCTCACCGCGTTCCCCGACGTCACCGTCATCTGCGGGGCGCTGCAGCCGGCGCCGCTCGACAAGCACGCCGCGACCAACCCCACGATTCTGGTCGAGGTCACGAGCCGCTCGACCGAAGACTACGACCGGGGCGACAAGCTGAGCTGCTACAAGCAGCTGGCGTCGCTGAAGGCCGTGCTGTTCGTCTCGCACCGCCTGAAACAGGTGACGGTGATCGAGCGAAGCGGTGCGACGTGGAGCGAGCGCGAGGTTCGCGGCGGCGAGAACGTTTCGCTGCTCGACCCCAAGCTCACGCTGAGCGTCGATGAGCTGTACGCGGGCGTTCAGCTCGAGCCTTGACCGAGGGGGCGTCGAGGCCCTTCAGCGCGTCGGCGTGGCGCTTGCCCCACGCGCACAGCGCATCGACCAGCGGCTCGAGGCTCTTGCCGAGCGTGGTCGCGCTGTAGACGACGCGGGGCGGCACCTCGGCGAAGACCTCGCGGTGCACGACGCCGTGTGACTCCATCTCGCGCAGCTGCTGCACCAGCACCTTCTGGCTGACGTCGGGAATCTTGCGGCGCAGCTCGGACAGGCGCAGCGGGCCCTCGAACAGCCAGTAGAGGACGTAGACCTTCCACCGGCCGCCGATGACCTTCAGCGCGCGCTCGGCGGGCACCAGCGGCAGGTCTTTCATGATGGGCATGGGCTGGTTACCTCGTGGTGTCTACGGAACCATCTGGTGAGTAGGTGCTAAAAGTGTCTCTAGCGACGTCGCGGAGCGTACGGCATCTGAGGCGGTATGCCCATCGCACTCATCACCGGCTCCAGCCGGGGAATTGGTCGCAGCATCGCCCTCGCGCTCGCGCAGCGCGGCACCGACGTCGTCGTCACCTATGTCTCGGCCGAGGCGGAGGCCCACGAGGTCGCGCGCCTCGTTCGCGAGCAGGGTCGAAAGGCCGCGGTCTTGCGCCTCGACGTCTCGCAGACCGGCACATTCGCCGGGTTCGTCACACAGCTGCGCGAGACGTTGAAGACGGTCTTCGGCGGCGACCGCCTCGACCACCTCGTGAACAACGCGGGCGTCGGCGGCTGGGCACCGTTCGCCGACGTGACGGAGCAGGCGTTCGACGCGCTGTTCGCGGCCAACGTGAAGGGGCCGTTCTTTCTGACGCAGAAGCTGCTGCCGCTGCTGGCCGACGGAGGACGCATCGTGAACGTCTCGACGGGGCTGACGCGCTACACGCTGGCCGGCCTCTCGGTCTACGCCGCGACGAAGGGCGCGCTCGAGGTGCTGACGCGCTCGCTCGCCGTCGAGCTCGGGCCGCGCCGCATCTCGGTGAACACCGTCGCGCCGGGCGGCATCGTCACCGACTTCGGCGGCGGCGCCATGAAGGACCCGGCGCTGCAGAAGACCGTCGCGGCCGAGACGCCGCTCGGCCGCATCGGCGTGCCCGAAGACATCGCCGGCATCGTGGCGTCGCTGCTCTCGCCCGACACCGCTTGGGTGACGGGCCAGCGCATCGAGGCGACCGGCGGCTACCGGCTCTGAAGCCCGCGTCGCCGGCGCAGCAGCGCGAGCGCGAGCAACGGCACGAGCCCCGGAGCGGCGGCACAGCCGCCCACCATCTCTTGTTGCCGAGGCTCGACCGCGAGATCTTCAGGCATCGTCTCGGGCGTGCGCGGCACGACGGGCGTCACGGGCACGACGTCGACGCCGCCGATGGGGCCGAGCGTCTGCGTCGGGTTGCCTCCGGCGAGCGCGGGGGTCTCGATGCACAGCCAGTTGTCGAGCCAGGTGGGGCTCGTGTCGGAGTGCTCGAACCAGCGCACGCACGGCAGGCCGGCGAGGCGACCGGCGGTGCTCCAGCGGAAGCGCACCGGCGCGGTCTCGGGCACGCACAAGAAGTTGTCGGCCCAGATGGCGGCCTGCTTCTCGGCAGGCTCGTCGACCTTCGTGCACACCATGCCGGCGATGGGCCCGACGTGAGACCAGCGCATGCCGACGTCGGTCGGGCTGCAGAAGAAGTTGTCGTTCCACGTGTCGGGGTCGGCGGGCTCGTTCACCGCGACGCAGGTCGAGCCGGCGACCGGGCCCGCCATGCTGAACGTGTAGCCGGCCTCGCTGAACGTCGCGACCTGCTCGGCACACAGGTGGTTGTCGTGCCAGGAGTTCGGGTCGGCCGTCTCATTCCAGTGAATGCAGCCCCTGCCGGCGATGGGGCCGGCGCTCGACCAGCTCAGCTTCCACGGCGACTGGGGCGGCGAGCACAGAAAGTTGTCGGCCCAGATGCTGGCGTTGGCCTCGGCGCTCTCGTGCGTGTTCACGCACGTCATGCCGTCGATGGCGCCGGCGTGCGACCAGCGCAGGCCGAGGTCGCCGCTGCTGCAGAAGAAGTTGTCGTTCCACGTGTGTGGGTCAGACGGCTCGTTCACGTTCACGCAGGCCATGTTGCTCTGCGCGCCGTCGCAGCTGAACGTGAACGGGCCCCACGAGCGGTCACACGGAGGCGGAGCGCTGCACGGGCCTCCGCCCGGCCCGCCGCCGAAGTACTCCCAGTGCCAGGGCTCGCTCGGCACGGTGCGGCGAAAACCGAAGCGCGCGGCGTTGCCGTTGAGCCACGAGAAGACGGCGCCGTTCGCGGTGTTCAGGTCGAGCGCGGTGCCGCTCTGGTGGTTCGAGTAGCCCGGCGCCGCGGCGAGGTTGCAGCTGTTGCAGTTGCAGTTGACGTAGCAGCTGTAGAGGTACTGCTGCTGCTGGGGCGTGCGAAAGCCGCTGTTGATGCGCAGCGGCACGCCCGCGGCGGCGGCGGCGGCCTGCATCACCGCGTAGGCGTTGCCGGTGGTCTTCTCGACCGGGTAACCGTCGATGGTGATGAGCGTGACGGGAAACGGGCTGCCGCTGCGGTAGCCGGTGCTCTGCGACTCGGCGCAGCTGACGACGCGCTGCTGCACGCTGGCCGAGTCGTCGAACCCGTTGTCGGCTTCGTCGGCCTCGTCGGGGAGCGGGAGGCCGCAGGCAGCAGCGACGACGAAGAGCGAGACCGTGAGCGAGCGGGGGTTCATGGCCGGCGACGGTACGAGGCGAAAAACAACCGGGCTGAAATGGAGCCCGGAGCGTGTCACGTCGAGGCGTCAGGGTCAGGCGGCCAGCCCGGTGAGCTCGGCTCGCGCGGCTCGCAGCGGCGAGCCGATCGCCGGGTTGGGTGACGCCCCATGAGACCTCGCCGTGCGACGTCACAGTGTGTCGTCGCCCGCCCGCTGCCCCTCTCGCTCTCGAGCGGGGCTGGCATGCGCCCTGCTCACCGCAGCGCGCATGAGACGACTCTTCGCAGCGCTGCTCTTCTTGTCGGTACCCGCCGCCGCCGAGACCTTCACGGTGACGATGCAGGTCGTCTGCCCGGCCAGCCTTCAACCCGCGCCTTCACCCGACGGAGGCACCGCCGACGCGGGCCTCGAGCTCGACCCCACCTTCAGCGTGCCCTTCACGCGCGTGCCGTGCGCGGGGCTCAAGGTGACCGCGATGGATTCGGACTTCGGGTGGGACGAGTACTGCGGCGCGGCCTTCACCGACTCGCAGGGCCGGGTCTCTTTCGCTGCCGAGTGCTCCGACGGCCTCACCGGCGGCGCGCCCGATGTCTACGTGAAAGTCGAGGGCCGCAGCATGTTCGGCTTCAGCGTCGGCACTCACGACTACGGCCTGTGGGACGGCATCGTCGACGGCGCCGTCATCGCGGGCCTCGGCCCCTTGTCGATCGGCACCCTGCCTTCGCACGCCGTCGACTACCTGCGCAGCCACGAGACGTACGCGTGGCTGTCTGAAGAGCGCGCACCGACCGACACCGCCTTCGGCACGCGAACCCTCGGCAACGGCTTCGACCGCGAGGGCGCCATCTCGAACTTCGCAGCGCGCCAGCTCTGGGCCGCCGAATACGCACAGCAGGTGCTGCGCGCGACCACGGCCTACAAGCTGATGGACTTCAACTACACGGTCGACGCCCCGCTGGGCACGCCGATGACGGTCTGGGACACCGTGCTCGTCAATGAAGACCGCGCGACCGATGCGCTCGGCGCGAACAACCGCGCGTCGGCGGCGCTCGCTGCGACTCCGCACGAGATGGGCCACGTGCTGCACAACGGCCTGCACTCGGGCTTCGCGCACTGGCTCTACCTCGACGTCATCGACCTGATGACCGACCACCAGTACGACGAGCGCCACAACCCCTACCTCGCCTGGTACGAGGGCTTCGGCAACTGGGTGCAGCACGTCGCGTACGCCCGCTTCAACTGGGGCACCAACACGCTGAGGTTGCCCGACACCCACCGGGCCGCGACCCGCCCCGGCTTCGACATCGAGGGCAACGTCACCCACGCGCTCGTCGCGACGTACTTCGGGCCGGTCACGCCGCGGCCGGTCATCGACTACCGCACCTTCACCTGTGCGCCCGGCCTCGGCCGGGTCGTCGACGCGCTCGGCGTCGTGCGCTGCGAGCAGGTCACCGCCCCGCGCTGCGCCGCCTCGCGCACGCTGACCGTGAGGGCCGACCGCGACATCTGCGTGTCGCCCGACTTCATTCCGGTCGATGCCGCGACGCTCGCGCAGTGGCGCGCGACCTGCCGCGCCGACGGCATCGCTCCCGAGCGGTGCTTCACGCGCTTCGAGGCGTACGTCTTCTCGTCGTGCCCCGCGCCTTCGGTGGCCGTGGTGAAGGTGGGCCGCGACGACTGCGTGACGACGGTTCGACCCCAGGTCTCGGCGCCGGGCGGAGCACCCCTGCCGCGCGGAGACGGCACGCCCGATCGGGTGCTCGCCACCGACGGGGTCGCTCCTGCTTCCGCCGCGGGCCGCTGGTACCCACTGGCGAGCGCCGACACCATCATCGGCTGGGTCGCCGCCGCCGGCGACGGCTCGCATGCGTTCGAGACGCTGTGGTCGACGCAGGCGCGACCCTGGTGCATCGGCGCCGGCGCCGATGGCTACCCGCGGTTCTGCAACGCGCCGCTGTCGCCTGAGTTCGTCTCTCAGGTCGCCCCCTCGATGGCTCCCTCTGCGCTGTTCCCCTGAAAGGCCGACCCATGAAGACGCTCGCAACCGTTGCCGCAGTGTTCGCCACCGCAGCCGCCGCTCAACCGTTTTCGACCCAGCCCGTCGGCACCGGCACGGTGCAGACCGTGATACCGCAGACGCTCGCCCTCACGCCGGCCGGCCGCAGCTTCTACGAGCAGCAGCTGAGCACGTACCTCGCGCGCCGCACCGCCGCGCTGCCGTCACGCAGCGCCGCGCTGGCGAGCGGGCTGTCGACCGAAAACGACGCGGTCGAGCACGCCTGGCTCGAGGGCGGGCGGTGGGTGCTGCCGCACCACGTCGCGAAGGCCGTCGTCGCGCCGGCGCCGGTCGTCACGGTCGACCCTGCCGCGCTCGAGGGCGCACGCGCGGCCGCGCGGGTCAAGAAGGGTCGCGCACCGACTGCCGCCGAGGTGAACGTCGAGCTCGCCGCGTTCGACGCGCGCATCGCGGCGCTCAACGCCTCGCTCGCGGCGCAGCGCCCGGCCATCGCCGCGGCGTACGCGGCGACGGGTCACGCCCCGCGCGACCTCGAAGCAGGCCTGCTCGGAGTCACCCCGCGCGAGCCCCAGATGGTCAGCCCGAACGCGGTGAATGCCACACACCTGCGCAACGCCTTCACCCGCTACGTGAACGCCATGGCCGCCGCGCAGCCGCCCACGCTGCCGTCGCTCGACGCGGGCGTGGGGCCGGTGCTCACGCTGCCGCGGCCTTGAGCGCTGCGGCCACCGGCTCGGCGAGCGCCTGCGGGCTGCCGTACGTCGCATCGGCTCGCGCGCCGTGCTGCACCGGCGACGAGCTGTCGTTCGGGCAGTCGCACTTCGTCTACCTGCTCTCGGGCGAGCTGCACGCCCGGCTGCTCAAGGGCAGCTGAGGCCTCAGGGGGCCGAGCCGAGCCACCGCGACAGCGAGTACGGCGGCAGGAAGAACGACGGCTCGAATTCGAGCCCGGCCACGAATGCGATGCCGCGCGCCCCGGCGAACGGCACGCGCAGCGTCGCGAAGATGCGCACGCCGCTGGCGAACGCGTGCGTGAGCGGCATTGCGGGCGGGTCGCAGGCTCCCCGCTCGGTGTAGCGCGCGGGCACCGAGCGGACTCCGCCGGTCGCGGTGATCGAGAGGTGCGGCGAGGGGCCGCCGGCGTCGAAGCCGTAGCCGCCTCCGAGGCGCACGGAGTACGTGCCCCAGCGCGCGTGGTGCTCCTGGCCGAACGAGACCTCGAGCCCGCCTTCGCCGAGCGCGCCGTCGAGCTGCGTCTCGGCTCCCAGCCAGGGTCCCCAGCGCAGCTCGTACGGCCCGCCGTAGCCCGGGTCCGGCAGCGTCGCGAGGCCGAACGAGACGCCGGCTCCGAGCCGCGCCGCGAACACGGCGCGTGAAGCGGCGGTGCGAAAATCGCGCAGGCCGCCTCCGGCGCCGAGCCACCACGTCCACTCGGCCCTGGCGGGGTTGGTGTCGGTGATGAGAATCATGATGCAAGCGCCCCGCTCATCCCGCTCCTGCTGCTCGGGGGTCGCAGCCGAAGCCAGCAGGGCGATTCCCAGGGCGAGCATCTGGGCTGCTCTATCGCACTACGCCGCGCCGAAGCGCCACGTGCGGTGAATGCCGGGGCGGAAGTCGTCGGGCAGCGTCTTCAGCT
This sequence comes from Myxococcaceae bacterium, assembly GCA_016793725.1. GTDB lineage: Bacteria > Myxococcota > Myxococcia > Myxococcales > Myxococcaceae > Xiheicaenimonas > Xiheicaenimonas phototrophica. Next base: position 4,118 of record JAEUJP010000719.1, on the reverse strand, counting down.
CGCGCCCCCCTTCGAGGCGGGAATCGAGCTCGAAGCCGCGGAAGTTCGTCGAGAACGACGGCGGGTCGAGCACGACGAGATCGAAGGGCCCCCGATCGGGCTCGAGCCAGCCGAGCAGTCGGCGCAGATGACCTCGCCCCGCAGCGCGTTCAGCTTCAGGTTCCGCTTCGTCCAGTCGCAGTACTGCGGGCTCAGGTCGACGCTCACCGTCGAGGCCGCGCCGTCGGCCGCGGCGTACACGCTGAACGCGCCGGTGTACGCGAACAGGTTCAAGAAGCGCTTGCCCTTCACCGCGTCGCGCACGCGCGCGCGCGTGTCGCGGTGATCGAGGAAGAGCCCCGTGTCGACGTAGTCCGACAGGTTCACCTCGAACTTCAGCCCGTTCTCGCGCACGATCTTGACGATCTCGCGGCGCGCTCGCGTGGAGCGCCCTCGACGTCGCGAAGTTCGATGCCACGCACGCTGGCCTCGACTCCGAAGCGGCGCAGAATCGGCTGGGCGCAGGGGTGCCCCGAGTGCACGGCGATGCCCTCTTTGTCGAGCAGCCCGCCGACCTCTTCGGTCTTCTGACCCGCGAGCGTGAACGACAGCACGCCGGCCTTGTCGGGCGCGGTGCCGATGAGGCGCAGGCCCGGCACGCCGAGCAGCTTCGGCGACGTCGTAGGAGTTGCCGGTGGGGGCGCTGCTGCTGCTCTGGCCGAGGCGCTGGCGCTCTGGCCGCTGACGCCGGGCTCCGAAGTCGGCCGGCAACGGCACGCACTTCAGTGTGGCATGCGGTGCGCGCGGCGATGCTCCTGCTGCTCGTCACGCTCGCCGCGGCTCCTGAGCAGGAAGGGCTGATGGGCCCGCCGTATTGATGGGGTTCAGCCTGCACGCGGACACCGCGACGAGTGCAAACGACCGGCAAGGGCTGCTGCGCCTGTGCAGGTACGGAGCTCGCGGCCCGAGCCTGCCGAAGGGTCGCCGAGTCAAGGCTGTCGCGGCGCGACGACGGCCGCTACGCGTACGAGACGAAGAAGGTGTCACGCTGGTGCTGACTGCGGAGCAGTTGGTGAAGAGCAACCGTTCAGGCCCCCGGTTGAGGGCGATGGGGCGGCGTGAAATTCGGGCCCGATGCCAACCAACATTGAGCAGTTGAGCAGGCGCATCGAAGCCGTGGTTCAGGAACACCTGGAGGCTTGCCGTCGCGAAGCCGAGGTCGCGCTGAAACGCGCGTTCGGAGCCGCTCCTCGAAAGACGAAGCGAGCAGACGAGCCGCGGGGCTCAATGAAGGCTGAGAATCGTCGAGACCCGGCCGAGCTCGCGATTCTTCGCGAGCGTCTCCTCAAGGCTGTAGAGGCGAAGCCGGGTGAGACGATGAGCATTCTTGCGGTCGAAGCGGGGTCGTCAGCTCGCGAGTTGCAGTTCCCGATGCGGCAGCTGCGGCGAGCGAAGCAAGTGCGCAGCGCGGGCCAACGGGGTTTAGTTGACCCGATACTTCCCGATGGTGGTGTCGAAGTCGGCGTGACTCAGGCGGTCGCGAAGAGCGAGGGCGGCGGAGCCCCGTCGCGCGCGGCAACGCAGCAGGCAGTCAGGAACTCGAGCACGTTCTTGTTCTGCTTGCGGGCGGTGTGCGCCACCGTCATCAGTCGCTCGGCGAACAGGTTGCCGCGGTTGCTCTGCGTTCCGAAGCTGCGCTTACGCCAGAGCACGAAGGCCCGCAGCTCTCGCTCGGCGTGGTTGTTCGTCGGCTCGACGCCTTCCTGCTCGACGAAGGTCCACAGGGCGGAGCGGTGCTTGAGGATGTCTTCGCACGAGCCCGACACGTGGGTGAGCTTCGAGGCGCGAGCTCGCTCAAGCACCGCCTCGACCTGACGGCGCACCGGTGCCATCAGCTCGCGGAACCTGTCGCGGCTCGACTCGCCGCGACGCAGCTGCTGCCAGTACGTGAAGAGAATTCCGACGAGGTCGAGCAGTTCGCGCCCGATGGCGCCGGCGGGGCCGTCGCGCTCCGAGAACGAGATTGCCTTGCGCAGCAGGTGAGCCCAGCAGATTTGCCGCTTCTCCATCGCCCAAGAGTTCAGCGCGGTACCGCGGTCGCTGACGAGGACGCTCAGCTTCTTGCCGAACAGCGGGGCGAGCGTCGCAGCCTGACCGTTCGCCAGAATCTTGAAGACGGTCGACGCCGCCGTCGCGATGGTCCACAGCGAGCACATCACGCCCGCCTGAAACCAGCTGGTGCCATCGGTGTGCTTCACCGGCGCATCGTCGAGCTTGGCCCACGTCTCGTCTACCGACGGCTGCACGGCATCGCTCACACGTTTCTCGACGGCGCTCACCGCACCCAGCGAGATGTTGATGCCGAGTACGTCGGAGAGCAGGCTCACCGCCGACCGCCGGGTCAGGTGGTAGACGCCGGTGATGAGCCCGATGACCGCCGATAGGCGCGGGCCGAAGGGCGTGCTCGGAATCGCCTCGATGCTCGCCCAGGTCTCGTGTCTGCAGCTCGGGCACGCGACACAGTTCCTCTCCCACCGAGTGACGTGGGCCTTGAGCGGCGGCAGTTCGACCGTCTGAAAGAGCTGCGGCTCGGCACTCGGTACCTGCGGCAGGGCCGCCCAGCAGTTCTCGCACTCCGATGGGAAGAGCGGCTTCGTCTCGGTCACCTGCTCGGGCGGCACCAGCTCGCGCTTGGAGCCCTTGTGGCCCGGCTGGGCACCGCGCTTGCCGCCGGTAGCGCCCTTGCCCTGCCTCTCGGCCTTCTGACCTGGCGAGTCGCTCGAGGGTGGCTTGTTCGAGTTGCTCGAGTTCCGGTCCAGCTGCTCCTTCAGCGACAGCACCACCTTCGTGAGCTCGTCGAGCTTCGACTTGAGCTGGCGATTTCCACGCGCTGCGCGTCGATGACCGCGTCCTTCGCCTCGACGCGTGCCTCAAGCTCGGCAATGCGCTGATCGCGCGGGTCGGTCACGTCGCGCGTAGATCACGCACCGCCGGTCAACACCATCGTCATGTCGCCGACGCATTGCACGAACTGATCGTCACCATGCGATCAACTGATCGCCGGCTCACCCCGTGAACCGTTACGAGCGCGACGGCCATGGGCCACCGGTCGCGCGAACGTACAGGTCCTACGGGAGGTTCGTCGCCCGCTCCGTGAGCTGGTGGCGGGAGTTCGAACGATCAGGGTCGCCGGATCGGCTCGGGTCGCCTCTCCCGCCCAGGCGCGTCGAATCTCATGTTGTTGGCTCTCACGGTGCGTCGTCGCGCAACCACGACACCGCTTCCCCCACCGTCGAAAAGAAGCGCGCTGGGGCAGCATGAGGCACCGCCTTGAGGGCCACGCTGGCGAGCTGTTTCACCAGCTGCGAGGGCGTGACGTACGCAGTCGCAGTCCGGAGCCTCGAGATCAGAAGCGAGTGCTTGCGGTTCCATTGAACGACGGCCGGCAGAAGGGGCGCCATTTCTGGAGTCAAGGGCCCCAGATCGACGAGACGGCAATGCCGGCTGCCGAACGCCAGCACGCGGCTTTCGGCTTCGAGCTCGAGCTCGAGGTCTCGGTCGTCGGGCAGCCCTGACCATTCGATGCGCAGCAACGCCGCTTCGAGCACGAGCCTCCAGTTTCGACCCGCAGCGATGAATGTCGGACCAAAAACGCCGAGCTCCAACGCTCGCAACGTGAAAGGCTTGGTGAGAACGGCGTCGCACAGACCGGGCCTAACGAAACCGAGAACGTCCTGCGCGCTCATCATGACTCTGCGAACGCCAGGCCGCGTCGCCTTCACCCAGTCGAGCAGAGCGGACCCGTTCTCTGCAGGCATGCCGTAGTCGGTGAGGACGCATACGACCCCGCGTTGCTGCACGATGAGGTCTCGCGCCATCGCCGCAGACTCAGCGACGACGACCCGCGCGCGAGATGAAAGGGCTCGCTCCATGAAAAAGCAGATCGCTTCGTCATCGTCGACGATCACCACGGTCTGGCTTGTGATTGCTGTCATGAGTCAACTGGTAGCGAGCGCCACTCACTGCCGAAGTCGACCGGATTTACGACTGAGAAGCATCTTCGTTACCTGTGCTGATTTGCGCTGGCGCACATGTTCCGGACGCCGTAACTCACGGTTCCTCGTTCTCTTGCCGCCCCC
>JAEUJP010000717.1 GCA_016793725.1 Myxococcaceae bacterium | reverse complement strand
TCGCGGCGAGCAGCTCCTGTGTCGCGGCGGCCTGTGTGAGGCGATGACCTGCCCCGCCGGAGACCCCGGCTGTGTCTGCAGAAGCGGCGCCGTCTGCACCGACCGCGCGAGCACCTGCACCAACGGCTTCTGCGTCGCGGGCAACTGCACTCCGGGCCAGCGCAACTGCGCGTGCCTCGCCGGTGGCTGTGCCCAGGGCTCGTACTGCCTCGAGGGCGCGGTGTGCGTCGACTCGAAGGGCTACGAAGGCGGCCTCTGCCTCGACAACGGCCGCTGCGTGCGCGGCAACCGCTGCGACACCGCGACCGGCACGTGCGTGCACTGCGAGCCTGGCGGCGCGGGCTGCGCGTGCGGCGCGAACAACGCGTGCAGCGCGGGCCTCGTCTGCAACGCGGGCCTGTGCCTCGGCGCCTCGCAGCTGCCGCCGGCGAACCCCAAGTGCTACACGCCGTGCAGCGGCAACGTGCGCACCGACGCCGGCCTGCTCGTCTGCGGCGTCGACCACCTCGTGCCGGGCTGCCTCGACGGCCGCACCTGCACGAACGGCAGCTGCCTCGCTCCAGGCGAGTCGCCGCGCCGCTGCGTCGAAGACCTCGACTGCCCCGACGGCTATCAGGTGTGCCTGCAGGGCGGCTGCTACTCGAACTGCGAGGTGAACGCCGACTGCGCGTCGGGCTACGGCTGCTTCCGCCACGCGTGCCGGCCGTCGTGCGTCGTCGGGTCGGGCCAGGCGGCGTGCGCGGCCGGCAGCGCCTGCACGACCGAAGACGGCCAGCAGGGGTACTGCGCTCCGGTCGGGCACTCGACGGGGCCCTCGAGCGCGCTGCCGTCGGGCGGCCTCTCGATTCCCGTGCCGCACCTCGACCTGTCGAACGTGCGGCCGTCGGGCAGCTTCATGCTCGTGCCGGTGAGCGACATCGGCCAGGAGGTCACCATTCGCAAGCTGTGGCACGCCGGCACGAGGTCGAACGGCGCCAGCGAGCGGGTCGAAGCTCCGCGCGACGGCTCGGGCCAGTACCGCGAGTGCAGCGCGGCCGCGAACGAGTGCCCCATGTCGTGGCTGACCCTGACGCCGCCGGTGCTCAACGCGACCGCGCAGCAGACGCCGACCGTCACGTTCCGCCTCGAGCCGGGCTGTGTCGACCCGGCGGCGAACCCCGACTCGAACGCGCCGGCGTGCCCCAAGGTGACCGTCGGAGGCGCGGGCAACATCAACCTCGTGCGCTGGGAAGGCGAGCTCGAGATCACGACGCGCGACACGAAGACGCGCGTCACGCTCTCGTACGTGCAGCGGCCCGACGGCCAGTGGTCGGGCTCGATGTTCTACTTCGGCACCTTCGACAACAAGAACCTCGACTCGTGGGTCGCGAGCCCCAACAAGGCGCTGCCGGGCACCGTGAACAACGCGCTGATTCAGCTGTGGGGCGCGCTGCGCATGGGCCAGCTCGACGGGTGGCAGGAGTTTCTCGCCGTGCTGACGTCGACGCGCGAAGGCTCGTGGGCGTTCGACAACGTGAAGCAGCGCTGCCTCACCACCGCCGGAGCGACCGCGGCCTGCTACCCGTACTCGAACAGCACGGGCGTGCGCACGTACGTGCAGAACGCGGCGCAGAGCCCGATTCCCACCGGCGTCACCGAGCTGCCGCTGGCGATGAACCTGCAGGTGAACACGACGACGCCCGGGCTGTTCGAGGGCCGCGTCGACTCGCCGCAGTCGCTGCACTACCCCGGGTACCCGGGCGTGAAGCTGATGTTCGAGGCCGACCCGTCGCAGAACGCGTCGTGCTTCATGAGCGGCGGCGGCGGCGACGGCGGCACGCCGGGCGACTGCCTCGTGTTCCTCAAAGACATCAGCGTCGTCGCCGGCGACGTCAACCGGCTCTCGAGCACCATCGGAGGCCGCTACCTCTCGACCGACGGTGGGTGTGGCCCCGGCTACGCGCCCGTCAACGTGCCCTGGCTCATCGAAGGCTTCACGGTCGGCACGGTGAGCTCGACGTCGGGCCGCGCTCGCATCGAGTGCCGCGACTCGGAGCAGCCGTTCGACGTCGCCGCCTCGCCGTCGAACAAGCTGCTCGACCAGGCGCTCGCCGGCGGCAACCCGGTGCCCGACGGGCGCCCGCGCCGCCGCACGCTGCGCTTCCTCGACGGAGCGCTCGTCAACCAGAGCGAGCTCTTCGTGCTGTTCGAAGAGCGCTACGACAGCTTCGTCGGCGACCCCGATGCGGGCGCGGCTCCGGCGGTGGCGTACGGGTACATTCGCCTCAAGCGCAACCCGGCGGCGCTCACGCCGGCCGACTTCGTCGGCACGGCCGGGCCTTCGCAGACCGTGAAGACGCTGCCGATCTCGCCGGGGGCACAGTGCGACCCGCAGCTGCTCGCAGACCTGGGGCTCACCGGCGCCGACTCGAACACGAAGCTCGCGGGCCTGTTCGGCAGCGCGTCGCTCGGCTACACGCCGCTCAGCCCGACGAACCAGGGCGTGCACTACTATTGCGAGGACACCGGCCTGTTCAACGGAGGCCAGCTCGACGACGGCTCCCCAAGCGCGTCGAGGCAGGCCTGCCCCGCCGGCAGCAAGGTGCTCTACTTCAACGTGTGCCCGGCGGCGGGCGCCTGCACGAAGACGCCCGCGGAGCTCGCGAACGAGCAGTGCCAGAGGCAGTACACGCCCGACCCGAGCAACACGACGTGCTCGAGCGACGGCGACTGCCGCTCGGGCCACTGCGGCGGCGGCCAGTGCATGCGCGCGACGTGCGGCGACACCCTGCGCCGGTGGAAGGCGAACGGCACCCAGGTGGTGCTCGAGGGCGGAGCAGACGACCAGCCGCTCTTGTACCAGTGCACGAACGGCACCCCGTACTGCGACGCGAACCGGCTCGACCTGCGCGCCGAGAAGGTGTTCCTGCGCAAGACCGGCAACACGAGGCCGGTGTCGGCGCTGCCGGTGCTGATCGAGAACGCGTTTCGCTACAAGACGCGCTTCCGCAGCAGCATGTCGGGCTCGACGGTCGGGTTCGCTCCGGTGCAGTGCAGCCACAGCTCCGACGCGCTGCCGTACTGCTACGACCCGGCGCAGATCGAAGAGGCGAGAAGGCGCACCGACTGCCTCGTGAACCTCTACAGCGACCCGCTCGCGTTCGCGGCGCTCAGCACCTCGAACAAGGCGGTGCTGAACACGTTCCTGCAGCAGAGCTTCTCGCAGGTCGGGCCGGGCCGTGACGGGTTCGAGCGGCTCAACGCCGAGCTGCTCATCATGCTCGGCGACGACGCGCTGACCGCCGCGTACACCTCGCGCTTCGACCTCGCCGCCGCCGGCGGAGCGAACTTCCTCGGCTCGCAGTTCGAGAAGGGCGGCATCGACCTCACCGGAGTCGCCGGCGCCGAGATGTACAACCTCTACCAGGCCGTCGAGTACTACCAGGTGGCGCTCGACCGCATGTACCAGCTCGGGCCCGACATGAAGGTCGCGCTCGACCGCGGCGTGAGCCAGGGCAGCGACTCGAGCTTCGTCACGCCCTCGACGGTGACGAGCTGGCTCGAGCGCCTCGTGCGCGCGGCTTCGCAGAAGTCGCGGGCGTACGCAGAGATCGCCCGTCGCTATCAGAGCTTCAACAAGCCCGAGCTGTCGCGCGCGGTGATCGAGCGCGCGTACGTGGCGACCTACCTCGAGAGCGCGCTGTTGAGCCGGCTGATGCTCGACATCACCGAGCGCGCGGCCCAGACGGCGGTGCCACAGCTGCGCATCACGCTCGACACGGCGCAGCGAAACTACCGCCTCGCGCTGCTCGACATGCGCGACGTGTACCACCAGATCTCGAACGACGTGAACTACTTCGGCTACGCGGCCGACTACATACCCTTCCCCGCGCTCGACTCGTCGTCGCTGACCTCGGGCAACGCGTACGAGGTCGTCTCGCTGCTCGCGAAGCAGCGCCTCGATCTCGCGAAGCTGCGCGAGCAGATCGCCCTGAGCTTCGGCAAGCAGGGCAAGGTCGACGCCGCCCAGTTCCAGTCCGAGCTCACGAGCATCAAGAACAACTACGAGAACCAGCTCGCCGACATCTGCGGCACGTTCATCGCGAGCGACGGGCGCACGTACCCCGCGATCAAGAAGTACGCGCCGCTGAGCGACCAGACGACGCTGCTGGCCGACCCGTGCGGCAGCACCGGCAACGGCCAGCTGTTCGCCGCCATGGTCAACATTCGAACGGCGAAGCTGACGATGCAGGCGAAGCTGGTCGAGCAGCAGAACGAGCTGCGCGACATCGACATCGAGCGCCGGCGCGCGGCGGCGCAGTGCAGGCTCGCCACCGAGCTGGCCGAGTTTCAGTACACGACCGCGAACACCGTCGCGGACATGCAGCAGAGCATCGAGAAGGAGCGCGCGCAGATGACCTACGCGTCGAGCGTGGTGAACGCCGCGACGTCGGCGGTCATGGCGGCCGCGAACTGCTCGCCTCCGCAGGCGGGCACGACCGTCAGCCCCGGCAACTGCGTTCAGGTCGGGGTCGCGGCGGCCGCGACGAGCGCCGTGCAGGTCGCGACGGCGGCGGCGACCTACGGAGTCGAGCTCGACATCTCGCAGCAGCAGCGCGACATCGCGAGCGTTCAGGCCGGCACGTTCACCTTCATCGGCCAGAACCAGTGCGCCGTGACGATGGCCGACTCGGCCGCCATCATCGAGCGGCGCTTCAACGACGTGCTCAAGACGACGCTCGAGGGCATGGAGACCGCCAACGGTGTCGTGCTCGCGGCCGCCGAGCTGCAGCGGCTGAGGAACCTCGCGCAGCGCCTGCAGGCGCAGCAGGAAGAGTCGGAGCAGCTCGCGATCGACGTGGCCGCCGCCCAGAACGAC
>JAEUJP010000711.1 GCA_016793725.1 Myxococcaceae bacterium | reverse complement strand
CCTCGAGGGCAAGGCACACGGCGAGCTCGTCGGCTCCGACGCCGGGCGCGCCCAGGCGACGCTGCACACGCGCGGCGGCGCCGAGCTGTTCTCGCTCGACGCCGAATATTCGGTGATGACGGTCGCCGATTTTCAGAAGCTGTTCTCGGGCGTGAAGCGCGACCTGCGCAAGACGTCGCGCCCGCCCGTCATCGAGCGGCGCGCGACCGGCGAGCTGAAGGTGCTGCGCACGAACCCGTACGGCGCGCCCCTCGCGCTCTCGCGGCTCGAGGCCTCGCCCGGAGTCGACCTCATCGAAGCGACGTTCGGCCCGATTCCCCCCGGCGCGTGCAGCGGCCACTACCCCATGTTCCCCGTGCTGCCGACGGGCATCGTGATGAGCGCGCTGTCGCAGCTGTGTGGCGAGCTGCTCAAGCGCCGAAAGGGCGACGTGAAGTACCTGGTTCGCCACGCCGTCGCGCGCGCCGACAACCTGGCGCTCGCCGGCGAGATGGTGCGGTTCGAGGCCCGGTACGTCGGGGGCAGCTCGAAGAACTACAACTTCGTCTGCAAGGCCAAGGTCGGCGCGCGCGGGGTGGGGCTGCTCGAGCTGACGATGCAGATCGCCTGAAGCCTCGCGCCTGAGGGCGCGGAAGCGGGAGCGCAGCGCCTGCCCAGGCTGAGCAGATCTTGCTCACGCTCGCCGCTCAAGTGACCGTCGCACATGATCGGGGGCTCGGCACCGCGCGTGAAGAGCTGGCCGCCCATGCGCCAGTGTGTGTCGCGACTCCCCGTTCTCTTCGTCACCCTCGCTCTCGCATCGACCGCCTGTCACGTCGATGGCCCGGGCGACGGCGGCGCGGCGGCGACGGGCGGAGGCTCACCTTCGAGCGGCTGCAAGACCGACGGCGACTGCGCGTCGACGCTGCAGTTCGCCGCGCCGGTGCCCGCCGGCTGCGCGGTGGCGCGGTGTGTGACCGCCATCGGCGTGTGCGAGCTCTCGACGCGCGACGACGACGGCGACGGCGAGCGCGCTTCGCAGTGCACCGGCATGTTGCCCATCGTCACCGGCACCGACTGTGACGACCGGCCCGGCGCCGGCGCGGCCTTCAACGCGGCCGCCGCCGAGCAGTGTGACGGTGATGCCCGCGACGAGAACTGCAACGGCACCGTCGACGAGGGCTGCGCGTGCGCCGAGGTTGGGGCCACGCTCGCGTGCTGCTCGGGCCGCGGCACGCAGCAGTGTGAGGCGCGCGACGGCGGCGGCTCGGTGCGAACGGCGTGCTCGGCGGTCGCGAGCCGCGAGCTGTGCAACGGCCTCGACGACGACTGCAACGAGGCGGTCGACGATCGCGCCGACCTCACGCCCGACGGCGGGGTCGTGGCGCTCGATGCGGGTGCCGTGCTGCTCGACGGCGGCTGTGTGGTGGGCGTGGGCGCCTGTGCCCGCGCCGGTGTCGGGCGCTGCGTCGCCGGCCAGGTGGGCTGCAGCGTCGAGGCGGCCGCCCCGACCGACGAGGTCTGCAACGCCCTCGACGACGACTGCGACGGCGAGACCGACGAGGCCGGCCCCACGCTCTGCGCCGTGCAGGGCCAGCTGTGCACCGCGGGCTCCTGCGCGTGCCCCTCGGGCCAGTCGGTGTGCGGCGCGGCGTGCGCCGGCGTCGGCAGCACGTGCAGTGCGGGGGTCGGCGCGTGCGCGCGGCCCGGCAACGTCGAGTGCAACGCAGGCTCGGCGTCGTGCACCGCGGTCGCAGGCGCGCCGGGCACCGAGGTGTGCAACGGCAGCGACGACGACTGTGACGGCCAGACCGACGAGGGCGTCACCATCGCGTGCCTCACCGACGCCGACAACGACCAGTACGCGTCGACGAACGTGACGTCTCAGCAGTGCCCCGACCCTGCGCGCACCCCGTTCGGCAACTGCCCGGTGGGCTACGTGTCGCCGGCGGCGTCGCTCGGCATCGACTGCTCGCCGATGTCGGCTGCGCTGTTTCGCAACGTCGCGCTGTACCCCGACGCCGACAACGACGGCTACTGCACGGGTGGTGCAGTGATGACGTGCATCGGCGCCTCGATTCCCTCGGGGCAGCGCGCGACGTGCACCGCGACGACCGACTGCGCGCCGGCCGACGCGACGCGCTGGGTGACCGGCGCGGTCGGTGTCGACAGCGACGGCGACCGCTGGTGCACGACGACATCGACGCAGTGCTACGGGTCGACGTACCCGGCCGGCTACCGCTCGCTCGCGTCGTGCCTCGCGATGACCGACTGCGCGGGCAGCGACGCGTCGCGCTGGCAGACGGTGACGGGCGGCGTCGACGCCGACGATGACCGGCGCTGCACGGGCACGAGCTCGGTCTGCGCCGGGAGCTCGTGGCCCGCCGGCTACCGTGAGCCCTCGACGTGCCTCGCCATGAGCGACTGCTCGCCGGGCAACGGCGGAGCCTGGCAGCAGGTGAACGTCTATCGCGACGGCGACAACGATGGGTTCTGCCTGCCCACGCCGCTGAGCCAGTGTCTCGGAGACTCGGCGCCGTCGGGCTACCGCTTCGTGAACCAGTGTGTCGCGCTGAACGACTGCCGCGACACCAACCCCCATGCTTCGACCGTCTGCAGCCTCGACAACGAGTACTTCACGTATTGGATCACGAAGTCTTGCGGCATCGGCATACCGCAGTGTGAGCAGCGCGCGGCCACCAACGTCGAGCGCGGCTGCCCCCTCGGCTGGCACCCCACCGGCTTCTTCGCGAGCGCCTTCACGCCGGCCGAGTGCACGCTCGTCAACCCGGGCACCGTGAACCTCTGCTGCGCCGGCGTCGTGTTCGGCACCGCGCAGTGCCGCGTCTACGCCGACTGCGTGCCCGACTGACGCCCCCCTCTCTCACTCACACACACTCTCTCTCTCGGAGACACCCTTGAACCCAAGATGGGTCGTTCTGCTGTCGGCGTCGTTCTGCGGCTGTTTCGGCTCGGTCTCGTTCGACGGCGGCACCGCCAACGGCGGAGGCTCGGCTTCGAGCGGCTGTCAGACCGACGACGACTGCGCCGCGGTGCTCGAGTTCGCCGCCGCCCAGCCGCCGGGCTGCGCCAGCGCGAAGTGTGTCGTGGCCATCGGCATGTGCCAGCTCTCGACCCGCGACGACGACGGCGACGGTGAGCGCGCGGCGAAGTGCACCGGCATGCTCCCCATCTCGAGGGGGCCCGACTGCGACGACAGCCCTGGCCTCGGCGCTTCAATCAACACGCACGCCGCCGAAGTCTGTGATGGTGAAGCCCGCGACGAGAACTGCAACGGCACGGTCGACGAGGGCTGCGCGTGCCCCGACCTCGGCGCGGTGCTCGCGTGCTGTTCGGGTCGCGGCGCGCAGACCTGCGAGGCGAGCGACGGCGGCGGCGCGATGCTCACCATGTGCACGGCGCCCGTGAGCCGCGAGCTGTGCAACGGCGTCGACGACGACTGCAACGAGGCCGTCGATGACCACGCCGAGCTCACGCCCGACGGCGGCGTGCACGCGCTCGACGGCGGCGTCGTGCTGCTCGACGGCGGGTGTGTCGTCGGTGTCGGCGCCTGCGCGCGCGCCGGCGCCGGCCGCTGCGTGGCCGGTGAGGTGGGGTGCAGCGTCGTGGCCGGAGCGCCCGCCGACGAGGTCTGCAACGCGCTCGACGACGATTGCGACGGCGAGACCGACGAGCCCGGCGCCGGCCTCTGCGCGGTGACGGGGCAGCTGTGCACCGCCGGCACGTGCGGGTGCCCGGCGGGTCAGTCGGTGTGCGGCACCGCGTGCGCGGGCGTCGGCAGCACGTGCACGGCGGGCGTCGGCGCATGCGAGCGGTCTGGCGCCGTCGCGTGCAACGCAGGCTCGGCGTCGTGTACGGCCGTCGCCGGCACACCGGGCACCGAGACCTGCAACGGCAGTGACGACGACTGCGACGGCCAGAGCGACGAGGGGCTCACCATCACGTGCCTCGCCGACGGCGACAACGACCGCTACGCGACGTCGATGACGACGTCGCAGCGCTGCCCCGACGCGGCGCGCGCGGCGTTTGGCAACTGCCCCGACGGGTTCGTCTCGCCGGCAGCGTCGCTGGGCATCGACTGCGCCGCAGCCAACGCGAGCGCGTGGCGCACGGTGGCGCTCTACCCCGACGCCGACAACGACGGCTACTGCACGGGGGGCTCGTCGCCTTCGTGCATCGGCGCCGCGGCGCCCACGGGCTACCGCACGTCGTGCACCGGCAGCAGCGACTGCGCGCCGTCTGACGGCACCCGCTGGGTGAACGGAACCGTCGGGGTCGACGCCGACGGCGACGGGTACTGCACGACGACGGCGACGCAGTGCTACGGCTCGGGCTACCCGGCGGGCTACCGCGCAGTGGCCTCGTGCCAGGCGATGACCGACTGCGCGGCGGGCGACGTGACCCGCTGGCGCATCGTGAGCGCCGCCGCCGACGCCGACTACGACCAGCGCTGCACCAGCTCGGGCACGATCTGCATGGGGGCGAGCTTCCCCACGGGCTACCGCGACCCTGCCAGCTGCCTCGCGTCGACCGACTGTGCGCCCACCGACAACGCGCGCTGGGTGATGGCCTACATTCGCGTCGACAACGACAACGACGGCTACTGCATCGGAGGGCAGAACGAGTGCATCGGCGCGAGCCCGCCCGCCGGCTGGCGCACCAACTGCCCCAGCACCGACTGCAAAGACAACAACCCGTTCGCGACCACCACCTGCTTCATCGACACCGGCTACGAGACCGGGTGGGTTCCGAAGTCGTGCGGCATCGGGCCCCCTCAGTGCGAGCACAAGCCGGCGACGAACGTCGAGCGGAGCTGCCCACCCGGCTGGCACCCCCAGGGCTTCGTCACCTACTTCGAGTCGGGCACCTGCTCGCTCGTCGACCCGGGCACGGTGAACGTCTGCTGCTCGACCACGGTGTTCGGCGAGGTGGCTTGCCGGGTGCGGGCCGATTGTGTGCCCGACTGACATCTCGACCGTGGCGCAAAATGTCGCGGGTGCTACTTTGCGCCGCGCATGGGAGGGACCCGCAACCGCCGCCCGCTGGACTTCACGTTTCGACTCGTGCCGCTCGTGCTGCGCCTGTTGCAGCAGAAGGGCATCGACGGCCGGCCGCTCGCCGCCCAGGCCGGGCTGCCGGCGGGCTTCGACACGGCGCCTGAGATCACCGCGCCGCTGCCGCGCTTTCGCACGTTTCTCGACGCGGCCGCCGCCGCACTGAGAGACGACCAGTTCGGGCTCACGCTCTCGCACGCGGTGCCGAAGGGCACGTACGCGCTGGTCGAGTTCATCAGCCGCAGCGCCGGCACGCCGCGCGAGGCGATGGAGTCGCTCGCCCGCTTCGGCCGCATCATCAACGCCGGCGTCGACTGGGTGTTCGTGCAGCGGCAGGGCTTCGGCGTGCTCGAGCACCACGTGCCGGCCGAGACCGAGGGCCTGGGCCGCGTGCTGAACGAGTACACGATGGCGTTCGTCGCGCGCGCGTGCGCCGAGGCGGTCGGTGAGAAGTGGAAGCTGAAGCGCCTGTACTTCGCGCACCCCGCGCCGGCCGATGCGGCCCCGCTGACGAAGTACTTCGGCATCTCGCCGACCTTCGGCACCGGCGTCAGCGGCATGGAGATACCCGACGACGTGCTGTCGCAGCCCATGGCTTCGGCCGACCCGGCGCTGAAGCGGTTTCTCGAAGAGCAGGGCCGCACCGTGCTCGAGACGCGCCCGGCGAGCACCGACCTCGTCGGCGTGATTCGGCAAGAGCTCGTGCGCCGGCTCGGCAAGACCGAGGCGAAGGTCGAGACGGTGGCCGACGCGCTCGAGATGTCGCCGCGCACGTTGCAGCGCAGGCTCGAGGGTGAGGGCACGTCGTTTCAAGAGGTGCTCGACGGCGTGCGCGAACAGCTCGCCATGAGCTACCTGGTGAACGACTCGCTGACGGTGAGCGAAATTGCGTACCTGCTCGGCTATTCGGAGCTGCGCGCGTTCGACCGCGCCTTTCGAAGGTGGACGGGGAAGACCCCGGTCGCCTGGCGCAACACGCGCAAGCAGAAGTGAACCGGGCACTGCCCCTTCTTCTCTCGCTGGTGCCGGCGCTGGTTGCGCTGCCGACGCTCAGCGACCCGTGGGGCAACAGCGAAGAGTCGCTCAACGCCGCCATCTGGTCGCTCGGCGCGAAGAACCTGGTCGAGCTCGGGCCCTCACCGTCGCTTCGCGGTGCGCGCGTCAGCCCGCACGGCGGCACGAAGGGCGACGGGGTGTACGCGCACCACCCGCCGCTGCCGGTGTGGCTCAGCGTGCTCGCGCTGCCGGCGCCCGAGGTCGGCGTGCGGCTGCTCGGGCTCGCCTGCGTCACGGCGTCGTTGTTGCTCCTCCACCGGCTCCTGCGACGGTTCTTCGAGCCGCGCGTGGCGCTCGTGGGTCTGGCGGCGGCAGCCTCGAGCGTGTTTGCGCTGCGCTACGGGCGGCTGTTCACGACGCTGACGCTGGCGGCTCCGCTGTATCTGGCGCTGGTGGTGGCGCTCGTCGAGCAGTGGCGCGAGCGTTGGGTGCTGCCGCTCGTCGCGGCGCTGGTGCTGTCGAGCTGGGACGGGGTGGTCGCCGCAGCCGCGGCGGTGCTGTGGCTGCGTCGGCCCGCGCCGGCGGCGGTGCTCGCGGCCACGCTCGCGTTCGTGGTGTGGCACCTGACCGACGCCGCCGGTGGGGTTCAGGGGCTCGTCTGGCAGTTTCGCTGGCGCGCTGCGGGCGATGCCGTGACGTGGCTGCAGTGGGCGCAAGGCCAGGCGCGCATGGTGGGCGAGGGCGTCGGGCCGGTCTCGCTGCTCGCGCTGCTCGTGGTGCCGAAACAGCACCGGCGAACGCTGCTCATGTTGCTCGTGCCGGGCGTGGTGATGCTGCTGGTCTTTCGGCAGGGCGCGGTGCGGCACGCGTTCTGGGGCTACAACCTCGTGTTCCCGGCGGCGTTCGCGGTGGCGGCGGCGGTGACGCGGTGGCCGCGGGCAGGCGCTGCGCTGGCGCTGGCGCAGGCGCTGGTGCTCGTGCCGGTGGCGGTGTGGCGCCTTCAAGAAGAGCACGTGCAGAACGACGCGCTGGGCCGGGTCGCGAAGACGTTGCCGAAGGGCGGCGAGGTGGCGGTGTTCTCGGCGCGCAGCTTTCACCCGTACGTGGCGTGGTACGCGGGCGCGAAGCCGCTGACGGTGCGAACGGTGGCCGAGCTGAACGCGGCCTCGCAAGAGGTGCTGCTGGTCGACACGTTTCATGCAGGCGCGGTGGGCTGCGCGCTGCGACCGGGGCCGCGCTGGCAGGTGGTGGGGCGCGCGGCGCTGGGCTGTAAACCACCAGGTTACAGCGCCGAGGGTTTGTAACCTCGAAGGCTACAGCTGACATCTGTCGTCGGGGTGATACGACTCGGCGCGCAGCTTGCTGAGCCGGTGCCTCACAAAAGGAGTCGTTCGATGACCTCTCGTGCAGCCGTCGCAGTGCTGGTTCTCGCAGCGTGTGACCCGGGTGAGCCCGAGCCGCAGGCGCTCGAGTCGGCCGAGCAGCAGATTCGAACCTGCGAGCCGGGCCCGGCCGACGGCATCATCGTGGGCAACTCGATGAGCACGGCAGACCTGATGTTCAACCCGCTGCTCGTCAACCGCACGAACAACGCCCTCATTCAGCGGCGGGCGCTCGCGACCGGGTCGTTCAACCGGGGCGACACGCTCACGACCGCGCTCACCGTCGCCTCGTCGGTGCGCGTGCTCGACTACCTCGTGGGCTGTGCGCTCTCGGCCAACGACGCGCCGGTCGAGATCGGGTCGACCCGGCTGTACGGCAAGGCCGGCCTCTGCCGTGAGTGGGCGGTTCTGCCCGACGGCGTCACGCTTTCAGCGAAGTGCCTCGAGCAGGTCAGCGCCTGCATGCTGGGTCGCAACAACGCGTTGGGGCTGCATGTGCCGCTCTCGATGCGCGGCGATGATCGCATCAACACCTGCAGCAGCGCGGGCGGCAACCTCCACGCGTGGGACTGGCGGGGCATCGACGGCACGCGGCCCTACGACGTGAAGAGCTTCTTGCCGTGCAGCGGGTCGGTCGGCGGGGCCGAGCGCAACTGCGGCTGGCAGTCGGCGGGCGTGCTGCGCTGCACGCCCGGCGATCTCATCTCGGTCGGTGCGGGCGCTCACCCGCGCTGCGGTGCGCCGCTGGGCTGGGCGTCGACTCCGACGGTGTTGCGGCTGTGTGAGGGGCTGAGCGGCTGCGATCACGGCCAGAAGCTGATCGAGTCGAGCGAGACGCCCGCCTGCGGCGGCAACCCCAACCCCAGCTTCGAGTACACGTGCCCGTCGTCGGGGCTGGTGAACGTGATGAGCGGGCCGCTGTACTCGGGCGCGCCGTCGTCGCACGGCGTCGGCAACACGGGGCTCAGGGCGGTCATCGAGGGCGAGCACTTCGCGATGCGTGAGGGTGCGTTCTACGGCACGATGTTCGACCCGGCCGCGCTCGCGTACGAGGTCTTCGTCGGGCCGAAGGGCATCACGACGCAGCCGCCCATCGAGCAGATCTCGAAGCCCATCGCCTTCACCAAGATGTACTCGTGTGGCGACAGCGCGTGGGTCTCACCGTCGTCGTACATGGCCGGCGTCGACCGGCGCGGCCGCACCTGCGCGATGCCCCCGGCGAGCTACCGCGGCACCGACGTGGCCGTCTGCACCGCGAACTACGTGGGCACCTGCGTCGACACCTCGACCGCCGGCTGCACGCCCGATGCAGCTGCAGACGGCGAGATGCGCTCGTGCCGGGGCGGTGGCCGAACGTGGTGGTACGGCATGACCACCTTCCTCGTGAGGGCCTGCGATCTGACCTCGCCGAACGACCCCTTCCGTTGCGCGCGCCAATAGCGGCACGATGACCGCCTTGCCGACCCACGACACCCAGCCTCACGGCTCGAGCCAGACCGCTGCGGGCCCCATGGTTCGCCGGTTCAAGCTCACCGTGCTCGAGCCCGAGGCGGGGCGCACCTGGGAGTCGACCCAGGACCGCTGCGCCATCGGCCAGCACGCCCTCAACCAGTTCGTCATCGACGACCCCACGGTGTCGCGCTTTCACTGCGAGATCGAGATGTCGGCCGAGGGCGCGAGGCTGCGCGACGTCGGCAGCCTCAATGGGGTGCTCGTCGACGGCCTCAAGGTCTTCGACGCCATGCTCCGTGGCGGCAGCCTCATTCGGCTCGGTCGCATCGTGCTGCGCTTCGACTTTCTGCTCGAGAGCAACCTGCTCGCGGTCTCGCCCCACCAGCAGTTCGGGCCGATGCGCGGCGCCTCGGTGCCCATGCGCACGTGCTTCTCGGTGCTCGAGCGCGCCGCGTCGAGCGACGCCACCGTGCTGCTCGAGGGCGAGACCGGCACCGGCAAGAGCCTCGCGGCGCGCGCGATTCACCAGGCCAGCGCGCGCAAGGGCAAGCCGTTCTACACCATCGACTGCGCGTCGCTGCCCGCGACGCTGCTCGACAGCGAGCTGTTCGGCTACGAGAAGGGCGCGTTCTCGGGCGCCGCGGCGCGCCGCATCGGGCTGTTCGAAGAGGCCGACGGCGGCACCATCTTCATCGACGAGATCGGCGAGCTCCCGCTCGAGCTGCAGCCGAAGCTCCTGCACGCGCTCGAGATGCGCGAGGTGCGCCGCCTGGGCTCGAACCAGTACGTGAAGGTCGACGTGCGCGTCATCGCCGCGACCCACCGCGACCTGCGCGCCGAGGTGAACGCCGGCCGCTTTCGACCCGACCTGTTCTACCGGCTCGCCGTCGTGCGTGCGACGCTGCCCTCGCTGCGCTCGCGGCCCGAAGACATACCGCTCGTCGCGCGCGGGCTGCTCGAGGGGCTGCAGGCGCCGCCGGGCGCCGCCGAGCGGCTCCTCACGCCCGACCTGGTGCACCGGCTGCAGCGCGAGGCCTGGCGCGGCAACGTTCGCGAGCTGCGCAACTACCTCGAGCGGTGTGTGGTGTTCGAGCGCGAGCTCGAGCTCGGTGAGCCGCCGGGCGCGACCGAGCAGCGTGACCCGCTGCCCGTCGACACGTCGCGCACGTACGCCGACGCACGGCGGCTCGCGCTCGACGCGTTCGAGAAGCGCTACCTCGAGACGCTGCTCGCCGCGCACGACGGCAACGTGACGGCGGCGTCGCAGGCCGCCGAGATCGACCGCGTGTACTTTCACCGGCTGCTGCGCCGGCACCGGCCGTGACCTCCGAAATCGTACGACGGCTCTGATTCGGGTCCGTTCTGCTCACCCTGAGCGGAGTCACGCGAAGCGGGACGGAGTCGAAGGGCGCCAGAACGAATGTCCGCGGACCCGCTTCGACTGCGCCCTTCGGGCTCCGCTCAGCGCGAACGACGCGGACTTCGTACTACACGCGAGACGTCTTGGGCCACTCGAGCGGGTGCAGCACCTGCGACTCGCTGCCGACGTGCACTGCGATCGCCACGTCGATGCCCGCCACTGGCGCGAGCTCGCGCTTCAGGCCTTCGGCGAACGTGCGCCACCGCTGCGCCACCTCGGCCGGGTCACCGCGGTCGTCGCGCGTGCCCAGCACCAGCACCGCGTCCGAGGCGAGCTCGAACCCCGCACGCTCGAGCGCGGCGCCGGCGGCGCGCTCGAGGCGATCGACGTGCTCCCAGACTTCGTCTGAAGCCCCCTCGGCTGCGTGAACGCGAACCGTGATGCCGGCTGCCAGCGTGTCGGCGGGCTTCCCGAGCGCGTCACGCCACGCCAGCCACAGCGCGGCCGCGTCGGCGTAGCGTGCGCCCGGCTCTTTCTCGAGGCAGCGCCGGGTCACCACGTCGAGCGCCGGCGGCGTTCGCGCTCGGGCGCTCAGCGGCGGCGAGCGGTCGTTCAGGTGCATCGACTCGAGGTCGACCAGAACGTTCGAGTCGAACGGCGGCCGGCCGGTGAGCATCACGTGAATGAGCACGCCCAGCGCGTACACGTCGGTCGCGGGCGACGTCTTGCCGCCGCGAATCTGCTCGGGAGCGAGCGCGATGGGCGTACCCATGACGTGGCCCGCGGTGGTGAGGCCGGCCCCGGCGTCGCCGAACTGCCGCGCGATGCCGAAGTCGAGCAGCTTCACGCGCCCGTCTTTGAGGCAGAACACGTTCTCGGCCTTCAGGTCGCGGTGCACGAGGCCGATGGCGTGGGTCGCGCCGACCGCCGAGCACAGAATTTCGAGCAGCGCGCTCGCACGCACGAGGTCGAGGGGCCCGTCGCGCTCGACGCGGCTCGACAGCGGCTCACCGTCGAGCCACTCGAGGGCGAGGTAGGGCAGGCCGTTGGGCAGCTCGCCGCGGTCGATGCAGCGCACCACCGCCGGGTGCTCGACGGCCGCGAGCGCCCGGGCCTCGAGGTCGAAGCGCTCGAGGGCGACCCGGTCGTGCAGGTACGCGTGGTGGAGCACCTTGAGCGCTGCCCGGCCCCGCGGCCCTCCGTCGGCGCGGTAGACGTTCGACATGACCCCGCGCGACACGAGGCGCTCGACGACCCAGCCGCCGATGAAGGCTCCGGGCGCCAGGGCGTCGTCTTGGTACAGGTACATTCGGGCGCGAGATGTATCGCAAGCGCCGGGCCAACCGCGCGCCCGTGGGGCGCCGCGCCGGGGTGTAGCCCGTACGGTTACGGTCGCTGGAGCACCCGTCGCCACAGCGCCGCGGTGCCCGACGGCAAGAGGGCTCGAGCCTGTTCGCGCCGCTGCTCCGCCTCGGCCGTGTGGCCGGCCCGCTCGAGCCCTCGCGCCGACTCGAGGAGCAGGTCGATCTGGTCGTCGACCGGCGCCGCCACGTCGGGCTGCAGCGCGAGCCACGGCCCGCGCTCGGGCTCGGCCGCGAGCTTCAGTTCGAGCAGCGCCGCCTGGGTCACGTCGGCCGCGCTCGCCGCGCCCGGCCGCTTCGCGACCAGCGCGCGCGCTCCTTCGAGGTCGCCCAGCTCGAGCCGAACGCGAGCGAGCAGCAGGCTCGACGTCGGCGGCAGCGCTTCGCCGAAGAACCGGCGGCCCAGGCTGTGCGCGCGCTCGGCCAGCGGCAGCGCCTCTTGGGCGCGCCCGAGCCACAGCAGGAACTGCGCGAGGTTGTGACTGTTCCACCGCTCGTTCTGCGGGTGACCCCACTCTGAGGCGAGCCGCACCGACTCGCGCAGGTCGGCGATGGCGTCGTCGACCTGGTCTCGCCCCAGCCACAGCAGCACCCGGTTGCTCAGCGCGACGCCCGCGTGCACGTGGTCGCCCCGCGCGCGCGCACGCTCGAGCGCCGTGCCGAGCTGGGTCTCTGCGTCGTCGAGCCGGCCGAGCACCGCCGCCGACGCTCCATCGAGCAGCCGCGCCACGACCTCGACCTCGGGCTCGACCCCTCTCGCCTCTGCCGCGACCCGCGCGAGGCGCTCGCACGCCCTCACCCACTCGCCCTTGCGCAGCGACGACCGGCCCCGCGCGAGCTCGAGCCGCAGCCTGCCCGCCTCGCCGGCGACGCCGTGCTTCTCGGCCTCGTCGAGCGCCGCCTGGCTGCCCGCGAAGTCTTCCGACCAGTCGGCGACCGTCGCCCGCTCGAGCCACACCTCGCCCGCGAGCGGGCCCGACGTCACCAACGTCAGCGCGAGCGACAGGTCGGCGCGCGCCTCGCCGAAGCGCTGGTTGCGCCGGCGTGCCCGAGCGCGGCGCCACAGCCAGCCCGCGCGCTCGGTGGCCGAGCCCGACGGCAGGGCGAGCGCCGCCGACAGGTGGGTCTCGGCGTCGATGTCGCGGCACACGTCGGCGGCCCGCTCGGCGAGCACCGACGCGTCGGCCTGCGCCGCCTCGAAGCGCCCACCCGCCGCGGCGTGGCGCGCCCGCGCCGCCGAGGGCTCGGGGTCGCGCTCGAACGCGCGCCAGGCCGCGTCGTGCAGCGCGCGTCGCAGCGCCGGCGAGAGGCTGCGCTCGATCGACTCGGCCACCGCGCGGCGCACGAACCGCACCCGCCCGCCGTCGAGCGCCAGCAGGCCGGCCCGCTCGAGGCGAGCCAGCGCGCGCCGCACGTCGAGCGACGACGCACCCCGGTCACGCGGCAGGTGCTTCGCGGCCTCGAGCGCCTGCTCGAGCGGCAGCTCGCCCAGCACCGCGCACAGCCGCGCCACGTCGTGGTGGTCACGCGGCACCGTGCCGAGCGCGCTCGCCGCCAGCTGCTCGAACAGCGGCGTCGACGACTTGAGCAGCGCCGCGTCGGGCGCCAGCCGCCACTCGCCCGTCTGGGGGTCGGGCTTCAGATCGCCGCTCACGGCGATTGCGCGCGCGAGCTCGTACAAGAGGCCCGGCACGCCGT
The DNA here is from genome assembly GCA_016793725.1 of Myxococcaceae bacterium. Classification (GTDB taxonomy): domain Bacteria; phylum Myxococcota; class Myxococcia; order Myxococcales; family Myxococcaceae; genus Xiheicaenimonas; species Xiheicaenimonas phototrophica. The sequence goes on along the minus strand of JAEUJP010000711.1, from coordinate 578 downwards.
GCGCCGGTGCGGCGAGGCGCTCGAGCAGCACGTCGGCCACGAACTCGACCGGCCGAATCAGCTCGCGCAGCAGCGCGACGGCGTCTCTCGGTGCGAGCGGCTCGACGCGCACGTGCACGACCTCGCCGGGGCGCTCTTGCAGGCGCGGGTCGTGCGTCTCGCGGCACGCGAGCAGGCGCCGGCCGGCGGCGACGAAGTGGGCCGTGTCGTCGAGCGCCTCGAGCCCGGGGTGACGCTCGACCGCAGCCTCGAGCAGGCGCGTCTTGCCGACGCCGGCCGGGCCGATCAGCACCACGACGGGCGCCGAGGCCAGCGCCGCGTCGATCGCCGCGAGCTCGGCCGCGCGGCCGATGAGCGCGACGCGCGCCGGCGCGGCCTGCGCCTGCGCCGCCGCAGCAGCTGCGGCAACAGACTCGAGGCCGAGCCACGAAGGCGCCGAGACCTCGGCGCCCGTCACCCGCATCGAGCTCGCGAAGGTGCGCACCTGCACCGTCGCCACGTGCACCGCCGCCACGGCGCCCGGCTCGAGGTGCAGCTGCGCCCGCGCGCGCTCGGCCGCGGCGACGCCGGCCTCGACC
>JAEUJP010000704.1 GCA_016793725.1 Myxococcaceae bacterium | reverse complement strand
TCGGCACCCGGAGCCGACACCACCACGTCGAGGTGGCTCTTCGTGATGTCGAACCCGGCCGCGCCCTTCTCGAGCGTCACCGTCGCCTGGGTCTTCACCGACTTCGGCGTGATGCCCGCGCGGCCCAGCTCGGCCGAGACCGCCATCGAGAAGCACGACGCGTGCGCCGCGCCGATCAGCTCTTCGGGGTTCAGGCCCTTCGCGCCCTCGAACCGCGCGGGGTAGCGGTAGCCCGCCGACGACAGCGCTCCGCTCGCCGTCGAGACCTCGCCGTTGCCCTCTTTCACACTGCCCGTCCACTGCGCCGATGCTTTGCTTTCCATGGTGGCCGACTACTTAACGGGCCGCTTGAAGCCGTACACCCAAGCTGCAGCCGCCCCCAGCGATGGCACCACCACGAGCAGCGTCAGCAGGCCGAAGATGGTGTCGTTCTTCGCGTCGCCCACCGCGTCGACGCCCTTCACCTTCCAGAACGCCTTGAGCGCCGTCACCGCCCAGTTGCCCACGTTCGGCAGCGTCGTCGCCCACACCAGCCGGCGCTGACCGACGGGCCCGTAGTGGAGGAACTCCAGACTCCAGCCGACGCCCACCACCCAGAACGCGCCCAGCAGCGCGTTCAGGTGTGAAGCCAGCGCGGCGCCCGGGTCGGCGTTCACCTTGCCGGTCATCGCGGCCGATACGAACCCGCCGGTCAACAGACCGATGAGCAGCAACACCGCGCCATTTCTGGCAGCGAGCCTCGCTGAAACCGTGCCTTCGCTCATGGCGTCGACCTCAGCATACGGGTAGGTAGTGGAAACGGTTTTTCGATGCGTCGCCTCGTACTGACCCTGCTCGCCTGCTCGGCGGCAGCCTGCCGCTGTGCCCCTCCGCCCATCAACATGGTCGAGACCGGCTTTCGCGTCGAAGAGATGGAGCTCGACTTCGGGCGGGTGCGCGAGAACACGACGGCGACGAGAGACGTGCACATCGTCGCCACCGGCCTCGGCGCGCTCACGCTCTCGCTCACGACGGTGAGCCCGTTTTCGGCGCGGGCGATGGTCGAGCTCGAGGGCGGCGGTCGCGTGACGGTGCCGGTGAACTTTCACGCGGCCGACCTGCCGGTCGAAGGTGAGCTGGTCGTCTCGAGCATGGGCGGCGAGGTGAAGGTGAAGCTGAAGGGGGTGGGCGTTCGCCCGCTCGACTGCGTGCCGTCGGCCCCGTGCCGCACGTCGGTGTATGTGCTCGAGACGCACACGTGTTCCGAGACGGTGGTGCCCGACGGTGAAGGCTGCACGCCGACGTCGACGTGCCTCGAGCAGGGCCAGTGCCTCGCGGGGCTGTGCCAGGGGGTCGCGCGCAGCTGCGACGACAACAACCGGTGCACGAACGACGGCTGCGCCGAGGGCATGGGCTGTCTGAACCCGCCGCGCCAGTGCCCTCCGCCGTCGGCGCCGTGCCGCGTGGCGGTGTGCGACCCGGGCACGGGCTGCGGCGAGGCCGTCGCGCCCGACGGCACGCGGTGCGGCCCGGTCGACTGCGAGCGGGCGCGGGTCTGCTTCGCGGGCTCGTGCGTCGAGATCGAGACGCCCGAGGGCTTCACGCCGTGCTCGCCGCCGACGCCGTGCCAGGGGGCGGGCTCGTGCCTGACCCGGCCGCAGCCCGACGGCGGCATGCGCAGGGTGTGCGTGAGGCCCGACGCCGGCGTCATGCAGCCCGACCTGTCGATACCCGTCGGCGGAGTGCCCTCGCAGAGCCGCCCGATGCTGCTGTCGTTCGCGGGCCAGCTCTACGGCGAGCGGTGCGGTCTTCCACTTCCACGCGTGCCGCTCGACGGGGGCCTCAGCGAAGACGGCGGCGCGCTCGACGGCGGGTTCGCCGACGGCGGCTTCGGCTGCGCGCTGTTCTCGTACACGGGCAACGGCTTCGAGCGGTTCACGGCGCGCTTCCCCGACGAGCGCGAGCGCGCGCTCGTGCACGTGGCGAACTCGGGGGTCGGGCTGCTCGACGACGGCGGCCTCGAGCTGCGGCGCCTCGACGACGGGGGGCTCTGGGCCCGACACGAGCTGCCGGGGCTGGTGTCGACGAAGGGCGTGGCGTCTTCGGCGCGCGGGCTGCCGTGGGTGCTGGCGCGCGAGGGCGACGCGGGCTCGGTGCTGGCGCGGGTCGAAGACGGCGGGCTCGTGACGGTGGCTTCGCTCGACGCGTCGGTCGACCGGCTCGCGCTCGACGAGAACGGCAACGTGTGGGTGGCAGGCGAGCTCGTGGCGGGCTTCATCGAAGCGGGTGACGGTGGGCTGCTCGCCGAGCCGCGGTGGTTCGTGGTCGCGCCTTCGGCCACCGACACGCTGGCGACGGCGAGCGGCTTCGCGGTGACGGGGTCGACGCAGTTCATCGCGTCGGCGAGTGACGGCGGGCTGGTCGCGAGCCCCGCCTGGCTCGACGATGCGGGCCAGCCGCTGCGCGTGCACGAGCGCTTCAACCTCGCGGCGCAGGGCAGGGCGATCGTCTTCTACGGGCAGTGCCCGGTGCCGATGATGAGCTGCCCGCGCGAAGACGATCAGCTGCGGCTGCGTGCGTTCTCGATGGCGACGGGCGGGGTCGACGATGACGTGGCCATCGGCCCGCCGCGCTTCGCGGCGCAGGTCGTCGAAGCGACGACGCTCGAGCTGCCGGGGTTCGACCCGGCCGTGGCCGCGCTCGTGCAGCTGCACAGCGACTCGGGCGTCGCGTCGGCGTACCTGCAGCTGACGGTCGGCAGCCAGGGTGACCTCACGTGCCCGCTGCCGCCGAACAGCGACGTCGCGGCGGCGTCGATGGGCAGCGGCATCATGTGGGTCTACCTCTCGCGCGACGGCGGCACCTACCGCCTCGAGTCGTACCCGCTCACCGGCCTGCCGCTCGGCGCGAGCGGCTGGCCCCTCGCCGAGGGCACCTCGGGC
>JAEUJP010000700.1 GCA_016793725.1 Myxococcaceae bacterium | reverse complement strand
GTGATCGGCGGCCAGGGTGCACAGGTGACGTACGACGTCATCGCCGGCGACCTCGCGACGAACACGGCCGCGCTGTCGGCGCTGCTCGAGATCTTGAAGGGGGCTGGCGCGTCGGTGGCGGTGTACCTGGCGCCTGAGCGCAGCGATCTGCCTCCGTTGATGGGTGGGCCTGAGCAGCTCGTCTTCATCGAGCAGCTTCAGTCGCGCGCGAGCGCCGCTGGAGCAACCGTCATCGACGCGCGTGATGCGGTGCCGGTCGAATATTGGGGTTGGGAGCAGACGGTTCCCGACCGCTCGCACTTCACCGAGCCCGGGCACAAGCTGCTCGCTCAGCGGCTGGTCGAGCGCGGTGAGCAGGCGCACGTCTTCGACCGGCTGGGCGAGCCATGAGGTTCAACAGCCTCGTCTACTTCGGCTTTCTCGCGGTAGTGGTGGCCGTGCTCTGGCTGTTGCCCGTGCGCGCTCGCAAGGCGTGGCTGCTGGTGGCGAGCTGTGTGTTCTACGGCTCTTGGCACGCACCGTTTCTGGGGCTGCTGCTGACGGCGGCGACGCTGAACCACCTCGGCGCCCGGTGGATCGTGGCGGCCACCGATCGGCACCGGCGTGGCACCGTCGTCATCGCGGCGAACCTGCTGCTGCTCGCCGTCTTCAAGTACGCCGACTGGGCGCTCTCGGGGGTGAGCGGCATCAGCACGTGGCTCGGCGGGCCGGCGGTGCCGCTGCCGGGCTGGGTGCTGCCGCTCGGCATCAGCTTCTACCTGTTCGAGTGCATCAGCTACACGGTCGACCTGGTGCGCAAGCGCGAGACGCTGCACCCGTTCTTCGACTTTCTGCTGTTCATCGCCTACTTCCCCAAGCTGATCGCGGGGCCGATCTTGCGCGCGAAGGAGTTTCTGCCCCAGCTGGCGAAGCACCGCCCGCCGGACGCGGCGAGCGTGCGCACGGCGCTGCGCGAGCTGCTGATCGGCTTGTTCCTGAAGGTGGTCATCGCCGACGGCCTTTCGCAGGGCGTCGATGCGGCGTTCTCGAAGAGCCCGGCGTCGCTCGGCGTGCTCGACGTGTGGGTGATGGCCATCGGGTTCGGGCTGCAGATCTACTTCGACTTCTCGTCGTACTCGCGCATGGCGATCGGCTCGGCCCGGCTCTGCGGCATCGAGCTGGTCGAGAACTTCAACCACCCCTACGTCGCGCGATCGCCGGCAGATTTCTGGGCGCGCTGGCACATGTCGCTCTCGCGGTGGATTCGCGACTACGTCTTCTACCCGCTGGTCGGCAGGAAGACGTCGCTCGGGGCGATGGTGCGCGCGGCGCTGGGCTCGATGCTGCTATGCGGGCTCTGGCACGGCGCTGGGTGGGGCTACGTGCTGTGGGGGCTGGCGCACGGTCTGCTCGTCGCGGGGTACCACGTGATGACGTTCTCGGGGCGCGGCCGGCCGCCGGTGAAGAGCGCGGTTCGTTCACTGATCGGAGCGGTCGTGACGTTCGCCGGCGTGTCGCTCGCGTGGCTCTTGTTTCGGGCTCCGAGTGCCGCCGATGGCTTCGCGCTGCTCGGGCGTGCGCTCTCGCCGCTCGGCCACCTGAACCGCGCGTTGAGCGGCACCTTCTATCTCGAGGTGTTTCTCGTCACGCTGGCGGTCTGGTCGGCGCCGTGGGTGTCGGGTCGGCTCGAGTCCGGGTGGAGCCGTCTGCAAACGCGGCCGCGTCGGCTGGCGTTCGCGGCAGGCCTCGAAGGGCTGGCCTGGGGCCTCTTGTTCGCCGTATCGCTCGTGTACCTCCGCGGTCAGACCGCGTTCATCTACTTCCAGTTCTGACGATGCGAACCGTTCTTGATGCCGTTCTCGAGCACGCAACCCAGCGGCCGGCCGAGCCGTGCTTCGACCTGGTCTCACTGCGCGCTGAAGAGCAGCGTCGCACATGGCGAGAGGTCGCCGAGGGGGCGGCGCGTGCGGCCGGCTTCTTCGCGGGGCAGGGGGTCGGGCGCGGTGACACCGTCGTGCTGATCGGCACCCACCACGTCGACTTCGTGGCGTGCTGGCTGGGGGCGGTCTGGGTGGGCGCCGCGCCCTGTGTGCTCGCCGAGCCGAGCGTGCGCGTCGATCGCGAGGTCTACTGGTCGAGGCTCGAGGCGCTGCTGACGCGCATCGGGGCCAAGGTGGTCGTGACTGCCCCGGCAGTCGAAGCGAAGGTCGTCGCCTCGACGTACACCGCGGCGGCCTCGTACGCCGGCGCCGCGGTCGCGAAGGTCGACGCGGCCGAGCACGATCTGCTGCTGCTCCAGCACTCGTCGGGTACGACGGGGTTGCAGAAGGGCGTGATGCTCTCGCACGGTGCGGTGATGCGGCACGCGGCTTCGTACGGGCGCGCGCTCGCGCTGCAGCCGGGCGATCGCGTGGCGAGCTGGCTGCCGCTGTACCACGACATGGGGCTCATCGCGTGCTTCGTCACCCCGCTGATCGCCGGTGTGCCGGTGACGTGGCTGTCTCCGTTCGAGTGGGTGGCTCAGCCAGCGTCGCTCCTCGCGGCGATCGACAGATACCGAGCGACCCACGTCTGGCTGCCGAACTTCGCCTACGGCTTTCTGGCGCAGAGGGTGCGTGGGGGTACGTGGGACCTGTCGTGCATCAAGGCGGTCATCAACTGCTCAGAGCCGGTGACGGCCGAGGCGATCGATGCGTTCAGCGCGCGCTTCGGGGGCAACGGGCTCGCGGCGTCGGCGGTGCACGCGTGCTACGCGATGGCCGAGAACGTCTTCGCGGTGACGACGACGTCGCCGGCTCAGCCCATTCGTCGCCGCACGGTCGCGCTCGAGGCGTGGCAGACGCGACACGAAGCCGTCGAGGCAGCAGACGGCGTCACACACGTGAGCAGCGGCGTGCCCGTCGAAGGCTGTGAGGTTCAGATTGTGGCGGTCGACAGCGCCAGGCGCATCGGCGTCGGTCACGGCGGGCGCGTTCTGATTCGTTCGCCGTTTCTGTTCGACGGCTACTTTCGGCGCGATGACCTGAATGCGGGGCTGTTCGGCGCCGACGGTTTCTACGACACCGGCGACCTCGGCTATCTCGACGAGGCGGGCCACCTCTACG
>JAEUJP010000698.1 GCA_016793725.1 Myxococcaceae bacterium | reverse complement strand
CCGTGCCCATGCGGTCGCTCGGCGGAGCCTTCGTGCTGGTGAGAGACCCCGACGGCAACGTGCTCGAGCTGTTTCAGTCGAAGCGGTGATGTTGTCGACGCGTCGCGCAGCGGCTGCCACAATCGTCCGGCTTGAGAATCGTCGGCTACACTCTGTTGGCCAACCTCGTCGCCTGCACCTGCGACGTCGCCGTCGACGACCGCGTCTTCTCATGCGCGACGAGCGACCAGTGCGCCGAGGGCTACTCGTGCCGCGCTGGCGTGTGCGCTCCGGGCACCGACGAGCCCGGCCTCGACGCCGGGCCGCCCGATGCAGGGCCACCCGACGCCGGCCCGCCCGACGCCGGCCCGCCCGACGCCGGCCCACCTGACGCCGGCCCACCTGACGCTGGCCCACCCGACGCAGGGCCACCCGATGCCGGCCCACCCGACCCGTGCGGCGCGAGGGCCGTGGTGCCCACCGACGCGGGCGTCATCGCGGTGTACTGCGCGAAGAACCGCACCCTCACCATCGACGGCGACCTCGCCGACTGGTCTGGGGTGCCCTTCACCTCACTCACCCGCGCCAGCGCCGGCCGCACCAAAGGCAGCGGCATGTGGTCGAACGACGAGGCCGTCAACGACGCCGACATCTCGGGCCTCTTCGCCCTGCAGTGGGACGACCAGAACCTCTACCTCGCGGGCAGAATCACCGACGACATTCGCGCCATCTTCCCGGCCTCGAACGACTACTTCCGCGACGACTGCTTTCAGCCGTACATCGACGGCGACCTGAGCCGCACCGTGACGTTCGGCCCGGCCGACAGCGCGCTGCTCATTCGCGCCGACAACACCGCGCAAGAGTTCTTCCGCGCCACCAACACGACCGTCGCCGGCCTCGACGGCGGCATGCAGAGCGCCACGCGCAACGTCGACGCCGGCGCCGCAGGCTGGGCCATCGAGATCTCGATTCCCTGGCCGCGGTTCGGCCCCGCCCCGGTCGTGCGCGGCCGCGTCATCGGCTTCGACCTCATCATCGACGACGGCGACGACCTGACGATGCAGGTGCGCGAGCACTTTCTCATCTGGGCGCAGCGCAGCATCACCGGCGTGTGCGACGAGCCGTACTGCAGCTCGGTCGCCTATGGCGACGCCGTTCTCACCGGGGCGCCGCCGTAGCCCTGCCGCAGCCGGTCGAACCCGCGGTTGAACGACACGTACACCCGCTGCGGCAGCGTGAGGCGCTTCGCCGTCGGCGCGTGATGTTCGGCGCTCTCTTTTTCGAGCAGCGGCCGCACCAGCGTCGGCACCAGCGTGCGCGAGCGCCCCGGGCTCGACGCCGCGTTCCGAAATGGCAAGGGCACTACATCGAAGCGGCGGCGAAAAACCTCCGCAGCGCTGAAGTCACGAGCGCGGGCTGCTCCGACGGCACGAAGTGTTTCGCCTTCTCGACCACCTCGAGCTTCGCGCCGAGCCGCTTCGCCACACGCTCACCCAGCGCGAGGGGGAAGACGTCGTCGTTCTTGCCCCAGATGACCAGCGCCGGCGCCTTCACCTCACCGGGCCGCTGTGAGGCCGACGCGATCAGCGCCACCAGCCCGTGCAGCAGCGCCGTCTGCTCGTCGCGGCCGTTCTTGTAGAGCGTGTCGAGCGCCTGCGCTTCGGCCCACTCGGGCACCCACGGCGGCGAGTCGTACGCGAGCGCCATCAACCGCCGCACTCCGGCCGTGTCGCTCGGAATCAGCACCTTCGCGAAGTCGTCGGTGTCGAAGCGCTTCAGCAGCGCCTCGTAGTCGGCGAGCGTGTACTCGCGGCCGGGCGAGTCGATCAGCACCAGCCGCCCCACCCGCGCAGGCTGAAGCGCCGCGAGCTCGTACGCGACGATGCCGCCATACGAGATGCCCACGACGTCGACCTGCGCGAGCTTCAGGTGGTCGAGCAGCGCCGTCATCGCCGCCACCTGCCCGTCGATGGTGAAGTCTTTCTCTTTCGGCTTCGACTTCCCGAACCACGGCAGGTCGGGCATCACGACGGTGCGGTCTCTGGCCAGCGCGGTGGCCTGCTCCGACCACTGCCACAGGCCCGACGCGCCGAAGCCGTGCACCAGCAGCACGGGCCGGTGTCTGCCGTCGGGCGTGCCGCCGACCCAGTAGCCCAGCTGGTGGGCGGGCAGCTCGACCTCTTTCCACTCGAGGTGTGCAGCCTCGAGCCGGGCTTCGTAGCGCTTGCCCTGCTGCTGAATCACGTTGCAGGCGGTGAGCAGCAGCGCAGCCGCGATGCAGGTGCAGAGGGCTCGCGTCATCGTGTGCCGACACGCTGTCATGGCCGCGTATTCCTGCGCGACGCGGCGCACCGTCGAGATGGCCGGCGGCGTGCCCCCTGAGGCGGCCGCCCTGAAACCAGGCGCTCAACCAATGAATACAGACACTTCGAAGCATGTCAGACCCTCGGCCCATACTGCACGCATGTTCAACGACGTCATCGCTCAGGGTCTCGATTCCATCGGCGCGCTGCTCGAGAACGACACGCGCAAGGGCGCGGTGATGCGCGCTGCGGCGCTCGTTCGGGCGCACCCGCGGCAGCTCTCGGCCGAAATTCGCGAGTCGGGCGTCGAGGCGGTGCACGCGCTCGGCATCAACTACGAGCTCGCGGGCATCATCACCGACTGGGTGCGCACCGGCCGCCTGCACTGGCTCGAGCAGCTCGAGGCGAAAAAGCGCGACGCGCTGACCGCGCTGCCGGGCATCGGGCCCCGGCTCGCTCGAGAGCTGCGCGACCTGCTCGGCATCGACGACATCGACGGGCTCGCCGACGCGGCGCGCGACGGGCGGCTGCAGCAGATCTACGGCTTCGGGCCGAAGCGCATGAAGCTCGTGACCGAAGCGCTCTTCGGCCGCCCGCGCGAGCACGACTCACGGCAGCTGCCGCTCTGGTCGCTCGCCCGCTGATCAGCGCGCCGCTCGTCTGCCCGCCACGTGCGCGCGACTCGCCGCGGCCGCCGCTCGCGTCGCCGGCCCGCTCACCGTCGGCTGCTCGGCGATGACGCGCGCGATCGTCGCCTCACCCGACACCAGCTCCCAGTGACCCAGGTCGGTCACCTCGTGCTTCACCCGCGCCCGCTGCGCCGAGCCCAGCCCCGCGATGAACGCCGTCGCGCGCGGCTCGGTGAGCGCCGACAGCACGTGCAGCCGCACCTCGGGGCGCAAGAGCCAGTCGTGGTACTCGACCAGGTCGCCGTACGCGGCGTCGAGCAGCACCACGCGCGTCGCGAGCGGCGACCCGAGCCACCGCGCGATGGTGCGGTACGCGCCGCTGTGCCCCAGCACGATGACCGACCGCGGCGCCTGCACGCCCGACCCCTCTTCGACCGCGTCGAGCAGCGCCTCGAGCGAGCCCCACTTCACCGCCTCGCCCCCGTTCACCGGCGCCTCGGGCACCACGAACAGCGCCGCCCGCCCCGAGCTCTCGAACTGCTCGCCGAGCGAGTGCTTCGCGTACACCGCATCTGCGTCGAGCTCGTGCCCGTGCACGAAGACGACGGTCTCGAGCGGAGCGCCCTTCGCCGGGCACCACAGGTGAATCGGCCCGGCCGGCGTGGTGAGACGTTGATGTACGCCACGGTCCAAAGACGCCCCAGCCGGCAGGCACCCCACCGTCGCGGCGAGCACGAGTGAGAGCATGGGCAGACAGCGGCTGCACGGCGTGCGCCACCACCGCGCTACCGAACGGCAACATTCGAGGTGTGCAGGCGCACGCAGGGCGCGCCAGCTAGTTAACCGCGATGGCTCAGATCATTCCGCCGTCCGCCGCGTGGCGACGGCACGAGGTCGAAGAGCTCGGGCTGCTCATCGACGGTCACGACTACTACCGCGAGCTCTACGCCGCGATGCTCACCGCGAAGAAGACCATCTTCCTCACCGGCTGGCAGTTCGACAGCGGCGTCACGATGCTGCGCGGCGAAGACGCCGAGGGCGTCGACACCCCGCTCACGCTGCTCGGCCTGCTCGAGCACCTCTGCGAGAAGAACCCCGAGCTCTCGGTTCGAATTCTCGCGTGGGACTTCAACGTCGTCTTCGCCCCCGAGCGGGAGTGGATGCAAGAGCTCATCTTTCACTGGAACACGCACGACCGCGTGAAGTTCAGGTTCGACTCGCACCACGTCGAGCTCGCCTCGCAGCACCAGAAGTTCGTCGTCATCGACGACGACATCGTCTTCACCGGCGGCCTCGACATCTGCGACCACCGCTGGGACAAGCCGAGCCACTGCTTCAAGAACGACCTGCGCATCAGCCGCGGCGAGATGCACCAGCCGTTTCACGACATTCAGCTGTACGCGAAGAGCCGCCCCTTCGCCGAGTCGCTCAAGCGCCTCTTCGCCAAGCGGTGGGCCATTTCGGGCGGCGACTCCATCGAGAACCTGCTCGGTGGCGCTCCGGTGCGCTCGAGCTGGCGCCCGGCCTCGGCGAAGCCCGTCGCCGCGAGAGAGGTCGTGCTCGGCCGCACCGACCCCTACGGCGAGCCCGAGGCGAAGGGCGCCGCCATCGAAATCAAAGAGGTCTACCTCTCGGCGATCGCCAACGCCCAGAAGCACATCTACGCCGAGACCCAGTACCTGAGCTCGCGCACCATCACCGAGGCGCTCATCGCACGCATGAACGACCGCTCGCTGCCGAAGCTCGAGCTCGTCTTCATTCTCAACACCAGCGGTGAGACCTTGAAAGAGCAGGGCGCGCTCGGCTTGAACCAGGCCCAGAACATCGCGCGGCTGCGCCAGTGCGCCGAGGCGAACGGCCAGCAGCTCGGCCTCTACGTCACGCTGCCCTACTGCGAGGCCGACGACGAGCGCCCCGAGCGGGGCACGTACATTCACTCGAAGCTCATGATCGTCGACGACACCTTCATGACCATCGGCTCGGCCAACCTCACCGACCGCAGCCTCGGCGTCGACACCGAGCTCAACGTCAGCGTCGAGGCGAAGGGCGCCGACGACCCGCTCGTCGCGAGCTTGCGCACGATTCGCGCCGGGCTCCTCACCGAGCACATCGGGCTCGACCAGCCCATCGACCCCCACCAGTCGATGCTCGCCCAGATCGAAGCCGCCCAGGGCCCCGGCCGCGACGCCTGCCGTCTCCGCGTTCACCCCTCACCCACCGAAGGCGAGCGCACCGCGCTCTCGCTCATCGACCCCGACAAGCTCCCCTTCGACCCCGACGCCGTCGAAGAGCTCGACGTCGGCACCTTCAACGCCCTCATTCGCGACTGGCGAAAGTTGTGGTCTGCGGGGCGCGATGAGGGCTCGGCGCCGGTGCCATAAGCGGCTGGAATCGCAAGACCTTGGCACCCTTCCGCTGGGGGCCGCTGGTGGTGTAGGTGCTCGAGAACGCAATGAGCACCCTCATCGAGAACGTCTGCCCCGTCGACCTGCACAAGCTGCCCGCCGTCGAGGCCACCTCGCCCGCCGGCCTCAAGGTCGCCGTCGCCCTCGCCCGCGGCGCCCAGGGCGAGTGGGCCCACAAGAGCTTCGACGCCCGCGCGAAGCTGCTGCTCGCCGCCGCGAAGCAGATTCTCGCGCGCCGGCAAGAGGTGCTCGAGCTGCTCCACGACGAGGCCGGCAAGACGCCCGGCGACGTGCTGATGGGCGAGGCGCTCGGCGCCCTTCAGTACGTTCAAGACTGGGTGAAGGTCGCGAAGCCGCACCTCAAGTCGCGCAAGCTCGACATGTCGCCCGTCGCCTTCCCCGGCAAGAGCGGCACCATCGACCTCGTGCCCCGCGGCGTGGTGGCCATCATCGCCCCGTGGAACTTCCCGCTCGCGAACTTCTTCAAGCCGGTCTTCGCCGCGCTGCTCTGCGGCAACACCGTCGTGCTGAAGCCGAGCGAGCTGTCGCCCCGCATGGGCGAGTGGTTCACGAAGGTGCTCACCAGCGTGCTGCCGAAGAACGTGCTCACCGTCGTGCAGGGTGGGCGTGAGGTCGGCCAGAACCTCATCAAGGCCGGCGTCGACGCCGTCACCTTCACCGGCTCGACGCAGAGCGGCCGCGAGGTCGCGAAGGCCTGCGCCGAGGCGCTCGTGCCCGTCAGCCTCGAGCTCGGCGGCAAAGACTGCGCGCTCGTGCTCGCCGACTGCAACCTCGAGCGCACCGTCGCCGGCATCATGTACTGGGCGCTCGCGAACACCGGCCAGTCGTGCGGCGCCATCGAGCGCGTGTTCGTCGAAGACGCCATCGCCGACCGCTTCATCGACAAGCTCGCCACCGCCGTCGCGCGCCTGCGCATCACGCCCGAGTCGCGCACGTCTGACATCGGCCCCCTCGCGAACGCGCGCCAGCTCGCGGTCGTCGAGGCCCACGTCAAAGACGCCGTGCAGAAGGGCGCCAGGGTGTTGTGCGGCGGCCAGCGCACCGGCGACGGGCTGTTCTTTCAGCCCACCGTGCTCGACCGCTGCACCAACGCGATGCTCGTCATGCGCGAGCCGACGTTCGGGCCCGTCATCGCGGTGTGCCGCACCGGCGGCGGCGAGCTCGGCGTTCAAGAGGCCAACGACTGCGAGTACGGCCTCAACGCCAGCGTCTGGAGCCAGAACTTCGACCGCGCCACGAAGCTCGCCCGCATGTTCGAGGTCGGCACCGCCTACGTGAACAACCACGGCTTCACCGGCGCCATGCCGGCCGCCCCGTGGACGGGGGTGAAGAAGTCGGGCTACGGCGTCGCGAACAGCACGTTCGCGCTCTCGCACTACACGCGGCCCCGCACCATCGTCATCGACAGAAACTCCGGCGCTGACGCCTGGTGGTTCCCGATGGATGCTGCCCTCGAAGAGCTCGGCCACCGCCTGTCTGAAGCGCAGCTCGGCAACGTGCTCGCCGCCGCCAAGGTGCCGCTGCTGCTCGTGCAGCGCCAACGCGCCGTGCTCGACTTCGTGAAGAGCGGCAAGCGCCTCGAGCGCGCCTCGAAGGCCGCCGTCAGCCTGCGCGGCACCCTCGCCCGCGGCATCACCAAAGCGCTCGAGCTCGGCAAGCGCTTCAACCCGCCGCTCACGCGCAAAGAGCGCAGCTGGGGCGTCGCCGCGATGGAGACCATCTTCACCTCGGACCCGCGCGACAAGAACCGCATCGACCCGGTCGAGCCCGAGATCGCCGACGCCTTCCTCGACGACGCCTACCGCAACCTGCCGCTCACCGGTCAGGTCGGCATGCGCGTCTCGCTCGCGGCTCTCGCCGTGCTCGGCCCCGTCATCGCGAAGCGCCAGCTGAAGTCGTTCGACGAGCTGCCCGCCGACGAGCGCCTCGAGGTGCTGCAGGCGCTGTGGAACAGCGACCTCTACCTGCTGCGTCAGGTGACGCTGCTGATGAAGACCACCGGCGCCCTGACCCACGCGACCACGACCCGGCTGCACCGCGAGCTGTCGGTGACGCCGAACGTGCCCGCCCCCAAAAACGAGCTGAGGAGCTGAACGCCGTGCGCACCGACAAAATCGTTCCCCTCCCCCCGCGCGGTGAGCCGCCCGCCAGCCGCACACCGCCGCGCGCGCAGCTGTTCCCCGACGACGAGTCGCTGTTGCCCGAGGGCTCGGTGGTCGACGGCCGCTACGCCTCGCACGACGTCGTCGACGGCGCCGACTACGTGGTCATCGGCACCGGCGCCGCCGGCGCGACCGCCGCCGTCACGCTCGCCAGCGCCGGCTACAGCGTGATTCTCGTCGAAGAGGGCGAGTGGGTTCGCACGAAAGAGTTCACCGCCGACGTCGACCCGGCGATGAAGCGCATGTACCGCGACCTGGCCGCGCAGATTACCGTCGGCCCCGCGACATACGCGGTCTTCCAGGGTCGCTGCGTCGGCGGCTCGACGACCATCAACTCGGCCATCGCGCTGCGCGCGCCCGACCAGGTCATCGAGCGCTGGGGCACGGCGTTCGGCCTGGGCCGAGAGGTGACCCCGGCGATTCTCGCGCCGCACTTCGACGCGCTCGAGAAGTCGCTGAACGTGGTGGCGGTCGCCGAACGCGTCGCGGGCAACCACAACACGCTGTTCGACAAGGCGGCGAAGCAGCTCGGCATTCAGGCGCAGCCGATTCGCCGCTACGACGGCGGGTGTCTGGGCAGCGCGAGCTGCATCACCGGCTGCCCGAACGGCAAGAAGCTGGGCATGAACATCACGTACGTGCCGCAGACGCTGAAGCACGGCGCGCGGCTGTACACGTCGTTCAAGGCGCTGCGGCTGCAGACGCGGTGGGGCCGGGCGACGGGCGTCGAGGCGCAGGCGCCGACGGGCGCGATGGCGGTGTTTCAGGCGAGCCGCGGCGTGGTCGTGGCCGCGAGCGTGGTGCAGACGCCGGGCATCTTGAAGCGCAGCGGCGTGAAGCTGCACGCGCTGGGTCGCCACTTTCAGGCGCAGCCGGGCACGAGCTTCGTGGCGCGGTTCGACAAGACGGTGGCGATGGACTTTGGCGCCACCCAGGGCTTCAACAGCACCCACTTCGTCGAGTCAGACCGGTTCAAGATCGAGTCACTGTCGTTGCCGCCCGAGCTGCTCACGCTGAACCTGCCCGGCATCGGGCCGTCGCTCACGAGCAAGCTGCACGACTACAAACACCTGCTCAACTGGGCGATGGTGCTGCGCGCCGAGACCGAGGGCCGCGTGGTCTCGATGTTCGGCAAAGACCTCGTGATGTTCGCGCCGACGCAGAGCGACCTGGGCCGCGTGCGCTCGGGCCTGAAGAAGCTCGCCGAGCTGATGTTCGCCGCGGGCGCGAAAGAGGTGTGGCCGAACATTCGGGGCATGGGCGCGTTGAAGGGGCCCGATGACCTGCGCATGTTCGACTCGGCGCCGCTCAACCCCTCGTACTACTCGCTGATGCTCTCGCACCTGTTCGGCACCGCGCGCATGGGGCCCGATGCCCGCGACGCGGTCGTGGGCACCGACTTTCAGGTGCACGGCCTGCGCGGCGCGTACGTGGTCGATGCGAGCGTGTTCCCCACCAACCTCGGCGTGAACCCGCAGCACAGCATCATGGCGATGGCTCGGCTCGGCGCGACGCGCATCATCGAGCGGCCGCTGCCGAAGATTTGAAGCGGTCGGCTCACGTCAACGCCGCCAGCCGCCCCTCGTTCTCGCGCAGCCACTGCCTGTCGTAGCGGCCCAGCTCCACGAGCAGCGGGGGGCTCGTCAGCAGCGGGTCGAGCGCGTACGTGCGCGCGAGCTCCCGCAGCGCTGTGTTCGTCTCGAGCTGCGCGCCCGCTGCGTTCCAGAGCTCGTGCTCGAGGCCCTCGAGGAGCCCGCCGTGCTGGCTCAGCAGCACCTCGGGCCGCATCGCCGACGCATACCGCGGCAGGTAGCCGAAGAAGCACAGCGCCCGCCTTCGAGCTGCGACGTCTGCGTGCGTGAGGTGCTTCGCCACCACCGCCACAATCTGCTGCGCATACGGAGTTTCGGTCAGCCGCGTCACCATGCGCGCCGCCCACACCCCGTCGCCGCGATCTCGCTCACGTACGCTGCCGTGGGTCAGGCCCACGAGGCTGTCTGAGATGAGCCCCTCGAGCGCCTCGGGCACCACCCGAAAGCCGTCGAGCTCGCGGGGCAGCGTCGCCGCCGGGTGGCCCGCGCAGGCCCACTGCGTCGTGACGTGGCCCGGCTCCTCGGAGTCGACGTGCTGCTGCGGCTCAGTCTGCACGTGCACCCCGCAGCGACAGACGTACGTGCGCACCCCGACGGTGGCCTTCAGCAGCGGCGACGCGGCGAGACCTTCAGTCGCGAACAACGTGCGCGCGTCGACCACGCCGTCTGGGGAGCGCTCGCCCACGCTCCGCACGGCCTGGCTGCACGTGCGGCACCGCAGGCTCGTGCACCCGAGCCGCGGCAGCCGCTCGGCGTCGTGATCGACCGGGTCATCGGGCAGCTCCGGCTTCGAGACCAGCCAGCCCCGGTATGCGCAGAAGCGGGTCTTGCCCGTCGCCCCCGGCTTCACCCACGCCGCGGGCCAGTCGTCGACGGCGTAGAGCTCGTGCCCGTCGACGCGCAGCAGGTACAGCGGCTCGTCGGGGAAGTCGCCCACCCGAATGCCCAGCTCGTGGCCGCCGAGCGAGGTGCGGTACGAGAGCTCTTCTTCGGCCGCGTGCTCCCACGTGATGGGCGTCGCGGCGAAGTGCTCGAGCAGCTCCTGCCGCAGATACGAGAGCCTCACCTCGAACGTCTGCCTCGAGATGCCCTTCACCGCGCGGTCGCTCTCGTCGAACGGCGTGTCCTCCATCGCCCCCGTCTCGCGGTTCATCACCTGCGGCCCGCCCACGTCGATGCGCGCCGGAGTGCCGCCGTTGATGATGAAGTACCGCGTCGCGCTCAATATCGCCTCGGAAACGACTGCCACCGACGGTCGACCAGTCGCCCGTCGCGCACCAGCAGAATGTCCTCGAACTGGAAGAGCGCGTCACCCTGCTTCGGCTGGTGAAACACCCAGTCGCCAGGGCCCAGCGTCAGCCCCTCGGGCGCCGTCATCCACGACGCGTTCGGTATCAGGTTCACGTTCTCACCGTCGCCCGTGAACGGCGCCGGCGCGATGCCTTGCGGCCACACCACGTTCGCCGCCCACCCGCCGCCGTACAGCGTGAACCCCTGCTTCGCGTCGCTCAGCCCCTCGGCCAGGCTCGTCGCGTACGGTATCTCGAGCTTCCCCGTCGGCGTCAGCACCGGCGCCGCGAGGAACAGCGCCGGGCTCAGCGCTCCGATGAACGGCCCGCCGTAGCCCGCCGGCCGAAGCATGCCGCCGCCCGCCGCCACGTCGTTGATGAGCCCGCCCGGCTCGTAGAGCGGAAACGTCGTCGTGCCCCCGCTGTGAAAGACGAGGTCGTCGCGCACGAGCTCGGGGAAGCCGTCGTTCAGCACCTCGACGAACTGTGCGTACGTCTGCTGCGAAACTCCAAACGCCTTGCGCGCCGCCGCCGCCTCGACGCCCGGCGCTCCCGGAGCCGCCGTCACGTGCCCGTCGTAACCCACGAACCCCGCGAACGTGAGCTGCGACCCCGCGAAGCCCCCCAGCACCTCCGGCAGAACCTCGGGGCGCCGCACGCCCCCGCGGTGGAGCCCCACGTCGATCTCCACCGCCACACGGAGCGGCGCCCCGAGGTCTTTCAGCTCGCCCAGCCGCACCGCGCTGTCGGCGAGAAACGTCACGCGACTCACGTCTGCGGGCGCAATCGACGCCAGCACCTGCTTCACCGCCGCCGTCGGCTGCGCCTTGCCCACCAGCACGTGCGCGGCCGCAAACCGCTGCAGCAACATCGGCACGAACGGCAGGTGCAGCACCAGAAACCGACTCGAGCCCGTGCGCGCCACCAGGTACTCGAGCAGGTCGAGCGACGGCAGCGACTTCTCGACGATGCGGTAGCGGTCGGCGCCGGCGCCCTTCACGATCGCGTCGGCGTTCGCGTCGAGACGGTCGAGGTCGATGACAATCTGCGGCGTGCCGAAGCCGCTCGCGTTCAGCGCGTCGCGCAGCTGTGCGAAGTAGTCACCGCCCGGCAGGCCCTGCCCGCCCGAGCACGGCTCGCACGGCGTCGACGTGCCCGGCGGCCCGCACGCCGTCGTCGCCGCGAAGCTGAAGCCCGCCGCCGCCGTCTTCAAGAACGTGCGTCGATCAATCACGGGAAGACCCCGACGACGCCGATGGAGGTCGGGCCGAGCGCCGGCGCGATGCCGACCGCCGGCGCAGGCGCCTCGCTGCGGTGGCGGTGCGACGACAGCTCGTAGCCGAGCACCGCCCCCAGCACCGGCATCGCCGCCGCGAAGGCCCATGCCACGGTCGTGTTCTTGATGCCGATGATGCCCGCCGCGACCGCGGTGCCGGCGGCGCCGCCCAACACCGTCCACCCGAACGAGCCGTCGCCGCCCATCATGCGCCCTCCGAGCCAGACCGCGGCCGGCGCCGTGAGAATCGCCCCCACCGCGGCGCCGAGCGACGCGCCGAGGCCCGCCTCGCGCCCCGAGAGCAGGTCGACGTTGAGCCCCGCGTAGGCGCCGAGCAGCTCGCCCGCGAGGCTCAAGCCCGTGCCCAGCACGACCTCGACCGCGACGCGCGCGACGCGAAGCCACGGGCTCGCGCGACACCCCGGCTGCGGCTGCGGCAGCACCGTGGTGCGCTCGGGGCACGGCGCCTCGAGTGCGGGCTCGGGGTCAGCCGACAGCAACACCAGCGTGAGCAACAGGGGCATTCGAGGTCTCCGAAGGAGCAGGCGCGGGGGCCCGCTGAGCGACGCGCAGAATGCCGTACGTCACGTTGAGCAGCACGAGCGCAATCAACACGTACGACACGTAGTTGAACGGCCACTGCATCATCGACGCCGGCAAGAACGGCACCACCGTGTCGTTGTGCGGGCCCGTGTACATGTAGTTGGTGTCGAGCGCCCAGTTGACGACGAAGATGAAGAACGACCAGAGGCCCAGGCCGGCCTTCATGCGCAGGTGCGTGCGCAGCTCGACCCGGTGCTCGCCGCAGAGAAAGAGAAACAGCGGCGCCGCGAACAGGTAGTAGTGGCCGATCGCGTAGTGCCAGAACGTGAAGTCGCGAAGGGTCTCGCCGTGCAGGTTCAGGTTCGCGAACGAGATGAGACCGCAGCCGATCGCGAGCACCGAGAGGTAGCGAACCGCGTCGTACCGCTCGAAGAGAATCAGCAGCGTGATGGCGAACTTCAGCGACGAGCACAGCTGAAACGGCAAGAGCTCGAACGCGGGCGTCGCCGGGTCGCCGAGCTTCAGTACGTACGACAGCACCTCGAGCCCCAGCACCAAGGCCGCGGTGCCCGCCATGAACGAGCGGCTCCGGCGCAGCGCCGGGAGCTGACGGCGAAAGGCAATCATCGTTGCGAGCAACGCCACCAGGCCCAGGTTCAGCGCGAGGTGGCCGACGGAGCCCATGGCGAACATCGTCGACGGCGTGTGCATGCACAGCGCTCTGTGCAACCGGCGGCCCATCGGTGATTCGCGCGGTTGCGCGCCCAGAGTGTGCAGAGGTCTGCACACCGTGCAGCCGACCCGTACTCGCGTGCACGACTCAACCGCGCGGCGGGCGTGACGATTCAGGCTGGCGTGCACGCTGCACTGCGAATGGCGCATGCGCCGCTCACTCTTTGTCACCTGCCTCGTGCTCGCTTCGGTCGCGTCGGCAACCGGGGCGACCGCGTCGGCCAGCGACCAGGGCCCCGATTCGAACGACAAGAACCTCTACGTCGAGGGCATGTTCGTCGCGACGTACCAGCGCACCGGCCTGTTCGCCGACGTGCGCGCGCGCTACCGCCAGGCGCTGTACGCGCACGACCACGAGGCGCTGCACTCGAACTTCTGGGGCGTCGGCTTCATCGAGCAGGCGAGCCCGGTGTTCAGCGAGACCGGCGTCTACGCCGAGGTGCAGCCGGCGTCGTTCTTTCGGCTGACCGCCGCGTACCAGCTCGTCGGCTACTTCGGCACGTTCAACACGATGCGCACGGCGACCGGCTGCGATGGAGCGCAGTCATTGAGCGCCACCGACTCGCGCTGCGCCTTCCCGATGACGGGAGTCACTGCGGCGGGCCGGGCCGACCATGGGCACCGCGCGTGGGTCGAGGCGCTCTCGCAGGCGCAGCTCGGGCGGTTTCACCTGTCCGACTCGTTCACCGCCGAGCGCTGGTGGTTTCGTGAGGACTGGGCGGCCGGTGAGGGGGCGACCCATTGGATCAACGAGCAGCTCGCCCTGCCCCAGCGTCGCCAGGACACCGTGCTCACCAACAGCGCGATGGCGATGTTCGACGTGCTGCCCGACCGCGGCGGCTCGAACCCGCACCTGATGCTGGGCGCGATGAGCAGCCTGAACTGGGCCGTCGGCACCGGCTACCTGAACCACCGCGTCGGGCCCGTCGGCGTTCTGCACGTGCCCGAGTGGCGCGGCCTGCGCGACCTCTCGGCCGTGCTGATGGTGCAGTTCTACACCCACGACCGCTACGCGAGAGGCCCCGTACCGTTCGTGGGGCTCGCGCTGAGCGTCTCGACACCGAACTTCGTGCCGAGCGCGCTGCGCTGACTCAGGCCCAGACGACCGAAGCCGACGACTCGAGCCGCGCCCACGCTGCCTCCGCGCGCTCGGTCGCCGCGGGGTCGTGCAGCAGGTGCGCACGGTAGAGCGCGGTCGCAAACTCGAGCGCCGGGTCGGCGGTGCCCGCGCTCTGCGCCTCGAGCTTCTTCAGCACCTCTTCGGCGACATGCGCGGGCAACATCGACGGCAGCGCGGCGAGCCCGGTGACCGAGCGCAGCACGCTGCGTCGCGCCTTCTCACGCTTGCCCAGCGAGCCGAGGAAGAAGGTGGTGATGGCCCAGGCCACGAGACAGACGGCGAGCGGCACGAAGTCGGCGGCCGAGCGGTTCCAGCTGCGCGTCGTGACCATCGCGTGAATGCCGGCGATGACGGCGCCGATGAAGCTGCCCCACCGCGCGTAGGCGAGCCCGACGCTTTTGCCGTGGAGCGGAACCACAAACCCGCTGACGCCGTTCACCTGCTCCTGCAGCACGAAGTACGACTCGAGCGGCACGAGCGGCACCCCGATCATGAAGAACTTCGTCTGAACGCTCTGCTCGCCGACGCGGTCGACGGTGCCGGTGAAGATGGTGCCGATGCGAATTCCCATGTGTCTCAGAACGACCCCGGGACGCTCTCGACATGTGAAATCAACCGACAACCACATGCACCCACCCCAACCTGGACCGAGCTGCCTTCGACGGGTGGTGACCCGGTCACCCGGTCACCGGGCCTCGACGACACTCGCCGCGG
>JAEUJP010000675.1 GCA_016793725.1 Myxococcaceae bacterium | reverse complement strand
GCGGTCGCCCCGCCGCCTGCGGTCGCCCCGCCGCCTGCGGTCGCCCCGCCCCCGGCGGCACCGCTGCCGCCGGCAGTGGCTGCGCCGCCGCCCGCCGCGCCGCCGCCCAGACACGACGACACGAGGGTCGGCCGCGTCGTGGCGCAGCTCGTCGGCGAGCCGCACGTCGGCTCGGGCAGGTCGGGCGGCGAGCCGGCGCCGCCGATCTGCAGCAGGTTCGGGTACGCGGGCCGCAGCACCGGCCAGTGGGCAGCGGTGGGGGGGTGCTCCATCCACCCGAAGACGCGCTCCTGGTACGGGCGGTTGCTGGCGACCCCCGGCACGTAGATGCCCCGCGTGCTCGAGTACGCCGGGTTGTTCGGGTTGTTCGATTGCGCGAGCCCGTTGTACGCCCACGTCGCGGTGTACCAATGCTCGACGATGCGCGGCTGGTTGTCACCCACGCAGTTCGTCGCGCGCCACTTCTGCGCGAGAATCTGCATGCCGGTGGCGAGGTTGTACGTCGCGTCGTTCGCGACGCGCGCGCGGTCGTAGTTGGGCGCCGGGTCGAAGGTGCGCATGCCGCTCGTCACCTGGCCGATGCCGTAGCCGCAGTCGAACGAGATGATGGTGCGCGACGCGCCGCCGACCTGAGACGCCGGCGTGGTCGGCACGCAGAACTGCTTCCAGCTCGACTCCTGCATCGCGATGGCCTTGATCAGCTCGCACGGGAACTTCGCGGCCACCTGCACCGTCGGGTTCGGCTGGCCGCAGCCCTGCCCGAGCATCAACATCGTCGTCGGCCCCGCGGTGCCCCAGGTCGACGGGCCGCCCGAGACCAGCGCGAAGATGTTCTGCCACTGCGCGACCGTCGGGTTCGTGCCGTTCGCCGCGTTGACGGCGCAGTCGGCTGCGGCACCCTCGGGGCTCGACGCCGAGTAGCTCGGGCAGAACTGCGACAGCAGACTCGCAGCGACGAGCGCGGGAATCACTCGACCACCCCCGCGACGTCGAGCCGCGTCGAAGGCGGCGCCGCCAGCTCGAGCACCTTGCCGGTCTTCAGCTCGGTCGCGTACGCGCGGGGAAAGTCTGAAGCCAGCTCATGCAGCACGAACGCCAGCCCCTGCGCGGTGGCGACCACGCGCTCGAAGCCGGGCCCGCGCGGCAACAGCGCGAGCTTGCCGTCGAGGCTCCGCAGGCCTTCACCCGGCCCCGGGCACAGCGCGAGCCGGCCGTCGACGAGCGTCGGCAGCGCGGCGACGTGGCTCGAGCGTGCGATCGTGCTCATCGCGCCGCTCTTCAGGTCGACCTGCGCGACGAGCCACCCATCGGCGTCTGCGGTCGTGAAGATGAGCGAGGCGCCGCTCACCACGAAGTCTCTCGCCATCGGGGTGAGCTTCGTGAGCACCCGAACGCCCAGCGCGTCGCGGTGCACGGCGACGAGATCGGCGCCGTCTCGGCCGACGCGGTACACGAGCACCTCACCCTCGTACGCGCCGGCGATGAAGGCCAGGTGACCTTCGAACGTGTGAATCGCGCGCAGCGCGCCGGTCTTCGGGTTCACCTCGTCGATGGTGATGCTCTGCCCGTTCGTGCTGCGCTGCACGAACACGCGGCCGTCGCGCGTGACGAGGGGGCGCGTCGAGATGGCGACGCGGCTCGCGAGCTGCACCGCCGGCTTGCCGGGCTCGAGCCTCAACAGCGAGGCGGCCCACGAGGTGTCGCGCGAGCTCACCGTCTGCGCGATGGCGAGCACGGTGCGCGTGCCGGGCAAGAGGCTCGCGTGCACGGTCGAGCCGGCGACGTGGCTGAAGCTCGCGACGGGCTCGGCGAGCCGCGCGGCGGGGCGCTGAAAGCGAAGCTCGCTGACCTCGCCGGGGCCGGGCGTCGAGATGATCGCGACCTCGAGGGGGGCCACGAGCAGCAGGGCGGCAGCGAGCGCGGTGAGCACGAACCTGCTCATGCCCGACCTGTGCCCGCGCGCGCAACTCGTGGCAATCACGACTGTCACACCTCGGGTACTGACGCCCACAAGGGTGGGGTCGTTAGACTTGTCGGGTCTTGAACCGGGCGTTGTTCATGCTCGTGACGGTCGCCGTCGCTTGCCGAGGTCGAGGTGGTGAGAGCCGCTGGCAGACGTTTACGTCGCGCGAGGGCGGCTACACGGTCGAGCTGCCCGACAAGCCGTTCACGCACGTCGACGCGACGACGCACCGCAAACAAGACCTGCTGCCCGACGGGACCTTGAGGCCCGGAGCGCCGTTCGTCGCCGAGCAGACCCGCGCCGAGCGCGGCGAAGACGGCGTGTACACGGTGCGCTGGTACGAGCTGCCGATCGACGACGACTTCACGGGCCGCAGGTTTCTCGAGCGGCTGATCGCGACGAAGCAGCTCGGCCCGGTGTTCCCGAGGTGGATTCACCTGGGCCCGTACCAGGGCATCGAATACGAGCGCATCGAGCCGGCGCGCGGCGTGCTCTTGCGCAGCCGCATCTTCGTGGTCGAGAGCCGCGTGTTTCAGCTCTGGGCCGACAACTGGCTCGCGCACGACGACGAGGCCTCGGCGCGCCGGTTCATCGACTCGTTCGACCTCTCGGTGCAGCCGGGCCTGCACGTGACGTACGACGGCGTCGTGGCGAAGCGTTAGGGCGCGCCCATCTGGAACACGAGCGTCGAGCCGCTCTTCAGCTGCGCGTGCTTCAGCGTGTTGCCCTCGACCGCCACGCCGTCGAGCGTCACCGACTTCGGCACGGTGTTCTCGGCCGACAGGTCGCGCGCCTCGATGGTGAAGCCGTTCACCGTCACCTTGGGGAAGCCGGGCGACCCCAGCACCCACACGTCGGAGCCGGGCAGCGGGTACAGCCCCAGCATCGCGAGCACGTACCAGCTCGCCATCGTGCCACCGTCGTCGTTGCCGGGCAGGCCGTCGGGCTTCCACGAGAAGTGTCGGTTGCGCGTCCAGACGCTCCACTTCGCCGTGAGGTCCACCCGGCCCGCCTGGGCGAACATGAAGGGGGCGTGCAGCATGGGCTCGTTGCCGGCCCAGAAGTGATCGTTGGGGAAGTAGCGCAGCTCGTACGGCTCTTTCGCGAGCGCGTCGAGCTCGGCCGGTGTCGCGTCGAAGAACTGCTCGAGCGCGCTCACGAACGCCTCGCGCGAGCCGAACAGCTCGGCGTAGCCGTCGAGGTCGTGCGGTGCGCCCCACGTGTTCTGCAGCGCGCTCGACTCTGCGAAGTCTTCCCACGAGAGCGGGTCGAACTCGCCGGGCTTCGGCGTGCCGTCGGCCTGGCGTGGCCTCACGACCTTCAGCGCGGGGTCGAACAGCTTGCGCCAGCCGCGCGACCGCGCGCGCAGCGCCTCGGCGTCGGCGGTCGCGCCCTGGCGTTCGGCGAAGGCGGCGAGCGCGGCGTCGGCGCCGGCGTACTCGAGCGTGAGCGCGCCGCTGCGGCCGTCTTCGGTCGAAGGCACGAAGCCGAGCGTGCGGTACGAGGGGCTGCTGCGCCGCGTGCCCATCATCGTGTCGGGCACGGTCGCGAACGCGCGCTCGCGCAGCAGCGCCCAGGCCCGCGCGTGGTCGAAGTCGGCGCCGCGCAGCGCGGCGTCGGCGACGACGATGTCGGCGGGTGAGCCCAACATCGTGCCGGTCTCGCCGGTGCCGAGCGGCCAGCGCGTGAAGCCGCCGAGCGCTTCGGCCTGCCGCACGAGGCTCTTCGCCGCCATGGCCGCCGACGCCGGCGCGACCAGCGCGTAGAGCGGGTGTACGGTGCGGTACGTGTCCCACAGCGAGAAGTCGCTGAGGGTCGGGTCGGGGGCGGTGCGCGCCTGGCCGCCGAAGACGTAGGCGCCGTCGCGATCGCTGATGACCGTCGGCATCAAGAAGGCATGGTGCAGCGCCGAGTAGAACGTCTTTCGCTCGTCGTCGCTGCCGCCGTACACGGTGACGCGCGAGAGCAGGGTGCGCCACTCGGCGTCGGCGGCCTCGCGCGCCGCGTCGAACGTGGCGGGCTCGCCGTCGAGGGCGGCGGTCGCTCCGGCGGCGCTCGCGAGCGACAGGCCGACGCGCAGCGAGACGGTGGTGACGGCGCCGAAGTCGAGCACGGCGCCCTCGTCGCCTTGCGGCGTGACGCTCGCGAACGGCACGCTCGAGCGCAATTCGAAGAACAGCACGTTGCCTCCGAAGCCGTCGCTCATCTCGCCCTTGATGCGCACCTTGCCGTTCAGAACGTCGGGCGCGGCCTGGGTGAGCGTGCGCTCTTCGGTCGTGCCGGGCGGCAGCACGCGGGTGAGGTCGACGACCACGCGCGGGCGGCTGCCCTCGGCCCAGGTGTAGCGGTGGTGGGCGACGTGGGCCGAGGCGGTGAGCTCGGCGTCGACGCCCCAGCGGTCGAGGTGGGCGCGGTAGTACGACGGCGTCGACTGCTCGCTCTTCTTCGCGAACTCGCTCGCGTACGCGTCTTCGTCGAACGGTGTCGCCAGCGTGGCGTCGGCAGGCGCGAGCGTGAGCGCGCCGTAGTCGGTGGCTCCGGTGCCGTGCAGGTGCAGCTGCGAGAAGCCGCGAATCGTCTCGTCGCCCGCCCAGTAGCCCGAGTAGTGGAGGAACCGGAGCGCACCGTACTTCTTGCCGATGGTGTCGGGGCCGGGCTTCGCGAGGCCGTGCGGCACGCAGGCGCCGACGAACGCGCTGCCGGCGGCAAACGCGAAGCCGCCGCTGCCCATCAGGGGTGAGGTGAACGAGAGCGGGTCGGCGACGGGCTGTGGCTCGGGTGGGCGCGAGCACGCGGCAGCGGCGACGAAAAATACGAGGGCAAATCGCACGGGAAATGCCCGCATAGCGCGTTCGCGTGTGCGCGCGCGAACCACCGTCGAGCTGTGCGGCCGACGTGTAGGCCACACACGATCACGCGCGCCTCGGCGTGCCACACCGATTCAGTTGCGCGTGGCGGAATGGCGGTTCAACACGCCCCGTTCGGACCGCTCCAAACGGTAACAGCGGTCTCACGCTTCCGCAGCGCGCACGCCACCCGTGCGCCCGCAGGGCGAGCTGGCCCTTCACGCGAGAGGTGTACCTTGCTGCAGCGCTCAGTGGTGGTCGTGGGTGTGTTGGTCATGTCGTGTAACGCCGGGCTCGTCGGGGAGCTCGAAGAGGTCGAGCCCGAGGTGCTCGCGCCCGACGCTCCGCGGGCCGCCTCGTCTTCGCCGCCGAGCGCTTCTCGCTCGAGCGCCCGCGACCGGGCCACCGTGACGCCGATCGTCGAAGAGCCCGTGCCGCCCGCGCCGCCGCCAGACGCCGGCCAGCCCATGGAGCCCCCGCCGGCGCCCGACGCGGGAAAGCCCACCGAGCCCGAGCCGCCCGTCGATGCCGGTCAGCCCGAGCCGCCGCCACCTCCACCACCACCACCTCCTCCTCCGGTCGACCCGAACGCCGGCTGGGTCGCGGTGCCGCAGGGTACGCAGAGCGTGTTCTTCCCGCAGGGCTCGACGGCTGTGGGGGCCATCTTCCGGGTGCCGATCGCGACGGGCACGCGCTACCGCATTCGCTACGACGTGAAGCCCGAGGGCGACTTCGACTTTCGTGAGGGCGGCAAGCTGCCCGGTCTCGGCGGCGGCAGCGGCCCTTCGGGCGGCAGCCAGATGACCGACGGCTGGAGCGGCCGCTTGATGTGGCACCACGGCGGCCGGCTCGGCTTCTACTTCTACCGCGCGATCGGCGGCGTCGGCGCCATCGACACCGGCGGCTACGGCACCCACTGGTTGTGGGCCGCCGACGCGGTGCTGGTGCGAGGCGAGTGGAACACCATCGAGCTGTACGTCGACCAGGTGACGGGCGAGACGGTCGGCATGCTCAATGGCGTCGAGAAGGGGCGCCAGACGTTGCAGTACCTGTGGCCCACGAGCGACCAGGTGCTGTTCTCGGCGTTCTTCGGAGGCCAGGGCCCGCAGTACGAGGCCGCGAAAGACGAGACGATGAAATTCCGCAACATGATGGTGAAGCCCGGCGGGTGAGGTCAGTGTCGCGCGAGCACGAGCTGCTGCACGACGACGAACCACAGCGAGACGCACGTGGGCAAAGCGACGTAGAGCAGCGTGATGCGGCCCTGCCGCGCGAGCTCGGGGCGTCTCAACATCGAGATCGCGACGCCGATGGCTGCGGGCATCACGAGCCAGCTGCGCAGCGAGGCCGAGATCAACATCGGGTACGCGAGCGGCACGATGCCGCAGAACATGCCAGCGCTGCCCGGTGATTCAGCCTCGTAGCGCGCGATGCGACGACCGGCGAGCACGAGCGCGACGACGCACGCTGCCGTCCACCCTGCCGCGACGACGCTCATGATGAGGGCCTGCACCAGCCCGACAGTGCCGTCAGCGCGGCCCGTTCATCAAGTCACACCGCGATGCCCGGCAGCGGCTGCCCGATCGCGCCCAGGTCGTAGTTGACGGGCCACAGGTTCGGCGCCTTGCCGTTCGTCGACGTCGAGCCGTAGCCCGGCACACCGCCGCGCTCGTAGTCGGCGGGCGCGAGCCCCATCGCCTGCAGGATGGTGACCAGCAGCCGGTTGTGGGGAATGCCGAGAATCACGTTGCCCATCTCTTGGGCGAAGAACGCGTTGTTGTTCCAGTTGATGTAGTCGAGGTACCGGCCGGTGCGCAGCGCGCCGCCGGCGCTGCCCGCGAGAATGCACGGCACGCTGTACGCGATGTGGTTGAAGCCCAGCTCGTTGCCCCAATAGACGAGCGAGTTGTCGAGGTACGTGCGGCCGCCGCCCTCCATCACGTCGAGCTTCTGGAGCAGCTTCGCGAAGACGTGCTCGGCGACCCACGCGTTGACGCCCTTGAGCTGCCGGCGCGCGTTCGCGTTGCCCCAGTCGTGCGCGAGGCCGTGCCACGTGCCGCCGCTCGCGTCTTCCGAGTGGTAGTAGCCCATCAGGTTCGGGTCGGCCGCGTTCGGCGACGGCCCTAAGCCCTTGTGCACGCCGAGGGTGATGATGCGCGTGCGGTCGCACATGATGGCGGCCGCGGCGATGTCGAGCATCAGGTTCCACTTCGTGACGATGTCGGTCGGGTCGGTGCCGCTGTTGTTCGCGAGCGACGCGGGCGCCACGGGCGGCGTGCACGACAGCGCCTGCGTCGGCGACAGGCGCGCCTGCAGCTCGGTCACCAGCGTCACGTATTGATCGACCTTCGTCTTGTCGTCGCGCGACAGCCGCGGGCTCGCCTTCAGCTTGAGCCAGTCTTCGCGCACGCGGTCGATGATGAGCCGGTCGCGGTTCGGCATCGACATGCCGCCCGGCATGAAGCCCTGAAAGCAGTCGTTGAACGCGTTCAGCGGGTTGGTGCGCGTCTGCAGCTGCTGCACCGGGCCGCTCGCGTTGCCGAGGTTCGAGTACGACATCGCGTTCGTCACGCCCTGCGACAGGTGCAGCGAGCGCACCGCCGGCGTCGACTCGTAGAACTTCGGCGAGTACGCGAGCACCTGGTCGATGGTCGGCACGTCGGCCAGGCTGTCGGCGTCGCACGGGGTCGCCGCGGTGCACGAGCCGTAGTTGCCGAGCAGGCCGCCGTAGTTGTGGTTCACGAGCGGCAGGAAATCGAGGCCCCGAATCAGCAGCAGCTTCGACAGGTACGGGTTCAGCGAGGGCCCCAGAATTCCCGAGATGCCCATCGGCGTCTGCAGGTCGGCGAGCGGCGCCTGCGTGTAGCCGCCGCTCGTGCCGAGCGCTTGAGTGAGCAGCGTCGTGCCGTCGGCCTTGCTGCCCGAGTAGACGGCGTCGTGCAGCTGGTAGCCGTTGCCCGAGAAGCGCGGGTACCACTCTTGAATCAGCTGGGTGCTGAAGCTCTTCACGACGATGAGCCGCTTCGGCGGCGTCATGCCCTGGGCGGCGGCGTTCTTGGGGAGCAGCGACTCGAGCCAGGGCAGGGCGAGGGCGGCTCCGCCGGCGCCGCCCAAAAACATGCGGCGAGAGATCATCTTCATGGCTCACCCACCGTGCGCTCTTTGAATGAGGGCTCGTACGCGAGCCCGCGAAAGACGTCGGCCATCGTCAGCGTGCGCGCGCCGAGCTTCAGCGTCGAGCAGTGCTCGCCCGTGCCGATGACGGGCTCGCGGCGCAGCGCGAAGGTCGAGAACGTCTTCGCGAAGCAGCGCTGCGGCTTGCCGCTCGAGATCATCTTCGCCGTCAGGTCATCGGGCCCGCTCACCACGGCGAGGTCGCCCAGCTCGACCTTCGCCACCGCCGACGTGTCGAGGTTCAGCTCGGCGAGCAGCGCCCCGCTCGCCTCGTCGAACACCTTCTCTTTCGTGCGGTGCCGGCCGAGCGCGTCGAACTGCTCGAGCACGTAGCCCAGGTCAGAGAAGCTGCCGTGGCAGCCCTGGCACAGCGTGTTGCCGGCGACCTTCGCCTCGAAGCGCTGTCGGGTCGTCGACATCGCGTTGAACGGCGGCGGGTCGAGCGAGCCCGGAGGCAACGTCGTCGGGTCGGGGCTCGGCAGCGAGTCGCACAAGAACGCGCGCCGCGTCATCGCGCCGCGGTGAAACGGGTTCGTCTGCTCGAGGCCGTCGACGAGCAGGGCCGCGCGTTGAAAGAGGCCCTTGCGGTTGGTGAAGCGGGGGGGCTCGCCCGCCCCGTTCCACACGCTCGTGCCGTACAGCTTCGCGAGGTCGGCCGAGCGCGTGACCGAGACGTCGCTCGCCACGAGGTCGCCGAATGTGCCGGGCGCGTCGAACGTGTAGCGGTCGGTCAGCGCGTGCACCTCGTCGACCATCTGTGTGTAGTCGAGGCGCTCGCCGGCCGCGAGCGCGGCGAACGCGGGCCGCGTGGTGGCGAAGCCGGTGAACTTCTCGAGCCGCAGCCACTCGCGCCAGAACACCCACAGCGTCGTCTTCGTGCGCGGGTCGGCGAAGACGCGCTCGACCTGCGCGCGGTAGCCGGCCTCGGTGGCGAGCGAGCCGTCGGCGGCGGCGTCGAGCAGCGCGTCGTCGGGCAGGGTCTGCCAGTAGGTGTACGAGAGGCGCGCGGCGAGCTCGTAGGGCGAGAGGTCGAGGCGCCTCGCCGACCCGAGCTCTGCGCCGTCGATCTCGACGTGGCTCACGAAGCGCGGCGACATGAGCAGCGCGATGACCATCGCCCGAATCGCCTCGGCAGGCCGGCGCACGCCGTCGTTGAACGCCGACAGCTCGGTCAGCTCGGTCGCGGTGAGCGGCCGGCGCAGCGCTCGGCGCCCGAAGCGGTTCAAGAAGTCGTTCACGCAGCCCGGTGTCAGCGTCGCGGCGACGGCGCAGCTGCCGGCCAGCGCGGTGAGGCGCGCCGGCGTGGCCTCGATGGAGTCGCCGATGCCCCGCGCCACCTCGAACCACGCCGTCAGGTGCTGGTCGGTGACGCGGTTGTCGAGCGTGCGAAACGAGACGTCGCTGTCGTCGGGCACCGCGTCGAGGCGGGTCGAGAGCTCGGTCGCCAGCGCGGCGAGCCCGCTCGTGCCGAGCAGGTCTCTCACCGTGTTGCGGTACTGCAGCGTCGAGAGCTTCGCGAGCGGCGTGACGCCCGGAGCGGGAATGACGTCGCACTTCGGCTCGATGACGGGGAAGGGGCCATTAGGGTCGACCGGCGGCTTCACGTCGGAAATCGTGCCTTCACAGGCGGCGAGCAGCAGCGCAGGGAGCAGGCGACGCATCACGAGCACGTGAGATGCGCGGCGGCCGCTCGAAGCTCACCGGCGGGTTCTCGCCAAGGAGCTGCCCACTCGAGTTCACAGGTGCTCGAAATCACGGCGCTTGAGCCGTTCGACCGGGCCGTGCAGCTACCAGGGCGTGACCGCGTTCGCGCACATCATGCCCCATGAGCTTTCGTGGGGTTTGGTGCATCCTCCGTGGGGCATGGCGTTGCCCGACTCGCGTGCCACGAACGTGGTGCCATTGCACCGCTCGGGCGAGCTGCCCGACGCGACGCTCGTGCTCGAGGCGCGTGAAGGTCAGCAGTGGGCGCGCGAGGCGCTCTTTCGCCGCCACGTGAAGCGCATCATGGCGCTCGCGTTTCGGCTGATGCCCGAAGAAGACCCCGAAGACCTCGCCCACGACGTGTTCGTGAAGGCGCTCGCCTCGCTCGGCACGCTCTCGAACCCGGCCGCCTTCGGCCCCTGGCTCAGCGCCGTCTGCGTCGCGCTGGTGAAGATGAAGCTGCGCAAGAAGCGCTGGCTGCGCCGCATCGGCATGGCCCGCAGCGAAGAGCTCGACGCCGAGACCCTGATGTCGCGCGACGCTCCCGAGAGCGTTCGCATCGCGCTGAACGACCTCTACAAGGCCGCGCAGCACCTCGACGAAGAAGAGCGCATCGCGTTGTTGTTGCAGCGCATCGAGGGCCTCGAGCTGCAGCAGATCGCCGAGCAGATGCACCTCTCGCTCGCCACCGTGAAGCGCCGCATCGCGAGCGCCGAAGCGGCGCTACAAGAGGTCACGAGCGATGCGTGACCCGAAAGAGCTCCAGCGGTGGATGACGCCCGACACCTCGGAGCCGCGCGTGAACCGGCTCTGGTCGCGCGTGCGCGAGTCGGGCGAGCAGAAGACGCCGATGTGGCGCTGGGTTGCCGGCGCCGCGCTCGCGGCCACGCTCGCGGTCGGGGTGTTCGCGCTGTGGCCCCGCCCGCTCGCCGTCGGCATGCAGCTCGAGGCCAGCGCCGGGGGCGCCGTCGGCCGCTTCTCTGACGGCTCTCGCGTCGAGGTCGGCACCGCTTCGTCGGTGCGGCTCGTCGCCGACACGAAGGGTGAGGTTCGCGTCGAGCTCGAGCGCGGCGAAGCGACGTTCGAGGTCTCGAAGCGGCCGAGCCGCCGCTTCGTCGTTCACGCCGACGGCGTCGAGGTGCGCGTCATCGGCACCCGCTTCACCGTGTCGCGCGGGCCGAAGGGCGTCAGCGTCGCCGTCGACCGCGGCGTCGTCGAGGTCGCGCGTGGCAGCGCCACGGTGCGCCTGACCGCCGGTCAGCGCTGGGCCGAGGCCGAGGCCCAGGCGTCTGCTGGAGGCGGCCTCGCCCCCGACGCCGACCCCGAGCCGGAGCTGCCGCTCACCGAGCCCGAGCCCGACCTGCCGAACGTGGCGCCTGCGCCTTCGCCGTCTCCGGTCGCCGAGGCCGCGCCCGCGCGGCCGGTGCGCTCGTCGTCGAAGCACCACCGGTCGACGCCCGCGGCGCGCACGCCCGTGGCTCCTCCTGCGCCTGCTCCAGCGGCCGCTCCCGCTGCGGCATCGCCGGCCGTCGGTGGTGGCGGCAGCGACCTCGCGCTCAAGCCCGGCGCTCCGACCGCGGCGGCGCTCTTTCAAGAGGCGCTCGCAGCCCGCCGCGAAGGCCGCAGCGCGCACGCGGCGCTGACGTTCGACCGGTTTCTGCGCGACTTCCCCCACGACTCGCGCAACGCGCTGGCGGCGTTCGAGCTGGGCCGCCTG
>JAEUJP010000671.1 GCA_016793725.1 Myxococcaceae bacterium | reverse complement strand
CACAGGCCGGGCATCGTCATCACCTGCAGCGTCGTGTGGCAGTCGGTGCACGAGAAGCGGGCGTGCGAGCCGAACGAGATGGTGAAGCACGCATCGTGGCCGGGGAAGCGCGCGGGCGTGAACGCGAAGCCTGCGTGGCACTGCTGGCAGTCTTGGGTGAACCCGAGCGCCGCGTGGTCGATCGCGGTGCCGGCGGTGCGCGCGAGGTCGCCTGCGTGGCACGCGGCGCAGGTCACGGTCGGCCGCGCGAAGCGGCGGTCGCGGCTCTCGGCGTGGCACTCCTGGCAGGCGATGATGGAGTGCGCGCCCACCAGGGGGAAGTTGGTGCGGCGGTGCGCGTCTGCGTTGAACGCGCTGCGCCAGCTCCACTCGTCGTGGCACCCCTCACAGCGTGCGCCGAGGTCCTGGGTGTGGGCGTCGCGGTGGCACGCCGCACACTGCCGAGGCACGGGCTGCTCGAAGTCGACCGTGTGGCACCCGCGGCAGTCGACGCGCGCGTGTTTGCCGGCGAGCGGGAAGCCGGTCTTGTCGTGGTTGAAGCGCACCTCTGCCCACGACGACGTCGCGTGGCAGGCGCCACATCGCGTCAGGCCCTTCGAAGCATGCCCCTTCTCTTTCGGCAGCAAGCGGGGCGGCGACTCGGTCTTCGGGGTGTCTCGCGGCGCCGGAGCACCCGCCGGCGGGGCCGCCGCGAGCAGCAGGAAAAGCGCGAGGGCCTTCACGGCTCGAACCCCTCGAAGGCGCCGCGGTGAAAGTCTGCGTGGCAGCCTTCACACGTCTGGGGCAGCGGCTTGTAGCGCACCGCGGTGAGCTGCCCCGCGACCTTGACGGGCCGATGGCACCTCTCGCACGAGCTCGTCGCGTGTCTGCCGTCGAGCAAAAACGGGGTGAACGGCGGCTCGTGCACGAACTTCGCCGGCTTGAAAGCCGTCGTCTCGTGGCAGCGCTCGCAGTCGGTCACCTGGCCTCGCACTCGAGCCAGCTGCCCGGCGTGCACGTCGGCGTGACACCCGGCGCAGGTGGTGGCGAGGCCCCGGTACAGCACCGGCTGACCCTTCTTGTCGGGCGCGTGGCACTTCGCGCACTTCACCTCGGCGTGTTTGCCGCTCAGCGGCCAGGCGCTGCCCGTGTCGTGGTCGAAGTCGAGCGCCGAGAACGAGGTGGTGCGGTGGCAGCTCGAGCATGGCTTGTCTTTGAGCTGCCCGGCGTGCGCGTCGGCGTGACAGCTCTCGCACTTGTCGAGCGGGCGCTTGAAGTCGAGCGCCGCGAAGCTGAACAGCTCGGGCCGCTTGCGTCTCTTGAGCTCGACCCGAACCCCGCCGGGGATGCGGGCCTCGAGTGAGGCCGTGTGGGGGTGGCAGGCGAGGCACCCCACCGTCGTGTGGGCGCCGCCGAGCGGGAAGCGCGTCGACCCGTGCTGTGTGACTCCGAAACGAACGGGCGTGAAGCCATCGACCGCGTGGCACGCCTCACAGGCTGGCTTCGCGAGCTGGCCGAGGTGTGCGTCGGCATGGCAGTCGCTGCACGCCCCGAACTTGAGCCCCTTGAACTTCGCCGGGTGCCCGGGCCACGGCCCGTGACAGCCGGTGCACGGCGCCTCGAGGTGCTCACCCTCGAGCGGGTAGCGGGTCTTGTCGTGAAAGGCGCGCTCCTGACTCGCGTTGCGAATGACGCTCCACCCTTCGGTGGTGTGGCAGCTCGAGCAGCGCTGCCCGAAGCGGCCGTCGTGGGGGTCTTTGTGGCACTCGAGGCAGGTCTGGTGCTCGAGGGGCGAGTACTTGAGGTACGTCTCGGCCTTCGGCGCGGGGAAGGTCGGCTTCGCGGTCGTCTCGTCGCGCAGCCGGGGGTGGCACTTCTCGCAGGCGACCCTGGCGTGCTTGCCGGTGAGCGGGTAGCCGCTCTGGCCGTGGTCGAAGCCGGGCGCCGGCTTCCACGACTTCTCGACGTGACAGCCGTCGCAGACCTGGCCCACCTGGTCGCGGTGCTCGTCGAAGTGGCACGCGCCACACTGTGTCGGCAGGCCGAGGTACGTCTCGCGCGTCGGGTGCTTCTCGAGCAGGGCCCGCACCGGCGCCAGCGCGATGCGCCGCTGCTGGTGGCAGTCGCCGCACGCGGCCTCGAGGTGGCCGCCGCGCAGCGCCCAGCCGGTGCGCGCGTGGTTGAAGCCGTTCTTGCCGCCGGCGCCCCACTCGATGATGGGCGCGGTGAGCCCCCGGTGCTCGTGGTGACAGTGCTCACAGTCGCGTTGGGCGGCGGCGATGCGGCCGTGCAGGCCGCGGCCCTTCGCGAGCTGCGGTTTGAGCTCGGCGTGGCACTCGAGGCACGAGCCCTGAGAGAGCTGTTGCCCCGCGGGGTGGCACTGGGTGCAGTTCTGCAGGCCCTCGAGGTGGTGGTGCGCCTTCGTGAGCTCGCCCGGTGAGAACAGGTCGCCGTGCGCGAGCGTGGGCATGAGCAGCGCGG
Source organism: Myxococcaceae bacterium (assembly GCA_016793725.1). Classification (GTDB taxonomy): domain Bacteria; phylum Myxococcota; class Myxococcia; order Myxococcales; family Myxococcaceae; genus Xiheicaenimonas; species Xiheicaenimonas phototrophica. The sequence goes on along the minus strand of JAEUJP010000671.1, from coordinate 6,288 downwards.
CCGCGACGAGCGCCCGCTTCACCTGAAGAGCCACGTGTAACCGAGGAACACCGAGACCGAGATGTGCGCGACGATGAGCACCACGAGCAGCACCGCGAGCACCACGTGAAGCAGGCGCCACACCGACATCAGCCGCTTGAGGCGTGCGAAGAAGCCCACCTGCACCCTGAGCGACCCCACCCGCCGGTAGGCCTGCGCGAAGTCGAGGAAGTGGCCCTGCGTCTTGAACAGGTGCTTCACCCGCGCGAGCCGGCGGCCCGCTTGGAGCTGCTCGAACGGCAGCCTCACCAGCTGGGCCAGCAGCGACCCCGTGGCCGGCATCGCGGCATCGTCGAGCAGCTGGCGCGCGGCGCCGGCTTCGGTCGTCTCGCCGCCCAGCTTCGCGAGCCGCACCTTGAGCCGCTCGAACCGCGCCGTCAGCTCGCCCAGCTCTTCAGCGCGCCCCTCGGAAGACGGCACCAGCGAGAAGACGTAGCGGCCGATGGCACCGGTGAGCACGACGACGCCGAGCGCACCCGCGGTCGACGTCGCGAGCAGGTTGTTCGACTGGAACGCGGCGTGAAACACGATCACCGCGGGCGACAGAAAGCCGACGAACTGGTGAAACGTGAGCCAGTTGCGAATCGAGCCGGCGCCCTTCAACGCCCGCACCCGCTTGCGCACCGCGTAGACGAAGTTCGACATCATCACGAGCGTCGAGACGATGCCGATGCCGTGCCCGATGGTGCCGGCGGGCCTCAGCAGCGCGTGGGCAGGCGCCTCGGGCCTGAGCGCCATCGGCAGCGCGTAGTAGTGCCAGCCGAAGACCAGCAGCAGCGCCACGACCATGACGCCGAAGGTGAACAGCCCGAGCGCGAGGTTGCGGCCTTTCGCATCGACGTCGCCGGCGCTCCCGGCGCGGGCTCGGGCCCGGCCGCGCTGCTCGCCGTGAAACCGCTTCATCGGCACCGCGTTCTGCTCGAGCCACTTCGCGGGCAGCTCACCGCCGATGCACGCGATGACGAAGTCGTTCGCGAGCCGCCGCACCTCACCCTGGGTGCTGAGCAGCACCTCGCGCGGCGTCACGGCGGTCACCTGTGACGGCATGAACGCGTGAATGCGGCCTTGCGCGACGAGCTCGCGGAACCTGCGCTTGTTCGCCTCGCGGCACTTGGCCAGGTCAGGCTGCCGGTAGCTGAGGGCCACCTCGGCCTCGGTCTCTTCGACGAGCTGAATGGCGGCCTCGAGCGCCGAGTCGCCGCCTCCGACCACCAGCACGCGCGAGCCCTCGTACTGCTGAGCGTCGATCATGCGGTACGTCACCTTGGCCAGGTTTTCGCCGGGCACCCCCAGACGCCGGGGCGTGCCATGCCGGCCGATGGCGAGCACCACCTTGCGAGCCGACACCTGGCCCCTGTTCGTCTCGAGGCTGAACGCCCCATCGGCCCCCGCGATGTTCATCACGCGGGTGTCGGTCTCGACCTCGACTCCGCCGCTCTCGAGCGCCTCGCTCCACATCTCGAGCAGCTCTTCTTTCGAGATGAGCGGCTTGCCGAACTTCCCGTAGAACGGCAGCGTGACGCGCTCGGTCATCACCACCTTCTGCCGCGGGTAGTGCGAGATGGTGCCGCCGACGGTCTCTTGCTCGAGCAGCCGAAAGGTGCGGCCCGCGTGTTTGAGGCCCAGCGCCGTCGCCATGCCCGCAGGGCCGGCGCCGACGATGGCCACGTCGACCGTGCCGGCGCGCTCGCTCTTCTCGAGCACCTCGCCGAGGCGCTGCGCGCACTGCAGCCCCTGGGTGATGGCGTTCTTGATGAGGCCCATGCCCCCGAGCTCACCGACGACGTGCACCCCCGCTCGACGGGTCTCGAAGAACTCGTCGACCTCGGGCAGGTCGACGCCGCGCTCGCTCGTGCCGAACACCAGCTTGATGGCGTCGACGGGGCACTCGACCGCGCACTTCCCGTGCCCGATGCACGAGCTGCCGTCGATCAGCGCGGCCTTGCCGGCGATGGCGCCCAGAATGTCGCCCTCGGGGCAGACACGCAGGCACGAGAAGCTGCCGATGCATCGATCGGGGTCGATGACCGGGTGCAGCGTCTGGGGAATGTGGCGGTTCTCGGCGACGGCCTGCTCGAACGCCGCCGTGTCGGCTGCCTCGCGTCGAAGGCGCGCCCACCGGTAGGCGAAGAGCGCAGCCAGCCCTGCGGCGAACAAGCCCAAAAGCCCGGCCGTGTCGAAACCCATGAGGCGCACAGCGAGGTACCGCGACAGCGCTTGAATCAGGCACGCGCGTTTTGCCTCGGGGAGCCGCCGCGCCGGCGTGTAGAACCGCGGCGAACGAAGTGGCACGAGAGCAGACACAGCGCGCGCGCCCGCCGGCCTCGCTCTTCGGCCTCGCCGGGGCCGCTGGCGTCGCGGCCTCGGTCTTTCTGGTGCTCCACTTCGTCACCCCCCTCGAGGCCGTACCGCGCCTCGAGGGGGCACCCGCTCGGGCTGAACGGGTCGAGCCGGTCGTCTCAGATCGCGACGACGCGCGCGTCGCCGATGCGGGTGAGGTTCTCACCGACGAGCGCCCGCCGGCTGAGCAGCCCGCGCCCCTCGACGCGAGGTCGCGCAGGCGAGGCGTCGGGCGGCTCGAGCTTCGGGTGACGCCCTGGGCAGAGGTCTTCGAGGGGCGACATCGCCTCGGCGTCACCCCCTTCGAGCCCTTCGAGCTGCCCATCGGCAGGCATGTGCTCAGCCTTCGAAACGTGAGCCTCGGCGTGACGCGGCAGGTCAAGGTCACCATCACGAAGAACCACACCGTCACGCTCGACGTGAACCTGAACGAATGAGCCCCCGCCTGCTGTGAGTGCCGAGAGGGTACTCACGAGGTAGAGCCCCCGAAAGATGGCCCCGAGTGCCTCCAAATCGCCCGACGCCCGCCCGTCGCTCCAGCTGGTGCGCAGCGACGGGCCGTCTGACGAGGAGCTCTTGCGAGGTGTCGCGGCTCACGATTCGAGCTGGGCTGACGCCTTCGTGCGCCGGGTCTGGCCAGCGGTCGTCACGACCGTGCGCCGCCTGATGGGCGACGACGCCGACGCCGACGACATCTCGCAGCTCGCGGTGATGGAGGCGCTGGGGAGCATCAAGCGCTACCGTCGCAAGGGTACGCTCGACGGCTGGGTGCGGACCCTCACCGCCCACACCGTCTACAAGGCGCTGCGGCGCAAAGGGCTCGAGCGCAGGCTGTTCACGGCGCTCGAGGTCGCAGAGGCCGAGAGCTCGCGCCTTCCCGGGCCTGCCGCGGCGCTGCGCGTTCGCGACGCCGTCAAGCGCGTCGTTCGTCACCTCGAGAGCGTCGACGTCGACCGGGCCACCGCCTGGGCGCTGCACGACGTGCACGGCTTCGGCCTCAAAGAGATCGCCGAGATCACCCACGTGACCGAGGCCGCCGCCCAGACCCGCTTGTCTCGTGGGCGCCGAGAGCTGCTCGACCTCTTGAACGGCGACAGCGACCTCGCTGAGCTGCTGTCCGAGCTGGAGGAAACCCCGTCGTGACGCACAAGCTCCCCGATGATCTGCCGGGTCGCCTGCTCGGCTCGAAGCATGCCAGCGCCCGGCCGGTGCCTCCGCCTCCCGATGCGCTCGTCGCGGCGGTGCGCGCGCGGCTCGAGCGTGGGCGGCGGCTACGTTCGCTCTGGCGCATCGCGGGTGTCGCGGTCGCAGCGGGCGTCGCGACAGCCGGCATCTACCTGGGCGTCGGGGCTGCGCGCGGCGAGCACCCAGGCGCGCGGGTCAGCTCAGCTTCGGGCGTCGCGGTGCTCACCCCGCAAGGCAGTCAAGCGGTCGCCGTGACGCCGGGCATGCCCGTGAGCGAAGGCTCGTGGGTCGTCACGCACGAGGGCGGCGCGGCACGAATCGAGCTCGCCAGCGGCAGCAGCCTCTCACTCGCCTCGTCGTCGCAGCTCCAGGTGGTGCAGCTCGACGCGCAGCAGCGCTTTCGTCTCTCGGGGGGGCGCGCAGCCGTTCACGTTCAGCGGCTGCCGGCGTCTCAGCGCTTCGTCGTCGCCACCGACGACGTCGAGGTCGAGGTGCGCGGCACGCGCTTCGAGGTCGAGAGCACCCAGGTCGATGCCGCGTGCGACGTCGCCACGGCCACTCGCGTCGTGGTGCTCGAAGGCACGGTGGTGGTGCGCCGAGGCGCCGACGATGTCGAGCTGGTCGGGCCAGCCCATTGGCCAGACTGCAAGCGCGTCGACGCCGTCGAGCCGCCGCCGGCCGCCGAGCCGCACGTCGTCGAGAAGGTGGGCCGTGCGCCGCGCCGGGCGGTCGCCGAGCTCGCGGAGCTGAACGCCCGCTATCGTGCCGCGCTGGTCGCGAAGCGCCGCGGCGACGCCAAGAGTGCGCTCGCGCAGTTCGAGGACTTCTATCGTACGTACCCGAACAGCCAGCTCGCCGAGGCGGCCCGCGTCGAGGCCCTTCGACTCCTCGGCCGAACAGACGCTGGCAAGGCGGCTGCCGCCGACTACCTCGCGCGCTACCCCAGCGGCTTTGCGCGCGACGAAGCCAGAGCGATGCTGGGGCCGTGACGAGATGACGCGGGCGCTCGTATCGGGGTTGGTCATGGTGCTCGCTGCCTGCCGCGGCGAATGGCACTTCACCGATGACGCTGGCGGAGCGCCGGTGTGCCCGATCGCTGCCTGCCTCGCCCCCCTCGTCTGCTCGGCGGCGCTGAACCGCTGCGTCGAGTGCACGAGTGACGACAGCTGCCCGGCGCAGCAGCCTCGCTGTGAGGTCGCCCGCGGCCGGTGCGTCGAGTGCCTGGCGAGCTCCGACTGTGGCGCCGGGCGGGTGTGCGAGCGCGAGGCGACGCACGTCTGCGTGCCGACGTGTACCGACGACTCCGACTGCCCGGGCGTGCCATGCCGCGACGTCGACGTCGGCCGGGTATGTGATGCCTGCGCCAGCCCGGTCTGGTGCCCCGGCACGGCCGGCACGCCGCGGTGCGAAGAGCATCGCCGAGCGTGCGTCGCGTGCACAGAAGACGATCACTGCACCGGGGCGCTCGGTCAGTGCGATCGCCGCGTCGGCGCCTGCGTCGAGTGCGTCGACTCGCGCGACTGCGCGGCCGGCAGCTTCTGCGTCGGCTCCGTCTGCCGCGCGCGGTGATGCACGCGACGTGTCGGGCTCAAGGCCAGATGCGAACGCCCAGCTCGAGCGCGAACACGAACGGGGTCAGGGCGCCGACGCGCTGCTCGTTGACGTAGATCTGAATCGTGCCGAACGTGGTGCGCGCGGTCGGCTTCAACACCACCGAAAAGAACGACGAAGGCGCGAGCGCGAGCTCGACCGACAGCTCGGCGCCGCCGCGCCAGGCCTCCTGCTCCATACCGTTGCGGTACAGCTCGAGCTGAACGAAGAGCGCGTGGGCCACCACCGACAGCTGCACCGCCTGCCAGCTCAGCAGGCGTGCGCGCAGGCCCGCTCGCAAGATGACCTCACGAAGTGTCGACGAGCGCACGGGCGCATTGCCGAAGACGCCGCTGCCCCCGAGCCGTACGCCCAGCCAGTCGACGGTGCGCAGCTCGACCGCCAGCGCTCCGCCGAAGCCGGGCTGGTCGGTCACGAACGAGCTGGCGAGCACCGCGGTGGCCTCGATACCGAGGCGCCCGCCCTCGTACGAGGCTCGCCCCCCGGTCGTCGCGGGAGCCGCCGGCGCGGGTTGAGCGCCGGCGGGCGGCGAAGACGCCGCGTCGGTTGCCGGCGGTGAGGGGGGCGCCGGCGCCGCCGCAGTCGCCGCCACCGCTCGAGCATCGGCCTTGAGCTCGGGCAAGAGCGCCCCCAGGGCGTACCCGATGGCACGGCCACGATCGAGCAGCCGATCGCTCTTCTTGAACTCGAGGTCTTTCGGCTCGCGGCCGGCCGGTGCGCTGCACCGCAGCGTCGCTCTTCGGCCATCACGCGACAGCTCGACGCTCACCACGTACGCGTCGGCCGGCTGTGGCTCGAGCTCCTCGCGCAGCTCGATCTGCACCCGGCGGTCGAGCGCCTCACGCAGCGCCTGCAGTGTGCCTGCCGCCCAGTCTGAGCCTGCTTCGCCACTTCCGACCAGAACGATGACGAGTGCGGCGGCGCTCACGGCGCGCCGCAATGTAGCCGTTCTCGTTGGCCGCCATCAGTGAATCAGCCGCCCCAGCCGGCTCGCGATGACGCCCATCGCGCGGTCGACCAGCCCCGCAGCGGCCGGGCTGTAGAGCAGCCGCGCGGGTGACGCCGGGCTCGTCACCAGCACGCCCTTCGCGTGAGAGAACGTCTCGAACCCGT
>JAEUJP010000653.1 GCA_016793725.1 Myxococcaceae bacterium | reverse complement strand
ATCGGAGCCTGAGGCATTGGCGAACGAAGTACCGCACGAAACTTGGGCGTCGAAACGGTGGGCAGTGCCGCTCAGCCGACGTCCCACGGGACTCTGCGGTTCTCGTCGTCGACGAGCGCCTCGAGGTCTTCGAGCACGACGACACACGGAGCGAGCTCTCGAGCACGTGCGAAGACCTGGGTTGTCGAACGCGTGCGACGCGTTCGACGACGACCCGACGCAGCCCTGAGCGCCGGCGGCGAAGTGATTCAGCGCCAGGGCCTGCGTCGCTGTCGGCGCCCTCGGTGCGCTGCGCATCGGCTGACAGAGATGCGACAGCGGGTCGCGCGGGGAAGCTGAACCTGCGCACGGTGAATGGCACCGCAGTGAGTTTGGGAGCAATCGCATCAGCACCGCATTTCGCGTGCCGGTGGGAGGGGAGTCTCCGGTCGGCCGATCACGCTCGTGAGAATTGAAAGCAGTGTGATTCACTTTTCACCTTTCAACCGCTCGAAACTACGGCCGCATGAACGGTGAATCTTGAATCACACTTCTTTCAATTTTCACGACCCGCTTCGTCGCTCCCGGGCCCAGCTCAGCTCCGACACCGGGCCGGTCAGCGGCCACCGGGCGCGCGGGGCGCAAGGCTCTACGGGGTTCGGCGGCTGGGAGCAGACAAGCCGGCCGTCGCACGTCGGCTGTCGTGTCGTGCCGAGCTCATTTCTTCGGCTTCACTGCACAGATGTCGAACGAGAGCCCCGGCCACTTCGCCGCATCGCGCTCGACCTGGTCGGTCACCTTTCGCACCCACGCCTGATACTGCGAGCCGTCGTCACCGCAGTTCCCGCCGAACGTCACCGAGTGGGTCTTCGTGCCGTATTGCACGAGCGGGTCGTTCACCGTGCGCACCCGGTCGTCATTGAACAGGCACGTGACGCCCTTCTTGCAGTTGCTCAGCTGCCACTCACGCACCGCGACCGTCGTGCCCGGGTCGCACGGCGCCGGGCCGACCCGCTGCTCGGAGGCCTTCGTGAACGCCTCGAGCTCGGTCGCCAGCCCCGGCGGCACCTGGTCGCAGTCGGAGTCCGCGTCGCTCTCTTTGCCCCGGCACTTCCACATCAGTGACTGCGCAGCGCGAAAGCGCTCGGCCGGCTCGTTGGCGGTCTGGGCGATGCGCTCCATCAGCCGGCGCACGTCGCTGCCCGGCATCGCGCACGGCCCTCTCTCGAAGATTCGCTTCGGCCGCCCGAACGTCGCCTTGCAGATGGGGTCGCGCTGCTCGTCGTCGGCGCCCTTCGGGCAGACCGTCAGGTAGAGCTGCTTCGCTTTGCCATCGTCTTTCGCGACCAGGTACCCGAGCGTGTAGAGCTCGCGCGCCATGCGGCAGGTTCGCTGCTTCTGGCCGCACGGGGCGCTGTCCAGCTGCGCGCACGCCGTTCGTGCTTCGCTGCAGCTGTCGAACACCTTCACCACGCGCGCGCGAATCTCGCTGAGCTCGGGCTCGGGGGGCACCTTGCCGACGTCACGCAGGCCGCCGAAGCCTCCGCACTGCGCGTACCCCAGACACGCCATCAACGCGTCTTCGTAGGCCTTGCCGGGCAGCGGCCGGCCGAGCGTCATCGCCATCATCAGCACCTGGTTGCCGGTGCCTCCTCTGGCGACGGGCTGCCAGACTGCGTCGGGCACGGGCTGGCCCGAGGCGATGCGCGCCTCGGCTGCGTAGAAGCAGCCCGCCACGTCGCCCGTCGCGCAGAGGGCTTCGCGCGGGTCGGCGCCCGAGCGCACGGCGCCGAGCGCGGCTCGAACCTGTGCGCCCGATCGAACGCACGAGGTGCTCTGCGGGCTCGTCGCACAGAACGCCGCGACCTTCTCACCGAGCCAGGCCGCGTCTTCGCGGGGGCAGCCGGGGTGCGCGATGACGACCTGGGCGGCGGCCACGCACGTCTCATCGTCGAGGTTGCACGACTGCCTCAGCGGCGCGAGGGCGTTCGCCCAGTCACCCTTGGCCGCGCGGTACCGGCCCAGCTCGAGGCACATCGAGATGTCGCGGCGCTCGCAGCCCTCGACGGCGAGGCGCTCGCCCTCCTTTTCCCAGGCTGGCGATGGGCTGACGTGCATCAGGTAGCCCGCGAGGTCGGAGCCGCACCACGCGAGCTCCTGCCGCTCGACGCAGTTCTGGTACTGGCTCTGCAGGCCCGGTGTGAGGTCGTTGAGGTTCAACCGCGCACCGAGGCACGACACGGCACCGAGAAGTATGAGCGCGACGCGAAGCTTCATTGCCTCACCGCGTGCTGTCGCGCACCCAGTCGAGGTACGGCAGGTGCCCGGCCGCGATGTCGAGCCGCACCACCTCGGGCACCTGGTACGGGTGCAGCGCCAGCACGCGCTGGTGCAGCGCATCGAAGCGATCGGTCGTCGTCTTCGCGAGCATCAGCACCTCTTGCGCGTCTTCGACGGCGCCTTCCCACCGGTAGATGCTGCGCACGCCCGGCACCAGGTTCACGCACGCCGCCAGCTTCTCGTTCACGAGCGCGTGCGCGAGCTCGGTCGCCTTCTCTTGGCTCGGCGCCGTGATGAGCACGACGCACGTCTGAAGCGAAGTCACGAGCGAACCAGCGGCCGGTACTTGATGCGCTTCGGCATCAGCGCATCGGCGCCGAGGCGCTTCTTCTTGTCCGCCTCGTAGTCCTGGAAGTTGCCCTCGAACCACACCACCTTCGAGTCGCCCTCGAACGCCAAGATGTGCGTCGCCACGCGGTCCAAAAACCAGCGGTCGTGGCTGATGATGACCGCGCACCCGGCGAACGTCGACATGCCTTCTTCGAGCGAGCGCATCGTCTCGACGTCGAGGTCGTTCGTCGGCTCATCGAGCAAGAGCACGTTGCCGCCGTCTTTCATCACCTTCGCGAGGTGCACGCGGTTGCGCTCGCCGCCCGAGAGGTCTTTCACGCGCTTCTGCTGATCTGCGCCCTTGAACGCGAACCACGACAGGTACGCGCGCGAGGCCACGATGCGGCCGCCGAGGTCGAGCTGATCGAGCTCGTTCGAGACTTCCTGCCAGACGCTCTTCTCGCCCGCGAGCGCGTCGCGCGATTGATCGACGTACGACAGCTTCACCGTCTCGCCGACCTCGAGCGTGCCCGCGTCGGGCTTCTCGAGCCCCATGATCATGCGGAACAGCGTCGTCTTGCCCGCGCCGTTCGGCCCGATGATGCCCACGATGCCGTTCTTCGGCAGCTTGAACGACAGGTCATCGATCAGCAGCCGGTCGCCGAAGCCCTTGCGCAGCCCCTTCGCCTCGATCACCTGCCCACCCAGCTTCGGCCCGGGTGGAATGAAAATTTCACCCGTCGCGTCGCGCTTGTCTTTCTTCTCGAACTCGTCGCGCATCTCGTCGTACCGGTTGAGGCGCGCCTTGCCCTTCGCCTGCCGCGCCTTCTGGCTCGAGTGCACCCACTCGAGCTCGCGCTCGAGGAACTTCGACCGGTGCTTCGCCTCTTTCTCTTCCTGCTCGAGGCGCTTCTTCTTCTGCTCCATCCACGACGTGTAGTTGCCCTTCCACGGCACACCCTCGCCGCGGTCGAGCTCCAGAATCCACTGCGCGACGTTGTCGAGAAAGTACCGGTCGTGCGTCACGCTGACGATGGTGCCCGGGTACTCTTTCAGGTGCTGCTCGAGCCACAGCACCGACTCGGCGTCGAGGTGGTTCGTCGGCTCGTCGAGCAAGAGCAGGTCGGGCTTCTCCAACAGAATTCGGCACAGCGCCACGCGCCGCTTTTCACCACCCGACAGCTTCGTCACGTCGGCGTCGGGCGGCGGGCACCTCAGCGCATCCATCGCGATCTCGAGCTTGCGGTCGAGCTCCCACCCCTGGGCCGCGTCGATCTGATCTTGCAGCCGCGCCTGCTCGGCCAAGAGCTTGTCGAAGTCGGCGTCGGGCTGCCCCATCGCGTCGCTCACCTCGTTGAACCGGTTCAGCAGGTCTTTCACCGGCTTCACGCCCAGCTCGACGTTGCCCTTCACGTCGAGCTTCGGGTCGAGCTGCGGCTCTTGCGGCAGAAAGCCGACCTTCGCCTTCGGGTCGGGCCGCGCCTCGCCCATGATCTCTTTGTCGAGCCCCGCCATGATGCGCAGCAGCGTCGACTTGCCGGCCCCGTTCGGCCCGATGACGCCGATCTTTGCGCCCGGGTAGAACGACAGCCAGATGCCCTTCAGAATCTCTTTGCCACCCTTCACCTTGCGAAGGTCCTGCATGGTGAAGATGAAGTTCTCGGCCATGGCGTTTGAGTAGCCGACAGCTTCAGGGTCGTCTACGAAGAACGCTTCGTGCCCGCCGTTCTCGAGGTCGCAGGTCTCAGCAAGCGCTACAAGGCCACCCCCGCGCTCACTGACGCCAACCTCGTCATCGAGGCCGGCGAAATTTTCGCCCTGCTCGGCCCCAACGGCGCCGGCAAGACCACGCTCATCGGCTGCGTCTGCGGTCTCGTGAAGAAGACCTCGGGCACCGTGAAGGTGTTCGGCGTCGACCTCGACGTCGACCCCGTCACGCCACGCCGCGACGTCGGCCTCGTGCCGCAAGAGATCAACTTCGACCCCTTCTTCACCGTGCGCGAGTCGCTCGAAATTCAGCTCGGCTACTACGGCCGCAAGGCCGACCCCGCCCGCGTCGACGAGCTCCTCGCCGCCCTCAAGCTGTCTGACAAGGCCGACAGCCAGACCCGCGCCCTCTCGGGCGGCATGAAGCGCCGCCTGCTCATCGCGAAGGCCCTCGTTCACCGCCCGCGCCTCGTCTTTCTCGACGAGCCCACCGCCGGCGTCGACATCGAGCTGCGCCGCGACCTGTGGGCCTACGTTCGCAAGCTGCGCGAGCAGGGCACCACCGTCGTGCTCACCACCCACTACCTCGAAGAGGCCGAAGAGCTCGCCGACCGCGTCGGCATCATCGACAAGGGCAAGCTGCTGCTCGTCGAAGAGAAGACCGCGCTCATGAAGCGGCTGGGAGAACGCCGCCTCGAGGTGAAGCTCCGCGACCCGGTCGCCACCATTCCCGACGGAGCCTCCACGGGAACGCTCTCGGACGACCGCCGCACCTACGTCTTCATCGAGCGCGCGGGCACGCCGTCATGTGCCGACGTGCTCGGTGCGCTCTACGCCGCGCACCTGCCCGTCGCCGAAGTCTCCATGGCCCCCTCGAAGCTCGAAGACGTGCTCATTCGCGTGCTGCGCGGAAACGGCGGTGTCTCGTGAACGTCATCGGCACCCAGACGCTGCTCCAGAAAGAGGTGCG
>JAEUJP010000641.1 GCA_016793725.1 Myxococcaceae bacterium | reverse complement strand
GCCCAGTGACGGCTTGTCGTGCACCACCGCGTCGAAGTCGATGCCCACGCTCGCGTCTTCGCGCGACGGCTTCACGATGAGCGGGAAGGGCAGCGTCACCGAGAGCAGCTCGGCCACGCTCGTCACCACCGCGAACTGCGGCGTCGGCACCGCGCTCGCCAAGAGCAGCTGCTTCGCCTTGTCTTTGTGCAGCGACAGCCCCAGCGCCAGCGCGCTGTTCCCCGTGTAGGGAATGCCGACCATCTCGAGCAGCGCCGGCACCACCATCTCGCCGCGGCTGTCGGCCGCCAGCGACTCGCACAGGTTCACCACCACGTCGGGCCGCTGCGCCTCGAGCGCCTTGCCGATCGCCCACACGTCGCGATCGACCCCGATGAGCGAGACCTGCCGCCGCTTGCCCGCCAGCGCCTTTTCGAGCGCCGCCGCCACCCGCACGACGTCTTCCCGGGCCTCTCGACCCGGGTCGTCGTCGAGCAAGTGGTGGTCACGATTGTGAAGAATGCTGATGCGCATGTGGGTGCGTGTAGCGAACTATCGCATGGAAACCGCGAAGTCTCACTTCTCGATAACCTGATACCGTTTCACTCGTTTTCTGCCCTTGCAGCCCGTCCCTCACGAGGCCCTTCATGAGCTCCAACACCATCACCGGTAACCGCGCCGCGATCATCCCCACGCGGGAGCAGATCACCAGCACCGTCGAGCACATCTCGAACCACGGCGTCACGACGGCGATCGGCGATCACGCCACCACCATCGCCGATCTCGCCGACAAGTTCGACACCGGCGCTGCCGCGGCCGCGCGCCTCGCGAAGTCGAAGCTCGCGCGCCCCATCGTCTCGGCGGGTGGCGCGCTGCTCGAGAAGCTGCGCCCCGGCACGTTCGACAGCCTCACCGAGGGCGTGCGCAAGGTCGCCGAGCGGGTGGGCATCAACCCGAACGTCGTGAAGGGTGCCTCGACGACGCTCGAGAAGACGGTGAAGATGGCCGGTGTCGCGGCCATCGGCTACGACGCAATTCGCAGCTTCACCGACACGAAGGCCGACATGGGCAGCAAGCTCGCTCAGGCGGGCGCGGCGGTCGCGGTCGGCGCGCTGACGTTCACGGGCGTCGGCACGGCGATCGTGGCGGTCGACGTGGTGACGGGCGGCGGCGTGACGGGCGGCGCGAAGGGCCTGGTCGCTCTCGCTGACGCGGCGCTCACGGGTGATCGCGACGCGCTGAACTCGTGGGTCGAGAGCGCGAAGAGCGGTGATCAGGGCTGGCTGCTCAAGGCGGCGGCGAACAACAAGACCATCGCGAACGTCGCCACGAAGGGCGCCGAGGCCGTCATCAACGCGGGCGCGAAGGCGCGCGAGGCGATCAGCGGCGCGGTCTCTCGCGGGTGGAATGCGCTGTTCGGGTAGACCCGCAACTCAGCGCGGAAATAGCGGTCGCCCGTGCTAGACCTTCGAGCGTGGAGATCACTGGCTCGAGGTTCGTCGACCCTCTCACGCTGAAGCCGGTTCGCCTCTCTCCCGGGGCGATCGCTGCGCTCGCCGGCGAGCTGAAGCCCAACAAGGCGTCACCGCTGAGCGCCTTCGCTTCGCTCAAGGCTGCGCCCAACACCGCCGACCTCGACGCCCTCGGCATCACGCACGCCGCCAGGCCGACGGGCGGCAGCGGCAAGGGCAAGCTCTATCGCCAGGCGCTCGAGACGCTCGCGGCGCCCGAGGCGACGCTGACGATGGCCGAGGTCGGTGGCGGGCAGCCCCCGCTGTCGGTTCGCATCGTGCTGGGCGCCGAGCGTGCGGTGATGGCCGACGTCGACAGCGACGGCCTGTCGCTCTCGCCGCCGGTCTCGTACCCCGAGCTGGTGAAGGCGCTGGCGCGCCACTTCGAGAACACGCCGATGTACGCCGAGCAGCGCGCGTTCTGGCCGTCGCAGCTCAAGCTGCTCACGGCGCTGTTCAGCAACGAGGCGGGCGCGCTCGAGCTCGAGGTCGGCGCCGCCGGTGTGAAGGTGTGCTTCGACAGGTCGGGCGTGGCCGAGGCCGAGGGCAAGCAGGTGCTCGAAGAGCTCGTGAAGCACCAGCTGATCGAAGCGAAGGCCGGCGGCGCCTACGCGCTCGGCGAGAACGCCGCGTTCTGGCTGACGCGGCTCGCGACCGGGCAGATCGGCGAGCTCACGTGGGTGCTGTACGACGAGGCGGGCAACGCGCAGCCGCAGAGCACCGAGCTCAGGTTCGTCGGCGCACCCAAAGACCGCGTGACGATGGTGACGGTGCGCGGCGAAGAGCTGAAGGGGCTCGTCGGCGGTGAGGCCCCCGAGAGCGCCGGCGTGGTGTGCCAGGTGATGGATCGCGGCGCCCTCTCGGGGTTCCTCGAGGCGTACCTGGGTCTGGCGCAGGAGTAGCGGTCTGCGCATTCGAGACCCCATTCACGGCACGCTCTCGGTCAGCGACGAAGAGAAGGCCGTCGTCGACAGCCGCTTCTATCAGCGGCTCCGCCAGGTGCGGCAGCTCGGCTTCGGCGAGCTCGCCTTCCCCGGTGCGACGCACACGCGGCACGCCCACTCGCTCGGCGCGATGCACGTCTCGGGGCGCCTGTTCGACGCCGTCGCCGAGCGCAGCACGTTGTCGCCCCGGGCGCGTGAGCGGTTTCGCGCCGCCGTTCGCGCCGCCGTGCTGTGCCACGACCTCGGGCACATGCCGCTCTCTCACGCGAGCGAGAGCATCGCCCCGCTTCGTTCGAAGCTGGGCTTGCCCGCCTGGGTGAACGGAGGCCGGGGGGCCGCGGTGACGCCCGAGCGTCACAGCGGGCGAGAGACCCCGAACGTGCCACCGGCCGACCCGGAACACGACGGCGAACGAGAACAAGCGGCGCACGAAGACTTCACCGTGCGGCTGTTGCTCGACAGCGAGCTCACGGGCGTGCTGCGCACCGGCTACGCGAAGTACGACGTCACGCCCGAGCACATCGCCTCGCTCGTCACCGGCGTCGACCCGCCGGGCGGCTCACCGTTCGTCGACGGCGGCGCCGACTGGTCACCGCTCTTGAGGTCGCTCGTGTCGGGCGAGCTCGACGCCGACCGAATGGACTATCTGCTCCGCGACTCGTTCTTCACCGGCGTCAACTACGGCCGCTACGACTTCGACTGGGTCGTGAACAACCTCAACCCGGCGGCGAAAGACGGCAGGGTCTACCTCGCGCTCTCGAAGGCCGCGGCCTTCGCGTTCGAAGACTTTCTGCTCAGCCGGTACCACATGTTTCTTTCGGTCTACTACCACCACACGTCGGTGAGCTTCGATCACATGCTCCGGGCCTGGTACGCCGAGGCGCCCGGCGAGTTCGAGATTCCCGCCGACCCCGACGCCTTCGTGTTCTGCGACGACGTCGCCCTCTGGAGCGCCCTGCGCAAGAGCCAGAACCGCTGGGCCGAACGCCTCGTCGGCCGTCGCGGCTTCAAGCGCGTCGCCGAGTTCACCGAGCGTGACACCAGCTACGACCTGAAGGCCCTGCAGGCCGCCCTCGACGCGAGCGGCGTCGAACACTTTGCCGTCGAGTCGCGCGGCGTGCTCTCGCGCTACTTCGAAGAGGCCTCGCGCTCACCGCTGTACATCGTCGACATCTCGTCGGGCCGCCTCACCGACGTGCAGAGCTACACGCCGCTCTACCAGCGGTACGCCGGCGCCGTGCGGCTGTCGCGCGTGTACGTGCGGCCCGATCAAGCCGACGAAGGGCGCAAGGTCGTCGCGCGACTCACCGGAGCGAAGTCATGAGCGAGCTCATCGAAGGTCTGCCCCCGCCGCCGCCCGTCGCGCGCACGCGCGACGCCGCGGCGGTCATTCTGTTTCGCAAGGTTCAACGTCCCGCAGAGCCGAAGCGGAGCGCGCCCCCGCCCACGGCCGAGGCCTTCTGGCTGAAGCGCGAGGCGAAGCTCGCGTTCGCCGGCGGCTTCTACGCGTTTCCCGGCGGCAAGGTCGACAAGGCCGACGCGTCGGTGCCCGTCGAGGGCGCGACCGGGCTCGACGCCACGCTGCGCGTCACCGCCGCCCGCGAGCTGCTCGAGGAAACCGGCGTGCTCGTCGCGCACGGCCCGACGCTCGCTCGAGCCGATGTCGACGCCATGCGCAAGGCGCTGCTCGACGAGACGGCCTCGTTCGGCGCGCTGCTCGAGAAGCACGGCCTCAAGCTCCGGGCGGCCGACTTCGTCGATGCCGGGAGGTGGGTGACTCCGCCCCACCTGCCGGTGCGCTTCGACGCCCGCTTCTTTCTCGTCGAGGCGCCCGAGGGCTCGAACGCGGTCGTCTGGCCGGGCGAGCTGACGGAGGGCGAGTGGATCGCGCCGAACCCCGCGCTCACCCGCTGGAGCAACGGCACGGCGCTGCTCCACCCGCCGAACCTGCACGCGCTGCAGTCGCTCGTGGCGTACCGCGGCGACACGGCGCCGGTGCTGAAGAACCTGCGCGCTCCGACACAGGTGACCGACTTCATCGCGCGGCGCATCGAGTTTCAGATGGGCATTCGCATCTTCCCGCTGCGAACGCCGACGTTGCCGCCCGCGGCGCACACGAACTGCTACGTGGTCGGCAACAGCGACCTGCTCATCGTCGACCCGGGCTCGCCTGACGATGAAGAGACCGACCGGCTGCTGTCGTTCGTGCGCGAGCTGATGACCGACGGCTACAAGCCGCGCGCCGTCGTGCTGACGCACCACCACGGCGACCACGTGGGCGGCGCCGCGCGCGTGATGAAGGAGCTGAACCTGCCGCTCTGGTGTCACGCCGTCACGGCCGAGCGGCTGCCCGAGCTGAACGCGGCGCGGCTCTTGAACGACAACGAGCTGATACCGCTCGGCGGCATCGACCTCATCGTTCACCACACGCCGGGGCACGCGCGAGGGCACATCTGCCTCGAGCACAAGGCGTCGCACGCGATGATCGTCGGCGACATGGTGGCCGGCGTCGGCACCATCGTCATCGACCCGCCCGAGGGTGACATGGGCGAATACCTGCGCCAGCTGCAGCGCTTGAAAGACCTCGGCGCTCGCACCCTCTACCCTGCCCACGGGCCGCCGCTGCCCGACGGGCCCGCGAAGCTCGACGAGTACCTGAACCACCGCGCGTGGCGAGAGGGCAAGGTGGTGGCCGCGCTGACCGAAGAGCTGCAGTCGCTCGAGCAGCTCGTGCCGAAGGCCTACGACGACGTGCAGAGCTTCGTGCTGCCGCTCGCCGAGCGGAACACGGTCGCGATTCTCGACAAGCTGATCGCCGAAGGCCGCGCGCGGCGCGACGGCGAGAAGTACGGCGTGAGATGAGCCGCGGCGCCGCCGTCTGGGGGGTGCTCGGCCTGGTGGTGATGCTGCTCGAAGCGCTGGCGCGCCTGACGCGCCTCGCGTGGGAAGGGGTCGTGGTGCAGTTCGCGCCGCTGCCGTTCGCGGTCGCGGTGGTGTGGTGCGTGCTGAACGCGTACGCCGAGGGGTACCGCGGCTTTCAGCGGCGGTTCGTGCCGCAGGCACTCGACCGGGCGTTCTCGATCGACGGCCGCTCGAAGCTCGAGGTGGTGCTCGCGCCGCTGAAGGTGCTCGGCGTGTGGCGCACCGACCCGAAGGTGATGCGCCGCGCGTGGGTGATGGTGGTCGGCATCACGCTGCTCGTGATGGCGGTGAAGCAGCTGCCTCAGCCGTGGCGCGGCGTGGTCGACGCCGGCGTCGTAGTGGGCCTGGGGTGGGGCACCGTCGCGATGCTCGTGGGGCTCGTCGTGCGGCTCAGGCGTGCTGCGCAATAAAGGGGACAGGCTACTTTTCTGCGCAACTCGGCACGCCGCTTGCGCCGTTGCGCAAAAAAGTAGCCTGTCCCCTTTATTGCGCAGTTGCCGCCCGCGCCTTGAGCCACACGAGCGGTGCGACGGCCACGAGCGCCTGCGGCAGCAGCGTGAACCCGTCGGGGTAGAGCCCCAGCGCCGAGAGCTCGACGAACGGCACCGGCAACAGCGGCAGCACGCCGAGCTCCTGCAGGCCGTGCATCGCCTTTCCGAGCAGCACGACGGCGGTCGCGATGAGCATCACCGTCGACGCGTTGAACAGCGTCTTCATCGGCAGCTTGAAGCCGACGCGCGAGACGAACAGCACCAGCACGCCGACGAGCGCGAGCCCTGCCGCCGCGCCCCACATCACGCCCTGCGGCGAGTCGCCGGCGAGCCCCTCGAGAAACAGCGCCGTCTCGAAGCTCTCGCGGCCGACCGCGGTGAACGCGATGACGAACAGGCCCGCCTTCGAGCCCCCGCCGAGCGCGCCGGTCATCTTCTCGCGCAGCTCGCCCATGAACCTCGACATGTTCGCGCGCGCGTTCAGCCACAGCGCCGCGTACAGCAGCATCGCGACCGCGAAGAAGCCGACCACCGTCTCGAGCCACTCGCGGTCTGCGGCGGCGAGCACCTGGTGCCCGAGCACGAACGCGAGGCCGCCCGCCACCAGCGCGCTCACCCAGCCCAGGTGCACCGTGCGCGCGTGCTCGGTCGCGCCCATCTTCTTCAAGACCGCGAGCAGGCAGCCGACGACGACGAGCGCCTCGAAGCCCTCGCGCAGCAAGATGAGCAGCGCGGCGACGAAGACGCTCCAGAAGCCCGAGACGTGCGAGCCGGCCGCGGTCGTGTCGAGCACCTTCAAGAGGGCGCGCGCCTCGGCCTCGAACTGGCCGCTGCCGGCCGCGAGCCGCGTGCGGGTGAAGGCGCGCTCGATTTCCTGCACGCGCACCGCGTCGCGCGCGCGCAGCGTCGGCTCGATCGGCTCGAGCCCCTCGAGGTAGCCGTCGACGATCGCCTTGCGCGCGTCGTCGATCTTGCCCGCCGCGTGCATGCCGATGGCCCGCTCGACCGCGTCGCGCGCCGCGTACAGCTGGGCCGCAGCGTCGAGCGGCGGTGGCTTCTTGCGCAGGCACGGCACTGCCTCGGCGCCGAACACCTTCGCGAGGTCACCATCGGTCGACGTCGCGAGCTGCTCGAGCGTCGCGCGCGGCGGCTCGCCGGTACAGTCGCTCTGCCGAAACGAGAAGACGAGAAACGCCACCGCCCACCGCTCGTCGTCGCTCAGCTGGGGGAAGGGCGCCATCGCCGTGCCCTTCAGCCCGAACGCGGTCGTGCTGAACGCCTTGTAGGGGGTCAACGTCTTCATGCGCTCGGCGTCGTGAAAGTCGGCCGGCGGCGGCCTCAGCGTCTTCGACAGGTCGGTGTCGGCCCGCCCGTCTGTGCCGTGGCAGACCGCGCACGACTGCGCCCACACCTTCTTGCCGAGCTCGAGGTCGGGCGGCCGCCGCGGGGCCTGCACCACGTTGCCGAGCTGAAAGACCTCTTTTGCGAGCGCACCACACTCTTTCGACACGGCGTGCGCGTCGGCGTCGCGGGTCTTCACCCGCGCCACGACCGCCTCGAGCCGCGGCAGAATCGGCGCCGCAGCGTCGCCCAGGCCCTGCGCCGCCGTCAGCGCCTCGTCGGCGAACCCGGCCTGCTCGGTGAGCTCACCCTCGTCTTGCGACGCCAATGCTGCGGGGTAGTCGCCTTCGAGGTATTGCAGCAGGCCAGCCAGCCGCGCCCACTCGGTGGGAGCGGCGACGAGCGCGAGCAGGGTCACGGCGTGCAGCACGATGGTGTCTTCCTTTATTTGATAATGAGTCGCAAAATCAAATGCCCGCGAGGGCCCCGGTGATTCAGCGCTACGTGCTGCGGGAGATCGCGCTGCCCGTGCTCGCATGGTTGGGGCTGCTCGTCACGCTGATGTGGACGATGTCGGTGCTGAAAGGCACCGACGTGCTGCTCGGGTCAGAGGTGACGGCGTGGGACTTCGCGCGCGTGTCGCTGTACCTGTTGCCGCACTTCGTCGCCCAGGCGGCGCCGGTGGCGTTTCTGCTGGGGCTGCTCATCGGCTTCGGGCGGCTGTCGGAAGACAAAGAGCTCGTGGCGCTGCAGTCGTTCGGCCTCGCGCCGCGGGCGCTGTGGCTGGCTCCGCTCGGCCTCGCCGTGGTGATGAGCGCGCTGCTGACGGTGCTGGCGTTCGGGCCGCAGCCGCACGGGCTGCAGTCGGCGCAGCGCCTCGCCGCCGAGATCATCAAGCGCAACCTCGTCGGCGACGTGAAGCCCGGCGTCTTTCACCACCAGCTCGCCCACGTCACCCTGTACGTCGAGCGCGTCGTCGCGCCTGGCCGGTGGGGCAACGTGCTCGTGTACGACGAGCGCACGCCGTCGTCGCCGGTGCTGCTGCTCGCGAAGTCGGGCCGGGTCGTCGACGCGCCGGCCGGTGCGCCGCTCGAGCTCGTGCTCGAAGACGGCGCGCTGTACCGCACCTCGACCGAAAACGACGACGACGCGAAGGTGGGCTTCGAGCGCGCCACGCTCTCGCTCGGCGTCGAAGAGGCCGTCTGGCAGAAGAACCGCTTTCGGGCGGCTCGCGACGAGCTCACGCCCCTCGAGATGCTCGAGGCAGCCGCCGAACAAGAGACGCCCGCCGCGGCGAGGCCGCTCGCGATCGCCGCCCACTGGAAGCTGGGGCAGGTGCTGATGCCCGTGTCGTTCGCGCTGCTCGGTGTGCCGCTGGGCCTGAGGCGCCGCACCTCGGGCCGCGCGCGGGGCGCCGTCTTCACGCTGCTCGGCTACGCGACGTTCTACGTGGTCGCGCAGGTCAGCACGTCGCTCGGCGAGAAGGGCCTGCTCGCGCCGCTCTTCGCGGGCCAGCTCGCGAACCTGCTGTTCATCGGGTTCGGGCTGCTGGCGCTCGTCGTCACCGACCGCGGGAGACTCATGCGATGAGCCGCACCCTGCAGCGCTACCTCGTGCAGCTGTACCTCGCGTGTGTGGCCCTCACGGCCTCGGCGGTGCTGCTCGTCTTTCTCGTCATCGACTTCGGCGATCGGTTGAAGCTCTACGTCGGTGCGCGGGCGTCTGACGTGCTCGAGCTGTACCTCTGCAAGATCGCGGTGACGACCGTTCAGCTGATGCCGGCGGCGATGCTGCTCGGCGCCGGCATCGCGCTCACCACGCTGAAGCGGCGCGGCGAGCTCGACGCGATGCGCAGCCTCGGCATCTCGCCGCGCGGCATCGTCGCTCCGCTGCTCGGGTGCGCCACCGTGCTCGGCGTCGGGCTCTCGGTCTTCGACGAGCGCGTCGCCGCCCCCGCGGGCGCCCGCATCGACACCCTGATGGTCGAGCGGTTTCACGTCTGGGGCGACTGGCGCTACTACTACGCGACCCAGCAGTGGCTGCGGCTCGGGCCCTCGGTCTTCCGCGTCTTCGCCGCCGACGAAGCCGGCATTCGCGGCGTGACCGTGTTTCGGCTCTCACCCGCGTTTTCGCTCGAGCAGCGGGTCGACGCCGAGGCCATGCGGCCGCTGCCCGACGGCGCGTTCGAGCTGACGAACGCCAGCATTCGCGACTACCTGAACGAGCCGCACCTCACCACGAAGGCGAGCGAGCAGACCCGCTTCACGCTCGCCGATGCGAAGGCGTTCGCCATCAAGTCGGGCCGGCCCGAGCAGATGTCGTCGCGCGAGCTCGCCGAACAAGAGCGCCTGCGCGCCACCGCGGGGCTGCCCACGGTGCGCTACGCGCTCGCGCGCCACGGCCGGTACAGTCAGCCGCTGCTCGGGGCCGCGGGTGCGCTTTTGGCGTGTGCGCTCGCGCTGCGCCGCGGCCGCCGGCCGGCGCTGACGGTCGCGCTCGTCGAAGGGCTCGGCGTGTCGGCTGCGCTGTGGGGGCTGGTGGTGGTCGGGCGCGCGCTGTCGCTGTCGGAGCGCGTCGCCGCCCCGGTCGGTGCGTGGCTGCCGCTGGTGGCGCTCCTGGCAGCCGGGGTGCTGGGCGTGCGACGGGTCGAAAGGTCGGCGTGAGCCCGGCGCGGCTGTTCGTGGTCGGCTGCATCGCGGCGTGCACGTGCCCGAGCGAGCCGGCCCGGCCCGCCGCTGATGCCGGCCTCGGCAACCGGCTCGCGCGCGAGACGAGCCCGTACCTGCTGCAGCACGCGCAGAACCCCGTCGACTGGTACCCGTGGGGCGAAGAGGCGTTCGCGCGCGCGCGCCGCGAGAACAAGCCGGTGCTGGTGAGCATCGGCTACTCGACGTGCCACTGGTGCCATGTGATGGCGCGCGAGACCTTCGAGAACGCCGCGTTCGCTGCCTGGCTCAACGCGAGCTTCATCGCCATCAAGGTCGACCGCGAAGAGCGGCCCGACGTCGACGCCGTGTACCTCGCTGCGGCGCGCGAGCTCGGCTCGGGCGGGGGCTGGCCGCTCAACGTCGTCGTGACGCCGAGCCGCGAGGTGTTCTGGGCCGCGACGTACGTGCCGACCGAGACGTTCTTGAAGACGCTGCAGGCGCTGCACGCGAAGTTCATCGCCGACCCGTACGCCGTCGCGCTGCAGTCGGGCGCGGTCACCGCCGCGCTGCGAGAGCGGGCGGCAGGGGGCGGCCCTCGAAACGCGCTGCCCGGCGTCGGCGTTCTCACCGCCGCCGCGAGCTACTACGCGGGCGCGTTCGACACCGAGAACGGCGGGCTGCGCGGGGCTCCGAAGTTCCCCGCCACGTTTCCCGTTCGGTTTCTGCTGCGCTACGCGCGCCGCTTCGAGCAGCCGCAGGTGCTGCCGCTCGTCGAGAAGACGCTCGAGAAGCTGGCCGCGGGCGGCATCTACGATCACGTCGGCGGCGGCTTTCACCGCTACTCGACCGATGCCCGCTGGCTGAAGCCCCACTTCGAGAAGACGCTCTACGACAACGCTCTGTTGCCGGTCGCCTACCTCGAGGCGTACCAGGTGACGGGGCGTGCGACGTACGCCCGCGTCGCGCGTGAGACGCTCGACTGGGTCTCTCGCGAGCTCTCGACCGGCGACGGTGCGTTCGCGTCGGCGACCGACGCAGACTCGCAAGGCGTCGAGGGTCGGTACTTCTTGTGGTCGGCCGCCGAGCTCGACGCGGGCCCGTACTACGCGGTCGCGCCGCCCGGCGTCGTCTGGGTGCCCGCGCCCGACGAGGCGAAGCGGTTCGAGCTCACGGGCCAACGCGCGGTGCGCAGCCGGCGTGTGGCGCCCGCCCGCGACGACAAGGTCGTGACGTCGTGGAACGGGCTCGCCATCTCGGCGTTCGCCATCGGCGCGCGCGTGCTCGGCGAGCCCCGGTACCTCGAGGCCGCCCGGCGTGCGGCCCGGCGCGTGCAGCCGACGAGCGGCCCGCTCGTGCACACCGGCAAGGCCGAGGCCGTGCTCGAGGACTACACGTTTCTCATTCAAGGCCTGCTCGACCTCTACGAGGCCGACTTCGACGTGCGCTGGGTCGAGCACGCGCGCGCGCTGCAGGCGGTGCTCGACCGCGACTTCGCCGACGCCGAGCGGGGCGGCTACTTTCGCACCGCAGCCGGCTCCGACGTGCTGCTGGTGCGCGGCCGCTGCGAAGAAGACGTCGCCGAGCCCTGCGGCAACTCGGTCGCCGCGCTGAACCTCGTGCGGCTCGCCGCGCTCACGGGCGAGTCGCGGTACGCGGCCGCCGCCGAGCAGCTGCTCGCCGGCTACGCCGAGACGCTCGCGCGTGACCCGGCGCAGCTCCACGAGCTGCTCCTCGCGCTCGACTGGGCGACCGACCCGCTCGCGCGCGAGGTCGCCGTCGTGGGCGAAGAGGTCGGGCCGTTCACCGAGGTGCTCCGTCAGACCTTCGCGCCGAACCGGGTGACGTGGGCCGGCGCCGCCGTGCCCGATGCGGGGGCCTTCGGGTGGCTCGAGGGCAAGCGCGCGCTCGGCGGCGCGACGACGGCTTACGTGTGCAGCCACGGCCGGTGCGAGCTGCCCGCGAAGACGCCCGCGCTCTTCCGTGAACAGCTCGGTCAGAAACCCTAGACTGCGCGCACCTTGAGCCTGCGCCGCGTCGTGCCCGCCGTACTGCTTCTCGTCGCCTGCAAAGAGAAGGTGGCCGCCCCCGTGACTCCAGAACGAGAGCGGGTGAGCCCCGGCTGGTACGCCGCGAGCGCCGGCCCCGCCGGGCCGGTGCGCGTCGACTGGTCGCTCGTCTTGCCGCACGACCCCGGCACCTCGGGCGGCGAGTCGAGAGGTGCGACCCACTTCGGGGTCATGACCTCGGGTGTGGTGGCGGTCGATGGTCTCTCGGCCGACGTCTTCGGCGTCGACCCGGCGACCGGCGTCATGAAGTGGCGGTCTGACACGTACGGCGGCACGTACGGGTCGGCGCTCGTCTCGATCGGCGACCGA
>JAEUJP010000621.1 GCA_016793725.1 Myxococcaceae bacterium | reverse complement strand
AAGCGCCGGCCATCGAAGAGGCGGCCGAACGCAAGGCGCTGCAAGACCGCACCATTCGTGTCTCGGTCGAGCTGCTCGACTCGCTCGGCCTGCTCGCGGGCGATCTGCTCGTCGAGAGCGCCCGGGCGCGGCTGCGCAGCGAAGAGCTGAGCCAGCTGCTCGAGCGGTTCTCGCGGCTCGGCGACAACTTCTTGAAGGTGTTTCAGTCGACGACGCACGCCGAGGCGTCGCACGCGAAGGTCGACCGGCTCGAGGGCGACCTTCACCTCTTGCGCGACGATGCGTTTCGCTTCGTGCGCGGGCACGTCGACGCCGTCAACACGCTCCACGGCAACCTGTCGCAGATGGCCGACTCGGTGGCCGAGGCGCGGCTGGTGCCCCTGTCGTCGGTGTTCGAGGCGTTTCCGCGCGCGGTGCGCGACATCGCGAGCTCGCAGGGCAAGCAGGTCGACCTGCAGATCGACAACAGCGGCGTCGGCGTCGACCGTTCGATGATCAACGACGTGCGCGACGCGCTGATTCACCTGGTGCGCAACGCGGTCGACCACGGCCTCGAGGCGCCCGACTTTCGCGAGGCGCTGGGCAAGCCGTCGACCGGGCGCGTCTCGATTCGGGTGCGCGCCGACGGCGACATGCTCGCGGTCGAGCTCGAAGACGACGGCCGGGGCATCGACCCCGAGCGGTTGCGCAGCGTCGCGGTGGCGCGGCGCATTCTCACGCCGGCGCAGGCGGCGGCCCTGTCGGAGCGTGAGGCCATCGAGCTCATCTTCCGCCCCGGTTTTTCGACGCGCGAAGAGGTGAGCGAGCTGTCGGGCCGAGGCGTCGGCATGGACGTGGTGAAGCGCAAGGTCGAGGCGCTCGGCGGGTCGGTCTCGGTGCAGAGCCGGGTGGGGCGCGGCACGACCATCGCCCTGCGCCTGCCGCAGTCGCTCGCCCTGATGCGCGTGCTGCTCGTGCGGCTGGGCGACGACGTCTACGGCATGCCCGCGGCCGACGTCGAGGCGGTCGCGCGCTTTCGCCCCGAAGACCGCATGGAGGTCTTCGGCTCGCTCGCCGTCATGCACCGCAACCGGCCGACGACGCTGGTTGCGCTCGGGCCGCTGCTCGGCCTGAACGGCGGGCCGCGGCACGACCGGCCGCCGTCGGTGGTCGTGCGTCACGGTGAAGATCGTGCGGCGCTGGTGGTCGACGGGCTCGTCGACGAGCGTGAGGTCGCGGTGAAGCCGTGCGGCGGCGAGTTCTTGAAGGGCGCGGCGTTCATCGCGGGCACCGCGGCGCTCGAAGACGGTCGCATCGCGGTGCTGCTGCACGTGCCCGACATCATGGCCGAGGTGCGCAAGGTCGCGCGGCCGGTGCAAGAGCCGGCGCAGACGAAGCGACTGCGGGTGCTGCTGGTCGACGACAGCCCGATCGCGCGGGCGACTGAAGGGGCGCTGGTGAAGGCGCTCGGGCACGCCGTGGCCGAGGCGGTCGACGGCGAAGATGCCTGGGTGCGGGTGCAGCGCGAGCCGTTCGACCTCATTCTCACCGACGTGCAGATGCCCAAGCTCGACGGCTTCGGGTTCACGCGCCGCGTGAAGAGCCACCCTGACTTCGGCCGCATTCCCGTCATCATTCTTTCGTCGCTGGCGTCACCCGAAGACAAGCGCCGCGGCGTCGACGCCGGCGCCGATGCGTACCTGGTCAAAGGGGAGCTCGGGGTCGAGTCGCTGGCCCTCGCGATCGATCGGCTGACATGATGCTTCGACTGCGCGCTCCGCGCTCCGCTCAGCACAGGCGACGGTCATTCAGGCCTGGCGGCGCAGAATGACCTGCCGGGTGCTGATCATCGAGCGCACGGGGCGGGTCTCGAAGAACGCCCGGGCGCTGTACCAGGGCGGGGTGGTCGAGGCCGCGCCGCCGGCCGACCCGGCGCTGATGCTCGAGCAGGTGCAGCGGCACGCGCCCGACGTGGTGGTGGTCGATCTCGAAGACGCGCCGCTCGAGGCGGTGGCGGCGATCGAGACGGTGATGGCCGAGCGGCCGGTGCCGGTGGTGGTGGTGACCGACGGCCGGGCGCAGAAGCAGCACGCGATTCGGGCGCTGGCGGCGGGCGCGCTCGAGATCGCGGCGCTCGACGGCCCCGACGCGTGGAGGGCGCTCCAGCGGCAGGTGCTGTTTCTCGCGAAGGTGCCGGTGGTGAAGCACGTGAAGGGCCGCAAGCGAAAGCCGCGCGGCAGCACGGCGCCTGCGGGGCACCCGGTGGTGGCGGTGGCGGCGTCGCTCGGGGGGCCGAAGGCGCTCGCGCGGCTGATCGGAGCGCTGCCGCAAGACTTCGCAGCGCCGATGGTGCTGTGCCAGCACATCACGCCGGGGTTCGCCGACGATCTCGCGCGCTACCTCGCCGTCGAGACGCGGCACGACGTCGTCGAGGCGGGGCAGGGCATGAAGCTCGAGCCGGCGCGGTTCTACGTCGCTCCGTCAGAGGCGCACCTGCTGGTGCGCCCCGACGCGGTGCTCGAGCTCGACCCGGGGCCGGCGGTGGGGGGCTTTCGGCCGTCGTGCGACGTGCTGCTCAAGTCGGTGGCGAACGCGTTCGGCGCGCGGGCGATCGGCGTGGTGCTGACGGGCATGGGGCGCGACGGGGCGCGGGGGCTCAAAGAGATTCGCGGCAAGGGCGGGCACACGATCGCGCAAGACCAGGCGACCAGCGTGGTGTTCGGAATGCCGGGCGAGTCGATCGCGTTGGGCGGAGCAGAGGTGGTGCTGCCGTTGGATCAGATCGCAGGGCAGCTCGTGAAGTGGGTCATGCCGTGAAGCGGGTGAAGACGTGAGTCACGCGCCTCAGCCGCCGAACCCGGCCGACAGCCCGCTCCAGATCGACCGCACGGCCCTCGAGCAGCTCGCGGCGCTGCTGCTCGAGAAGGTCGGGCTCAAGATCACGCCCGACGGGTACTACGGCCTTCGGCTCGCGATGCAGGCGCGCATGCCGGCGCTGGGCCTGTCAGACGGGCAAGACTACGTGCGCCGGCTGCGTCAGCTGGCGGGCGAGGCCGAGCTGCGCGGCCTCTTGCCGCTGGTCACCGTCGGCAAGACCGAGTTCTTTCGCGACACGCGTCAGTTTCGCGCGATCGAGCACACGCTGATGCCGCAGATGCTCGCGCGGGCGCGCCGGGCGAGCCGCCACGTCGAGATCTGGAGCGCCGGCTGTGCCACCGGCGAAGAGCCCTACAGCCTGGGCATGGTCGCCGTCGAAGCGGGCGCGCTGGGCGGCGAGGTCGACGTGTGGGCGACCGATCTCAACCCGGCCGCGGTCGAGTTCGCGCGTGTAGGGCTTTACCCGGTGCGGCGCATGATCGGCATCTCGGAAGAGCGCATCGCGCGGTTCTTCACGTTCAGCGACGCGGGGTACCAGGTGTTGCCGGCGGTGCGCGAGATGGTGCGGTTCGAGGGGCACAACCTCGCGGCGCCGGTCTTCCCCCACGTGCTGCCGGGGTCGAAAGACCTGATCCTCTGTCGCAACGTCATCATCTACTTCGACCAGCCGACGATTCGCGGCCTGATGGACAGGTTCTTCGACGCGCTGCGGCCGGGCGGGGTGCTGCTGCTCGGGTACTCCGAGAGCCTGTTTCGCATCAGCTCGAAGTTCGAGATGTTCGAGATCGACGGCACGTTCGCGTACCGCAGGCCGTGGCCCCAAGACGGCACGCCGACGGCGCCGCCTCCGAGGCCGTCGGCGCCGGCGCCGGCTCCTTCGGCGCCCCGGCCGCTCCAGCACGTGCTGCCGCGGCGGCCGACCACGGGCACGTTTCGTTTTCCCCTGCCGCCGCCGAGCGCGCCGCCCGCGAAGCCGCGGCCGTCGGAGGTGCACCGCAGCCCCGTCGAGCGGCTCGACGACGTGGTGCGGCTGATCGAGAAGGGCGACTTCCCCCAGGCGATGCTGGCGGCGCATCGGCTCACCGACGATCACCCCGAAGATCTGGCGGCGCTGCTCACGCTCGGCAACGTGCACGCGCTGATGGGCAACGCCGACGAGGCGCGCGACTGCTTCGCGAAGGCGCTTCGGGCCGAGCCGCTCTGCGTCGAGGCGCGCATCTACGTCGGGCTCGCGTGCCTGCAAGAGGGCAAGCTCGAAGAGGCGAAGTCGGAGCTGCAGAAGGCGCTGTTCCTCGAGCCGACCCTCTCGCTCGGGCATTACCTGCTCGCTCAGGTGCACGAGAAGCGCGGCGAAAAAGAGGCCGCGCTGCGCTGCTATCGCAACGCAGTGCAGCAGAGGCGCTACTCGCAGCGGGCGCTGCTCGGGCACTACCCCGAGCTTCCAGGCTCTTCTGACGCCATCGCGCAGGCCGCGCAGTACCGGCTGGCCGCGTTGTCCGAGAGCTGAGGTTTCTGATACTGCAGTCGGCCATGCGCCACCCGATTTCTGCTGCTGCGCTCGTCGTGCTGTTCGCCTGTACGGGGTCGCCTCCGTCGATGGGTACCGGCGGGGGCAGTGGCACGGCGGGCGGCGGCACGAGCGCGACGGCCGGCGGAGGCAGCACCACCGCGGGCGGCACCGGGTCGACGGCAGGCGGCGGTACGACGGCGACGGCCGGAGGCGGCAGCAGCACGGCAGGGGGTTCGAGCGCGACGGCAGGCGGGGGCACCACCGCGACGGCGGGCGGTACGGCCACGGCGGGTGGTGGAGCCACGGCGGGAGGAAGCGGCACCGGCGGGGGCACGCAGAACATCGTGCGGTTCGTGGCGATCGGCGACACGGGTGAGGGCAACCAGGGTCAGCGTGACGTCGGCGCGGCGATCGCGGCGTGGTGCGCGAACGCGCTGCACCCGTGCGACTTCGTGCTGATGATGGGCGACAACATCTACGACGAGGGCGTGAGCGGGGTGATGGACGGTCAGTGGCTCACGAAGTTCGAGGAGCCCTACATGAACGTCAACCTGCCGTTCTGGGCGGTCTTGGGCAACCACGACTACGGGGCGATGGGCAGCGGCACCGACATGGCGCGCGGCGCGAACGAGGTGGCCTACGCGAACGCTCCGGGCCAGACGAAGTTCAAGATGCCCGCGAAGCACTACCACTTCACGGCGGGCCACGCCGAGTTCTTCGCGACCGACACCAACGAGGTGTTCATGCGGGGCATGCCGTCTGGGCTTCAGTTCGGCTTCGACGACGCGGTTCAGCGAACGAACATGCGCGGGTGGATCGCGGCGTCGACGGCGACGTGGAAGATCTCGATGGGGCATCACCCGTACAGGTCGAACGGGCCGCACGGAAACGCTGGCACGTACGAGGGGATCCCCACGCTCGGCGCGCGCGTGAAAGACTTCTTCGACGACGAGCTGTGCGGGAAGATCGACGTCTCGTTCTCGGGGCACGATCACTCGAACCAGTGGATCACGTCGCAGTGTCAGGCGACCGAGCTCATCGTCACCGGCGCCGGCGCCAAGGCGACGACGCTGAAGCAGAGCGGCAGCCTGGGGTTCAACGCGAACCACTACCAGACCACCCAGATCGGCTTCATGTACGTCACGCTCATCGACCGCACCTTCACGGGCACGTTCGTGAGCTCGAACGGCACCCAGCTCTACACCCGGTCGTTCACGAAGTAGGCCGTTTGCAACAGACCCAGAGGGCTGTTAAGGCCCGCAACCCGCTATGAAGCCCGATACGCACCCCGTCTACCCGCCGTGCCGCATCACCTGTGCTTGCGGCAACATCATCGAGACCCGCTCCACCCGCGGCTCGTTCTCGGTCGAAATCTGCGCCAACTGCCACCCGTTCTTCACGGGCAAGTACAAGCTGCTCGATACCCAGGGCCGCGTCGACCGCTTCCGCAAGAAGTACGCGACGAAAGAGCCCGCGGCGAAAGACGCGAAGACTCCCGCCAAGGCTTGAGCGGCGCAGGCTTGAGCGATCGGCCTTACATCGGCGGGCAGGCGGTCATCGAGGGCGTGATGATGCGCTCGCCGAAGAGCTTCGTCGTGGCCGTTCGTCGGCCCGACGGTACGATCGCCATTCGCGAGCAGCCGTGGGAGACCCTGCTCGGCAACCTCAAGTTCCTCCGCTGGCCGTTCTTTCGCGGGGCGATGACGTTGGTCGAGTCGCTGCACAACGGCTACTCGGCGCTGAACTTCTCTGCCGAGCACGGCATGCCCCCTGAAGAGGGCGGCCGGGGCCCGGCTGCCGCGAGCGGCAAGTCGGGCGGCGGTTCAGGCCTGATGATGACGGTGGCGACGGTGTTCGCGGTGGGCCTGTTCATCGCGGTGCCGCACCTGCTGACGTACCTGGTGGGCAGGTTCGTGGGCCCGGCGATGGACACGAACGGCCCGCTCTTTCACCTGGTCGATGGCGTGATTCGCATCGGGGTGCTGGTCGGGTACATGGCGGCGCTGTCGACGACGAAAGACGCGCAGCGGCTGTTTCAGTACCACGGGGCAGAGCACAAGGCGATCTGGGCCTACGAGAGCAAGCTGCCGCTCACGGTCGAGAACGCGAAGAAGTTCACGACCGAGCACCCGCGCTGCGGTACGAGCTTCTTGTTCATCGTCGTCTTCGTGGCGGTGCTGGTGCACATCGCGCTGATACCGCTCGTGCCGCGCATGCACGCGAACGATCTCATCAACAACCTGCTGCTGGTGCTGGTGAAGATCCCCATGGCGCTGCCGATTGCGGGCATCGCCTACGAGCTGCAGCGCATCTCGGCGAAAGAGTCGTGCCCGTCGTGGGTGAAGCTGCTCGTGAAGCCCGGCATCTGGCTGCAGGGCATCACGACGAAAGAGCCGAGCGACGACCAGCTCGAGATCGCGCTGTTGTCGCTCGAGCGGGCGCTGGCGCGCGAGCAGGGCGCTCCGAAGGCCGAAGAGGGCGTCACGATCTACCCGAGCTTCGAGCTGGCCAAGGCAGCCTGAGCGTCGCGGCGGCTGTTTTTTTGCCTCGCGATCCGACTGCTTCTACCGTGTAGCGAGCTGAAGCGAACGCCGACGCCGAGAGGCCGACGCCAACCGTTTCGGTGCCCACAACACCGGTTCTTTCGGAAAGGCACCTCCCGTGTCCATCGCACTCGCTCGCCCGTCGAGCGACGACTCACTTGCGTCTCGCGTTCACTCTCGTGGCAAAGACTTCGTGCTGTACCGGGGCGACTGCCTCGACGTGCTCGCGAAGTTCGACGACCACACGTTCGATCTCGTGTTCGCCGACCCGCCGTACTTTCTGTCGAACGGCGGCTTCACGTGCCAGGGCGGCAAGCGGGCGCCGGTGAAGAAGGGCGCGTGGGACGAGAGCCACGGCGTGGAGCAGGATCACGACTTCACGACCGAGTGGCTGAAGGCGGTGAAGCGGGTCTTGAAGCC
>JAEUJP010000603.1 GCA_016793725.1 Myxococcaceae bacterium | reverse complement strand
CTTCGATGCCGTTCGAGCACGAGCTCGGGCCGCACACGCGCGGGCTGACGGAGCCGCAGACCTGATTGGCGGGGCACGAAGCCGGGCAGCCTCGAATGCGGTCGATGAACTCGGGTGACTTCAAGATGGAGCCGAACGCCGTCTTCAGCTTGTTGCCACTCACGGTGAAGCGCGTGAAGTGGGGGTCGACCTCGGCGTCGCTGACCTGGGGCACGCCGGCCATCGACGCGACGAGGCCCGCGGCCGTGACAGAGCTGTCGCCATAGGTGCCGGGTGACCAGGTCATCGCGTGTGCGTAGAGCCGCTTCACGAGGCAGCGCATCAGCCGCGGGCTGCCGAGCGCGGCGGTTCGCAGGTCGAGCGTCGAGTCGCTCGGCAGCTCGACCTCGAGCAACGCGGCGGCGTCGAAGCCGGCGGGCCCGCCGTCGGGAAGGGCGAGCAGCTCCTGGCGCTGCACGAACGGCGAGTCACCGATGGGCACGGTCACCATCGGCAGCGCGGGGTCTCTGAAGCCGACGTCGTCGAACTTGAGCCACGGCAGCGCGTGCCGGTGCAGGGTCGTGTGACACGCTTGGCAGCCGCCGCCAAAGCCGATCGTGTCGATGGAGGTCGACGTACCGCCGCGCGTTCTTCGCACACCCGTGAAGACGACGCCGCCGTCGGGCGGAGCCGCGTACGCCGCGGGGCCCGGGCCGAACGGCTCGTGCTGGCACCCGAAAATTTCGGTGAAACGTCGAGCACGGCGCAGGCCCAGCGGCCCGGCGTGCACCGCGAGCAGGCCCGGGTCGGTGAGCACGCCGGCCTGCGCGCCCTCGGGCACGTTGTTGCCCATCGCCGTCGCGGCGGTGCTGCCGCCGACCGTCGCGCCCGTGTTGCACGACACCGGCTGGCCGCTCGGCGCGGCGAGGCACGTGCCGGCATCGCGCGCGAAAATTTCAGTCGCATCGACGTTGCCCACGAGCACCCATGTCATGAACCCCGCAGCGGTTCTGGCCTGCACCGTGCGCTCGTTGGTGGGAGTCGCGGCGAGGTCTGCGAGGGGCGCCGTGACGCTGCCCACGAATGCGCCGTTCGAGACCGGCAGCTGCAGCAGGCCGCTGAAGAACTCGTAGCCCCAGCGCCCGAAGTTCTGTTGATTGAAGCGCGCATCGACGAACGTCTCGTACGCCGCGATGGTGCCGCTGCCGTTCGTGTTCTGCAGCGCCGTTCGAATCGGCGACTCTTCGAAGAACCGGCCCCCGTTGTCGCTGCACGCCGGGTAGTACGTGCCTCCGGTGCGCACCGACAGGTTCGCGCAGACCGCGCGCACCGCGAGAATGTACGCGTTCGTCTCGAGGTCGCACGAGCCCGGAGGGCAATACGTCTCGAGCGAGGCACGCCCTCCTGCAGTCGCCCCACCGCCGGCCGAGCTGCCGCCGCCGAGGCCACCCGCCATCGACGCCCCGCCGCCCGCGAGCCCGGTGCCGCCTGCCGTCGCCGCGCCACCGCCCGATGGGTTGGAGCCGCCGCCACCGGCTGACGTGGCTCCGCCTCCGGCGGTACCCGCATCGGGCTCGGTGCATCGCTCACACTCGGCGCCCGTCTGTGGTGGTCGGCAGAACGCCTCGCAGTAGCCGAGGCGATAGCGGGTGGCGTCGGCTGAGAAGTCGCAGGCTGCCAGCGCGAGCAGCGCGACGCTGAGTCGTCGGTTCAAGGTGAGTTCAGGGTGAACATCAGCATCGCGCCTGACGGGCTCAGCGCGACCGATGTGGTGGTGCCCGAAGCGAGCCGCCACACGAGGCCGACGGCGGCCGCGGCGACGCCCACGCCGACGAGAATGCCCGCGGCGATGCGCTCGCTGACGATGGTCTGCGCCGTGCTGGTCGCGCGCGCCGGCGTGAGCTCGATGGTGGTCTTCGAGAACTGGCTGGCCTGGCTCTCGGCGATGCCGAACAGCACCGCGCCCGCGACGGCGACGGCGGCGCCTCCGATGACGAGCGACCACGGGCGCCAGTCTGCGGGCCGTTCTCGAGTCGTGCCGAGCAGCTCGACGCGGCGGGCGCGCTCTTTTGCTTCGAGTGCGAGGCGCGCGCCGGCGGCGCTGGCCATCTTCGTGAGCTCGTCGGTCACCGCCTCGAGGTTCGTGCCCGACGCGCTGCCCGAATAGAGGTTCGTGCCGGAGCGCCCGTCGTGCACGCGCAGGTTGATGCGAAGCGTGCGCTCGAGCTTCGCGACGTCGGCCGACACGAGCGCGTCGGCGCCGAGCGCGCTCGCGAGGTCGGTCACGCACGCCGTCGAGCCCGTGTCGCAGCCGAGGAGCTGCTTCTGACGCTCGACGCCGAGCGCCGCCGCGGTGTTCTTCGTCGTGCTCACCGAGACGCCGGGCGCCGACTTGCCGAGCTCTTGTGCGAAGTGCTCGCTGAGAAAGGTGACGTGCGCCGGCGGCACGTCGCCCGCCACGCTGAAGTCGTTCACGACGACGGAGTAGGACGGCTCGGCCACCAGGACCAGCGCCACCACCAAGGCGTGCACAGCGACATCACACCAGAAAACCGGTGTGGCCACGCGGAAAAGTTCTCAGGGGTCGGGCACGATGCGCACGATTCGGTCGCTCTCGCTCGGGCACGTGCCTCGCCCGTCGCAGTTGCTCGTGGTGGCGTACAGCTCGCCGTCGGGGCCCATGACGACGTCGCGGAGCCGCCCGAGCGTGCCGTCGAAGTACACCTCGTTCGAGTCGATCTTCGAGCGGTCGGCCGAGAAGGCGACGCGGTGCAGGTGGGTCGCGCCGAGCACGCCGATGAGCAGAGACCCCTTCCACTGCGGAATTCGGTCGCCGGTGTAGATGGCCGCGCCGCCGGGCGGGGCCGCCTTCGTCCACGTCAGCCTCGGCGTGACGAGCCCGGCGCCAGACTCGCAGCCGTAGAGGGTCGGCCACCCGAGGTTGTCGCCCGCCTTCGCGACGTTCACCTCGTCGTGCCCCGTGCGCGACGTGTCGCCCGACGGGCCGTGATCGGTCACCGCGAGCTCGGTCGGCGAGAGCCAGTCGAAGCCCTGCGTGTTGCGAATGCCGGTGATGAACCACCGCTTGCCCGCGACCGGGTTGCCCTCGGCCGCCTCGCCGTCGGTGTTCACGCGAAGAATTTTGCCGGCGAGGTCGTCGGCGTCTTGAGACCGGTCGGGCGACCGCGCGTCGCCGGTGCCGATGTACAGCATGCCGTCGGGCCCGAAGCGCAGGCGGCCGCCGTCGTGAAACTGCGCCCCGGGAATGCCGGTGACGAGGTCTCTCTCTTTCGTGGCGCTCCGGTAGTCGGCCGCGACCGCCCACCGCTCGACGCGGTTCGAGCCGTCTTCTGCCGTCAGGTAGAGGTAGATGCGGCGGTTGGTGTCGAACGCCGGGTCGGCCGCGAGGCCGAGCAGGCCGCTCTCGCCGCGCACGAGCGACGCCACGGTCGCGACCGGCGTCGCCACCAGCGCGCCGTTCTCGACGAGCCTCAACCGCCCCGGCCGCTCGGTCACCAGCATGCGGTTGCCGGGCAGAAACGTGAGGCTCCACGGCACGGTGAGGCCGCTCACCACCGTCTCGGCGCGCACGCGCACCGCGCCCGCTGGCCCGTTGCCGTTCGTCACCTCGACGCACGTCGGGTCGGCCGGCCCCTTCGGGGCCGAAGCACAGCGACTGCACGCCGCGAGGAGCAGGAGCGGAAGAATGCGCGTCATGGCCCAGCTCTATCGCCGAGCCATGACGCGTGCCCTGTTTCCTCTCGGCCGACGGCAGTTCCCGGTACTTTCGTCCGGCTGTGACGCTGACGCGTCACCGCTGACCGTCGGCCGACGAGTTTCGAATTTTCGAGGGGGTTCAGTTCGTATCGAGCCTCCCTTCGACGACCGCCTCGACTGCGGGGTCGAGGTCGCTCAAGAGATCGAGGCCCGTCGCCGACTCGATGCTGTCGACCGACGTGCGGAAGCTGCGCCAGCTGCCCGACACGCTGTACGTGTTCGGTACGTCGACCGCGATGACGCGCGTGGCCTGCGTGACGCCGGTCGTGCCGGGCTCGAGCACGACAATCACCTTCCACGTCGCGAGCGGCACCTCGACGCCGTTGCCGATGGTGGTGTGGCCGGCGCCGAAGCGGGGCCCGGCGATGACGAGCAGGCGCTTGCCGAGCGCGGCGAGGTCGCGGCTCTCGTCTTCGAGCGCCGCCCACGGCCCCGCGTTGCTCGAGTGCGTCTGCGG
Source organism: Myxococcaceae bacterium (assembly GCA_016793725.1). GTDB lineage: Bacteria > Myxococcota > Myxococcia > Myxococcales > Myxococcaceae > Xiheicaenimonas > Xiheicaenimonas phototrophica. The sequence goes on along the minus strand of JAEUJP010000603.1, from coordinate 1,413 downwards.
CACCACGTTCGTCAGCACGAACGTCGACGCGTTGTCGGCGCTCGTCGCCGTGCGGTCGGCGCTCGGGCACATGTGCCCGCGGTCGTAGCCGCTGTTCGTGTACTCGGAGTCGCTCGCCTGCACCGCGCTCGACGGCAGCTGCGGGTCTCTGCGAAAGCCCGACGTGCGCGGAGCGTCACCGAGCCAGACCGAGCGCAGCTCCCAGCTGACCCAGCGCGGCACCTTGTGGAGCGTGTCGTACGCGACGACGAACTGCGGCTTCGTGAGCAGCCAATCGTCGAGCTTGCCGACCTGTGCGGCCGAGGGCAGGCCGAGCGTCGTGTGTACGCTCGTCGCCGCGCCGGGAGCCTCTGCCACCGGCTGGCGAAAGAGCTTCGGCTCTTCGGCGAAGCCGCTGCGGCGAACGGGCTTGGCTGGCTCCGCCGACCTGAGCTCTTGCTGCACGGCCTCGGGCCCCATGACCTCGAGGTCGGTCACTGCTCCACACGCGCACAATGTGCACCACAGGGCCGCCCTCATGACCGAGCGGTAGAGCAGCGGCCGTGCCGGGCCGCGCGAGGGCGAATTCACTCACGTGGGCGGCGGGTCGAATCGCGGCCTGAGGTAAATGACACCCCGTGCGCACGCAGAACCTGGCCATCGTCTTCACCGACGTGAAGGGCTTCGCCGAGGCGGCGTCCCGGGCGAGCCTCGAGCAGAACCAGGCGCTGCTCGAGAAGCTGCACGCGCTGCTCGAGCCGGTGTTCGAGGCGTTTCACGGGCGCATCGTGAAGTCGGTGTCTGACGCCTACCTGGTGGCGTTCGAGTCGCCGACGCTGGCGGTGCTGGCCGCGCAGGCCGCGCAAGACGAGCTGTGGAAGCACAACGGGTCTGCGCCGGCCCACACCCGGCTCGCGCTGCGCACGGCGGTCAGCGCGGGTGAGGTGACGGTCGAGGGCGGCGACGTGCTGGGTGAGCCGGTCGCGGCGGCGTCGTCGGTGCGCGACGCGACCGAGCCGGGCGACGTGACGATGACCGAGGCTGCGTGGCTGGTGGTGAGCCGCGCCGACGTGAAGGCCGAGCTCGTGGGGCAGCACGGCGAGCAGGGCGTGTTCCGGGTGCCGCGGGCGGCCGAGGGGCCTCCGTTCGGCGGTCAGCTGATGCAGAAGGCGCCGCCGGTGCCGACGGGTGAGGTGGGCTCGCCGCTGACGGGTTCGAAGCTGAAGGCGGTGAGGTCGCCGCGCGCGGTGAAGCGGCTGCTCGCCGTTGTGGCGGCGCTCGTCGCGGTGGCGGCGGTGGTCGCGGTCGTGAAGCTGGTGAGCGGGCCGCCGCCGCTGGAGTCGGCCATCGACGCGGTGAAGCAGGCGGGCGCGGCCGAGCGGTCGCAGAAGGTCGTCGCGGCGCAGGCGCTCATCGCCCAGGAGCGCAGACCCG
>JAEUJP010000543.1 GCA_016793725.1 Myxococcaceae bacterium | reverse complement strand
CGCCTTCGTCAGCGGCTTGCTTCCAGCACTGCCGAAATTTCCCCGAACTTCGTCTTGGGACAACTCGCGTGAGCCCCAGCCGCAACGAGTGCCTGATTGCCGTCTGCATGAGAGGAGATTCCAACGATGCGGCCGGCGAACCCCTCGGCGATGAGCTCGCGAACGAGGACATCTCCTTTTCCGTCGTCCAGGTCGTAGTCGACCAGGACCGCGTCAAAGGTGCCGCCGAGAAGCTCACTTCGGGCGGCAGCGAGGCTGGGGACCACTCGCACGTCATGGCCGCCGAGGAACTGGCGGGTCACGATCTCCGCGAAGGTCGCATGGTTCTCGACGAGCAACAGGCGCAAGACTGATGGCTCCGAAGAGAGTGCTGCGTTCGCTGAGCCCGCGTCGCGGCCAGTGCGGACTGTCACCCCGCCCGTCACCCCGCCCCGCTTCCACATCACCAGCGAACCGCTAACCTCAGTGGGCGCCGCAGGTTTCGAACCTGCGACCCCTGCCGTGTGAAGGCAGTGCTCTACCGCTGAGCTAGGCGCCCGAACCGCTATGAACCGCAACAGCAACGACGACCGCAACGACGACGGCGGCTTGTGCCAAGGGCGACGACGCCTGTCAACGTCAGAGTCTGACTCAATGCTCAGTGCTTCAACGTCGAGAGCTTCGACTCCAGCTCTTTCACCCGGCGCTTCAGGCCCGACAGCTGCTTGCCGAGCTCCTTGAAGTCGGTGCGTGAGGCGAAGTTCAGCTGGTGCATCACGGCGCGCTGGGTCTTGTCGAACGCGGCCTTGCCGCGCTGCACGGCCCCGATGGCCTCGGCGACCTTCGCGGCCCGCTTCTCGTCGGCGAAGATCTTCTCCATCGCCTTCTGCGAGAGGCCCATCGCCTCAGACTTGAGCTTGTCGGTGATTCCCATGTGCGACCCCCAGAGCGCTCGCGCTTAGCACCGGCTCACGCAGAAAAGAAACCGCGTTACCGATCAGAAGCGCGCCACCGTCAGCAGCTGACCGCCCCCCGAAGGCGCCAGCACCGTCGTCGTTTCGTCGAGCGTCGCGAGCCGCTCTTCGAGCCGGTCGAGCCGCCAGTCGATGCGCGCGCGATGCTCCATCACCCGGCCCAGCACCACCAGCCCCACGATGAACAGCACCACCCCCGCCACCAGCACGCCACCCCCGACCCACAGCGCCCACGACAGCACCCCCGTGATCGCCGTGTCGACCGCCCCGCCCAGCCCGAACCCGATGCCCGTCACTCCGACGAGCAGCCCCATGACCAAGAGCGAGATCGGCCCGCCCAGCCCCGGCCGCCGGCCCTCCAGCAACGAGATCTCGGCGAGCACCGCCTCGCGCTGCAGCTCCGCCACCGGCACCCACGGCTCGCCATCATCGTCGAGGCCCCACGACGGCAGCACCACCGTGCCGGCGCGGTGACGCCCCCCGTCGTGGTGGTGACCGTGGCCGATGCTCAACCCCAGCACCACCATGGCCACCAGCCCCGCCGCCACCCGTCAGCCGCCGCCGCCGAGCAGGCGCTTGATCGACGAGAACAGGCCGCCCTTCTCTGCCGCCGTGCGCTCGTCGCGCTGCGTGCGCTTCGCCAGCTCTTCGGCGATCGCCTTCTTCAGCATCTCGGGCGTGTCGCGCGTCGCCAGGCTCACCTCGCGCGGCTCGCCGGCATCTTCGACCGCCACGTGCAGCAGGCACTCTTCGTCGAGCTTGAAGTCGATGCGCTTGCCCACGTTCGCCGCCGGCACCTTCACCGTGCCCAGGTACTCGTTGTCGACGATGAGCTCGCTGTCGCCCTGGTAGATGTCCATCTCGATGAAGGGAGCGCCCTGCTCCCTCGGCGGAGGCAGCCGAAAGCTCTTCGTCGTGGGGATGCGGTGGTTCTTCTCGATGATCTTGCGAAAGCGCCCCGTCGGCAGCGCGTACCCGATCGGCATCGACAGCGCGTCGATCAGCGTGACCGCGTCGATCTGCCCCAGCGAGTCGCCCAGCAGCGCCGCCCCCAGCGCCACACACTCGTCGGGGTGCACACCCTTGCGCGGCGCCTTGCCGAAGTGCCGCTGAATCTGCTGCTGCACCAGCGGCATGCGGCTCTGGCCACCGACCAGAATCACCTCGTCGATCTGCGACCGCGCGATGCCCTTCTCGGTCAGCACCTCGTCGCACAGCGCGAACGTGCGGTCGACCAGGTCGCCCGTCAGCGAGTTCAGCTGCTCGCGCGACAAGGGCACCTTCAGATCCATCGGCTTGCCCTTGCGCTCTTCGATGTACGGCAGCTCGATGACCACGTTCGGTATCAGCGTCAGATCGATCTTCGCCGCCTCGGCCGCGTTCTTGATGCGCTGCATCGCGATCGGGCTCTGCGACAGATCGACGCCGTGCTCTTTTTTGAACGCCGCGAGCACGTAGTCGATGATCCGGTTGTCGAAGTCGATGCCGCCCAGAAACGTGTCGCCGCCCGTGCACAGCACCTCGAACACGTTGCCCGTGAGCTGCAGCACGCTCACGTCGAACGTGCCGCCGCCGAGGTCGTATACCAGCACCTTCTGATCGAGCCCGCGGTTGAAGCCGTACGCGAGCGCCGCCGCCGTCGGCTCGTTCACGATGCGCTTCACGTCGAAGCCGGCCAGCTGCCCCGCCTCTTTCACCGCCTGGCGCTGGTTGTCGTTGTAGTAGGCCGGCACCGAGATGATGGCCTCTTGAATCTGACCGCCGAGAAACTGCTCGGCCATCGTCTTCACCTGGCCCAGCACCATCGCCGAGATCTCGGGCAACGAGTACACCCGGCCCGCGAGGCTCACCGCGGCGTCTCCGTCGGGCCCCTCGACGATGTCGTACGTGAAGTACGACTTGAGCTCCTGCACGATCTTCGACTCGTACTTGCGGCCGATGAGCCGCTTCGCGCCGTAGATCGTGTTGCGCGGGTTCGTGACCACCTGGTCTTTCGCGATGCCGCCGATGATCAGGTCGCCCTTCGGCGACAGCGCGACGACGCTGGGCAGAATCAGGTTGCCCTTGTCGGTCGGCACGACCTTCGGCACGCGGTTCTTCACGTACGCCACCAGCGTGTTGGTGGTGCCGAGATCGATGCCGATGATGCGCGGTTTTTCGGCCACGGGCCTTCACTTCGTAGCAGAGTGCGCCCCTCGTGAATTGGATTTTCCTCGTGCTCATCGGGGGCTCCGTCGTCGTGGCGGCCTTCAACGGCACCATGAAGGCGGTCAGCGACGCGGGCATCGAGCAGGCCAAGGTCGCGGTCACGCTGTCGATTTCGCTCATCGGGCAGATGGCGCTCTGGCTCGGCATGTTCGGGGTGCTCAAAGAGTCGGGCGCCCTCGGCTCGATCTCGAAGGCCGTGAAGCCCCTGATGACACGCCTGTTCCCCGACGTGCCGCCCGATCACCCCGCGATGAGCGCCATGATCTTGAACATCTCGGCGAACATGCTCGGCCTTGCGAACGCGGCCACCCCCTTCGGCCTGAAGGCCATGACCGAGCTGAACCGGCTCAACACGCGGCCGGGCGTGGCGACCAACGCGATGGCGCTGTTCCTCGCCATCAACAACTCGGGCGTCGCGATTCTCGCGCTCGGGGTCGTCGCGGTGCGCGCCATCGTCGGCTCGCGCGACCCGGCCGGCATTCTCGTGCCGACGTTTCTCGGCGCGCTCGTGCACGTGAGCGTCGCGGTGATGGCCGCGAAGTTCCTGCAGCGGCGCGCGTTGTACGCGCTCGAGAAATACCCCGCAGACCCCGCGGCCGCGACGAAAGAGCAAGACGCCTCGAAGCTCGCCGACGCCGAGGCGCTCGCGAAGGTGGTGCCGACCTCGGGCAAGGGCTTCGCCGTCATCGCGCTCGTGTCGCTCGCGATGGTCGCCGCGTTGGGCCTGCACTTCGCGAAGCGGCTCGGCGCGAACGACCCGGTGAAGCTGACCGACGAGGCCGGCGCGCTGTGGGTGCCGCGCGAGGTCGACCGGCCCACCGTGCCGGGCGTGCAGCTCGAGGCCGTGCCGGCAGGTCGGGCGACGATCGTCGAGATCGCCGAGAGCCGCGTGCGCGTCGAGCTCGACGAGACGGCGAAGAGCGCGGGAGCGACCCAGGTGCGCCTGCCCCGCACGACCCCGTTTCTGGTGACACGCTCGGTGCTGAGCGACTGGATCCTGCCGTTTCTCATGCTCGTCATCGTGACCATCGGCCTCGCCCGCAACGTGAAGGTGTACGAGGCCTTCATCCCCGCGGCGAAAGAGGGCTTTCAGACCGGGGTCATGATCATCCCCTTTCTCGTCGCCATTCTCGTCGGGGTCGGCATGTTCCGCGCCTCGGGCGCCTTCGACGCCCTCATCGGCGTGCTGGGGCCCATCGCGAGCCGCGTCGGCCTGCCCGCCGAGGCGCTGCCGATGGCGCTGATTCGGCCGCTCTCGGGCAGCGCCGCGCTCGGCATCATGACCGAGACGATGCGCAAGTACGGGCCCGACTCGTTCATCGGGTACCTGGTCTCGATGCTGAACGGCTCCTCCGAGACCACGTTCTACGTGCTGTCGGTCTACTTCGGCGCCGTGGGCGTGAAAGCGATTCGGCACACGATGGCGGCGTGCCTCATCACCGACGCCGCCGGCATCATCATCGCGACGACGATGTGCCACCTGTTCTTCGGGTGATGCGCTCGGCGCGTCGGCTCGGCTCGGCTACGGCTTCGCGAGCGCAGTACGAATCACCGGCGACGGGTCGCGCTCGCGCGCGAGCTCGAGCACCAGCGGAGCGGTCTTCGGCGACTTCGCGGCCACCTGCTGCAGCGCCTCGAGCCGCTTCTGCTCGCCCTCTTCCATTCGGGCCTTGAACGCGCCGTCGCCACACCTGCGCGCCCGGGCGTCGGTCTCGAGCAGCTTCAGCTCGACGTCGCGCAGCTTCGCCTCGCTCGAGCGCACCGCCTCGGCCGCCCTCAGCGCGTACACGCGCACGTCGTCGGCGAACTCGACCTTCTCGACGAGCGCCTTCGAGATCGACTCGCGGGCCGCCAGCGCGTACTCGCGGGCCGCGCACAATGAACGCGCCGAGGCCAGCGAGCTCGCGTCGGGCGCCGCCGCCACCTCGCGCACCTGCCCCTCGGCCCACAGCGAGAGCTGCCGCGCCGCGACCGCCGCCGAGTACGGCTCTCTGCGGCCCTCTCGAATCGCGACCCAGCGCCGCAGCACCACCGGGTCGGGCGCGCTGGCGTCGAACGCGCGCTGGTATTCGGTCGACGCCCGCGCGAGCTGCCCCGAGAGATCGAGCAGCGCCGCGATGGTCAGCACGACCTGACCGTCTGAGGCGTTGGCGGCCGCCGACTCGACGCGCGTCGCCACCTCGAAGTCGGCGACCGCGGGCGGCAGCGCCTTCAGCACCTTCGCGAGCGCATCGAACGCCCGCTGGCGAACCAGCGGCTGCCGGGCGCTGCGCAGCGCCTCGAGCAGCGGGTCGAGCACCTTCACGTCGACGTGGTGGCCGAGCTCTTCGGCGGCCTCCCAGCGATCCATCGGGTCGGGTGACTTGAGCGACTTCACCAGATCGTCGATCGATCTCACGTAGTAGCCGGGCAGCGCCCGCTGCACCGCGTCTTCTTTCGACCTGCCCAGCGCCTCGACCTTCTCGGCCCGCTCGAGCCGCTGCTTCAGGCCCGGCACCTGCGCCGCCAGCGGAGCCTTCGCCGCCAGCGCCTTCGCCTCGGCCAGCCGCCCGCTCACGAGCAGCCCCTCGAGCTCGAGCGACAAGAGCTTCACCTTCACCTCGTCGCGGTGGGCCCCGGCGGCGAAGTCTCGCAAATAGGCGAACAACGCGGCCGCCGTCGTCGCCTTGCCGAACGCGACGTCGTCGAGCCGTGCGCCCGCCTGCTCGCCGCGCTCGTCGTCGGGGTGGGCCGACTTGAGGCGGGCGAGGTCGGCGTCTTCGAGCTTCGAGAGCTCGAGCAGCTCGGCCTTGGCGAGGGCGGCCTCGGCCTCTTCGCGGTGCGAGCCGTCGGGGTGATCTTTGATGAACTGCCGCCAGGCGAGCGCGGTGTTACGGCTGGCGGTCGCGTTGAAGCGAAGGCCCTCGAGCAGCGCGCGGGCGGCGCGGCCGCGCTCACCGTCGGGGTGCTCCTCGAGGTAACGCTTGTAGGCGACGACGGTGTGAACACGTTTCGCTTCGGTGAGCTCGAGCTCGGCGAGCCGGTCGCGGGCTGCGTCGGAGTCCTGATCAATCGGGTGCTTCGCGAGAAACTCCCGGTAGGCCTCGACGGTGTCTTTCTTCGACGCGGCGGAAAATGCGCTGTCGCGGCAGCCAAAATTGGCGCCAATTACAAGAGCAACGAGGAGCACGACGGGCTTCTGCTTCATGTTCGAAGCAGCAAGTTACCAGAGTGCAGGGAGGGAAATTTGACCGCGTTCGTTGCAGGTTCGACCCTAGGGGCCATGCGCAAGTTGTTCGTCGCAGCGCCCGCTTGTGTGGCTCTCATCGCTTGCGCGTCGGGCCCGCCGCTCGGCTCACGCTCGACATGGTCGGACGGTGACTGGCACGCGTTTTCGCCCGCGGCGTCGTCTCGCCGTACCCCCGACGAGTCGGCCGCTCCGAAGAAGGAGCTCAGGTTACCGAAGCGTGCCCGCGACAAGGCCGTACACGCGGCGCGCAACCAGGTCGGCAAGCCCGAGGTCGACCGCCACGGCAAACCCTACCCCGACGACTGTTCGGGTCTGGTGCGCACGGTGTTCGACCGCGTCGGCATCGACCTGCTCACCGACGCGAAGCCCGAAGACAACGCGGTGACCGCGATCTACCGGTTCGCGCAGCGCTACGGCCGCGTCTTCACCGGCGGGCGCCCGGTGCCGGGCGACCTCGTCTTCTTCCGCGACACGTACGACTTGAACCGCGATGGGCGCGAGAACGACGGCCTCACCCACGTCGCCGTCGTCGACGACGTCGAAGAAGACGGCACCGTGATCGTGATTCACCGCGTGCACGGCGGCGTGCGCCGCTACCGCATGAACCTCGAGCTGCGCACCCAGACGAAGAGCGCGGCCGGCCGGCTCGTGAACGACTGGCTGCGCCTCGCCGGGCGCACCGGCAAGGCCCAGCTGACGAGCGAGCTGTTCGCCGCGTACGCGACCGTGCTGCCGGTCGAGCCGAAGCTCCAGCCGACGACCGAGAAGCTCGCCGAGCTCGACGCTGCGCCGATCAACGGCTCGCAGAGGTGAGGTGACGGGCGCTGGGGTGACGGCGCTGAGGTGACGGGCGCTGAGGTGACGGGGCTGAGGTGAAGGGGCTGAGGTGAAGGGGCTGAGGTGAAGGGACAGGCAGCTTTTCCCGACCGACGCTGAGGAAGCTGAGCGCCTCGCCTCGCGGGAAAACCAGCCTGTCCCTGAACCAGCCTGTCCCTGAACCAGCCTGTCCCTATTCCTTCTTTTCCTTCTCGTCGGCCTTCGGGAGCTTCCGCACCCACTCGCGCAGCTCGAGCGCCACGTCGTGGTCTTTGCGCATCGACAGCACCTGATCGAGATCGTTCGTCGCGCCCTCGAGATCTTTCTGGATCAGGTGCAGTCGGGCCGAGAGCACGTAGGTTCGCAAGAACGTCGAGTCGCGCTTGTGCAGCTCCTCGAGCTTCGCCAGCGCCTGCGCCATCAGCTCGGGCGACACCCGCGCGTTCGCCGCGTATTCGGGTATGGCCAGCTCGATCCACCCGTCGGGCGGCGCCGTCTCGGCCGCCGCCTCGAACCGCTTCGTCAGCACCAGCGCCTGATCGGTGCCGCTCACCCCGTGAAAGAGCGCCTGCGCCCGCAGCGCCGCCAGCTTCGCCTGCTTCGACGGGTCGCCGATGCGCGACACCGCCGTCTCGAGCCCCTTGTAGGCAGCCCGCGCCTGCGCATCGAGCTCATGCCCCTGCTCGGCGAGCGGGCGGTGCTCTTTGATCAGCTCTTCGACCTGCACCGTCAACGCCTGGGCCAGCGTCTCCCAGTTGGCGGGGCTCTTCTCGGTGCCATAGCGCTTGATCAGCGTGTTCTTGCGGTCGACCAGCTGCTCGATTCGCCGCACCCGCTGCTGCACGTCGTCGAGCTGCAGCGACACCGCCGTCACCAGCGCCGCGTGCCCTTCGACGAAGTCGGGGTACTTCTGCACGAGCGCCGTCAGCTCTGTCACTGCCCCCTCTTTCGACTTCGAGTCGTCGAAGCGCAGCTGGGCGAGCGCCTTTTCCATGCCCTCGACCGCTCCCGCAGGCGGCGCCCGGTTCAGCAACATCTTGCCGAACACCTTCCACGTCACGCCGAGCGCGGCAGCGACCAGAATCAGCGCGATGAAGATGAGCGCGATGCGGTTGCGCCGCGCCACCTGCCCGCGCAGCACCGCGGCCGGGTCGGCGTCGGTCGGCTGCACCGGCTGCGTCGGCACCGACGGAGCCGGCGGCACCGCAGTCGCCATCAGATCGGGCGCCTCGGGCGGCAGCTCGATACGCCCTGCCGAACCGACATCGTCGCTCACCGTCGAGCCCGGCTCGTCGGCCACGCTCGCTGAAGAGGGCTTGTGCGCCGCGTTCTGCAGCGTCACCGACGGCGGCTTCTCTTTCGCCGGCGTCATCACCGTCGCGCCATCGCCGCCGTCACCTGCCTCTTGCAGCACGTGCACGCCGCTGGGGTCTCTCTTGCGAGGCTCGTCGGGGGGAAAGGTGTCGAGAATCGAGGGGTCGACGCGCGCCGGCTTCTCGTCGCGCGGCAGCACCTGACGCTGCCGCCCGGTCTTCGACACCGGCTCTTTCGGCAGGTCGCTCATCGCGAACATCGCCGTCTTCTGGCTCTTGCCCGGCTCGACGGCATCGCTGCCGCCCGGTGGCGTCGCGCCGTATTCCCCCCCGCTGCGCGGGGCCCCGAAGGCCGCGCCAGTCGCTCCGGTCGTTGCGCGATCGGGCACGTCGCTCATCGCGAACATCTGCGTCTTGTTCTGACGGTCTTGCGCCGCCGGCACCGAGGGGCTGCCGTCGGAGGGCGTCATGTTGCCGTCGTCGCCGCGCAGCGCCTCGTGCTCGCGCATCATGCGCTCGAGATCTTCGGGCCCGATGCGCACCGTGCTCTCGGTCAGCTTCGGCGCCTTCGCAGGGCCGGGGCCCGTCACCGGCGTCGCCCCGAAGATCATCGTGCTCGAGCTCTTCTGCGGCTGCGGGCTCGGCGTCGGCGGCTGCGCCGCCGGCGGCACCGCGGCCGAGGCACCGAACACCATCGTCTGCGACGTCGGCTTCTGCCCCGGCGCCGGAGCCTGAGGCGGCGGAGGCGCCGCGG
>JAEUJP010000484.1 GCA_016793725.1 Myxococcaceae bacterium | reverse complement strand
GATGAGCCGCAGCTGCTTCGCGCACACCAGCGGCTCGTCTTTTTTGTTCGTGGGGAAGCACGGGTCGACCCGCGCCGAGATGATGCGCATCTCGGAGTAGACCTGCTCGGCCGTCAGCACCTCGTCGACGTTCTTCACCTGGTCGAAGGACGCGCGCGTGAACAGCGCCCCCTTCGGGCCCGCCGACGTGAACTGCAGGAGCGGCGCGCGCGCATCGAGCGTCGCCGGCAGCGGGTAGAGCCAGCTGACGTCGTTCAGGTCGAGCTTGCCGGTCGTGCTCGGGGGCGTCGGCGGCGGTGCGCCACACGCACAGAGAAGGAGGACGAGGAGCCGCCGTTTCATGGCCCGACCGAACGCAAGGCAGACGCCAGCCGATGAATCAGTGGTGTCGAAGGTTTGCAGCGTGAGCTGCCGGGCGGCACCACGAAAAACTGAGACGGCTTCAGCTGCGCAGGCGGTGCTTCAGCTCGTCGAGCTGCGAGCGCAGCGAGCCGTCGTACGTCTGGCTGCCGACCGTGGCGGTCGCGCCGCCGATCAGCGACGGGTCTTCTTTCGTCTCGAGCACGACCTTCTTCTGGGTCAGCTTCTCGAGCGCGCCCTCCATCGACTTGACGGCGGCGGCGTCGAGCTTCTTCGCGCTGGTGATGCGGCCGCGCACGCGGCCCATACGAACGTCGACGAGGTCGCGGTAGATGCGCGCGATGTCGGGCAGGGTCGCGAGGCGGCCGCGCTCGGTGAGCAGCTTCAGCGCGCTCACCAGCGACGGGTTCACGTTGCCGGCCGACTTGATCAGCGCGTCGACCACGTTGTTGCGCTGCGTGCCCGTGTACGCCGGGTTGTTCACGACGTCGGCGAGCTCTCTGCTCGACTGCAGGGCCCCGACGAACACTTCGAGCTGCGCCAGCACTTCGTCGGCCGATGCGCCTGAGGCCTCGAGCAGTGCCCGAGCGTAGCGGCGCGCGATGGAAACGTTCACCATGCGCCGCGCTGTAGCCGAAGGCGGGCACGAGTTCCAGCGGAGTTCAAGAGATGCGCTCGAGGGCGCGTCGCACTACTTCGCAGACGAACCGACGCGCTCCAGCGCCCTCACCGCCGCCAGCGCGTGGTCGACGGTGTCGAACCGCGGGCCGAGCTCGATGCCCAGCATGTTGTCGGCGCCCACGTGGAAATTTTCGGCCGCCTCCGGCGAGAGCCTGCTCAGGTCGATGACGTACTTCGAGCGCGTATCGCCGACTTTGGCGAAGCCGCTCGCGTGGGCGTCGGCGAGCGAGGTGAAGAGGTAGGGCGCGGGGTTGATGTCGCGCAGCAGCACCGCGGCGATGTCGCGCGGCGGCTTGTGGGTACGAATCATCTCTCGGACCTTGGCGATCGCCTTGAGCTCGCTCTTCTCGGTGCGGAACTTCGAAGTGGGCCTCGTCTCCTCCTTGAGCCACGCCTCGAGGTTCTCGAGCGCCGCGAGCAGCCCCCGAACGGTCTTCGACGAGGGCACGCCCTCCGAGAGCTCCTTCAGGTAGTCGACCCGCCGGGCCGAGAACAGAGACTCGCCCCGGTACACCGTCACCTTCGGCTCACCCGAGCCGAGGGTCTTCGCCACGAAGTGGGCACCGGGATTCTGCTTCACCTGCACCGAGCCGTCGTCATGCAGCACCAGAAATGACTGCGCCTTCTCATGCTGAAACAGCGCGTCGAACTCCAGCGTCTTGCCCATGGGGCCCAGCTGCCCGAGCACCGAGTTCGGGTAGAGGGTCTTCTGGTAGATGACGTTCGAATTCAGAATGACCGGCTTCGAGCGCGACTTCTCGAGCAGGCTCGGCCACACGTCGAGTATCGGCTTCCACGGGCCGTCGATGGCGACCTCACCCTTGTTCTCGCGTCTCCCCTTGGTGCGCTCCCGCGGGTTGCCCACCTTCGCCTGGAGCTCCGCATCCATCAGGTCGTACGCGAACTGGAAGAAGAGGTCGGTGGGCTCGGGCTGCCAACCGTTGTCCGCGGTCGGCAGCCGGTCGTTGGGCACGCTGCCGTACCAGCTCAGGTCATGGCCTTCGAAGCTCACGCGCACGAAGGTCTGCACGCTGTCGAACCGGGGCTCGGACGCGTAGAACGCCGCCTTGCTCGGCGCCGCCCTTCGGGCCGCGAGCGCCTCTTCAACTGTCATCGGGCGGGCATCGGGCCCCTGCCTCGCGCGTTCGACTTCGGCCACCACGGCCGCTCCGAACACCTCACGCTGAGCGATGGGGTCGTTCTTCGCCAGCTCACCCGCGAGCACGTTGGCTGGCGTCGCGCCGGCGGCTGTGAAGCGCGTGTTCCGCCCCTCGGCGACCGCCGCTCCGACCGCGTCGGCGACGGGGGCGACCGACACTTCGACCGGCTGGGCCTTCGCGGGCAGCTTCTGGGTCGACGGCTGAATTCGGCGTGTCCAGGGTGCTGCATCGGAGGGCGGGTGCACGACCGAACGACGGGCGCCTGCCACGGCTGTCGCATCACCCCTCGAAGTCGAGTGAAGTCAAGGCGTTGGCCATCAGCGCGTGAACCTGCCGGTGTTGGCCTGCAGGGGGCTCACCGGCTCGCGCCGTACCGAGCCACGCCTTCGCCGAGGCCCGGTCGGTTCGTGGCTGCCCCTGACGTGCGTCGGTTTTTTCGACACATTCTGACTCAACTATCTCATCGTCGACATGAGCTGAGGGCGGCACACTGCCTCGAACCCGGAGGTCGGTGATGTTCGTTCCCCAAGAAGGTTGGCAGCGTCGTCTCATTGTGTCGCCGCAGCATCTGCAGTTCACCCTCGGTGAACGACGCCGTGAGGTGACGACATGACTGACCCCGAGCGGCACTTCGAGGGTGCCGACGCCGACCGCGCCAGGCTCCGCGTGGCGGTCGCTGCGGTTGGCAAGTTCATCGCTCACCTGCCGAGCGCCCACAGCGGCCCCGATCGGGGTCTGACGGAGGCGTGGGCCGAGCTGGTGAAGCTCCTCGCGCTGGGACCCGAGCGGCAGCTGCGCACCTGCCCGCGCTGCGGCCACGTCGGAATGAGAGATGCCACGCTCTGTATTCACTGTTGGGCGCGGCTGAGCCCGTTGCCACACGCCCTCGGGAGCGAGCAGGTCGCCGGCGGAGGCGCCGACTCGTGAGCAACCTCGTCGCGCCCGCGGGGCTCGCGTGACCACCCGGCTCCCGCCGCGAGGGCTTCTGTTGCCAGCGAAGGGCGGGGGCAACTACCAGCCAGCCCCGAAGCGCGTGCTGCTGGCGTGCGACGACGACGAGCTCCGCGCTGCGCTGTCGTTCGCCCTCGAGCGAGACCGGCACCACGTGGTCGAGCTCGAAGACGGGAGCGAGCTGCTCGACTACCTCGACGGCTCGCGGGTCTGTGAGACCCCGACGCTGCCGCGCCCTGACGCCATCATCGCCTCACTCACGATGACCGGGCTGGGCGGGCTCGAGCTGCTCGAGGCGCTGCGTCGCATCGACGATCGAACGCCGTTCATCGGGCTTGCAGAAGGTCATGACGAACGCAGCTTCGAGCGGGTGCGCGCGCTCGGCGCGCAGTACATCTTCGAGGCGCCGCTGCGGCTCGATGACATTCGTGAGGCGCTGCACAGTCTTCCTGGCGGCATGTTTCCAGAGGGCAAGGCCTCGCACGACGCACGGCTCGAGGCCTGTCACCGCGGCTCGCGGTTCATGGAGCCTGACGGAGACCGCTGAGCCGCCGTCACAGCTGCGCCTGATCCAATCTCGCGGTGGTCATCGAGCTCCTGGAGCGGCAGCGCCCGTGAGGCTCACCAGAGCCGCACGTTGAGGGTCTTCCACGTGATGCCGCCGCGGTGGTCACGCGCCACGAGCCACAGCGTGACGCGCTCGACGGCGGCGTCGGCCGGCGCGCGGTACCAGGTGTCGAGGCTGCGCGTCGTCTTGGGCCACGTCAGCTCGTCGCCGAGCTCGCCCGCGGTCATGAACCAGGCCACCGAGATGTCTTCGACCAGGCCGAAGCTCGACACGCGCGAGGTCTTCGGGTCGAGCACGATGCCCTGGTAGGGCTCGAACGAGTCGGCGGTGAAGACCGGCAGCACGCGCAGCGCCTCGCCGCGCTTCAGCTCGAGCTCGCACCCCTCACACAGCGAGACCCACCCTTCGTCGTCGCCCGCGCGCGGCGTCTCACCGGCGGCCCAGCGCACGTCGGCGAAAGTGGGGTTCTCGTTCGGTGCGCGCGGTGCGACCGGCAGGCAGCCCGGGGTGGCCACCTCGCCGCACAGCTCGACGCCGAAGTCGACGCCGGGCGTGAACAGCTCGATGAGCTTCCACGGCGTGCGCAGGTCGCGCCACCCGAGCGGCACGTACTTCTGCGCCACCACCTGCTGCTCGCCGCGCCGCGCGGTGAGCACGACCGACGGCAGCACGCCCAGCGCGCTGTCGAGCGGGCTGCGCAAGAGGTGCAAGAGGTGCAGGTCGGTGACCCTCTCGGGCAGCATGCCCAGACCGTCGAACGCGGGCCTGCCGCACGCCTCGAGCTCTTTCGCCAGCTGGCGCAGGTAGCGCGTGTCGTACGCGCGAAACGGGCGGTCGGGCGCGCCGCCAGCGAGGTCGACCTCGAAGTCGCCGCCCCCGGTGACGCCGCGGTAGCGCGCGAGGTACCGCGGGTCTTTGAGCTCGCCGAGCAGCGCCTGCAGCTCGCCCACCCCGGCCCGCGTCGCGTCGCTGAGCGGGCAGGCGCCCGCGGCGTTCACCGCCTGCGTGAGCCCGTCGAGCAGCTCGAGCGGGCGCGCGCCGGCGCTCAGCGTGTCGTCGAAGCCGGCGCACGCAGACTCTTGCGTGAGCGGGCACAGCTGCCACTGCAGCTGCACCGGCTCTTCGCCGCGCGTCGGGTCGACGACCAGCGCCTCGACGCGCAGCTCTGCGGGCGACTGGCCGTCGAGCAGCTCGGCCGGCTCCGAGCGCACCGCGAGCACGCGCAGGTCGGTCACCTCCGAGTACTTCGGCAGGTCGACGCAGCCGATGAGAAACGGCACCACGAACAGCGCGCGCATCAGAAGGCTCCTTTCACGCCCAGCACCGGGTAGAGCGGCAGCAGCGAGACGGGAGCGCGGGTGCGGGCGCGGTAGTCGTAGGCCCACTGCTCGACGTTCTGCTGGTTGTAGACGTTGATGACCTCGAGGTACGTCGTCAGCTTCCACAGGTCGAAGGTCCACGCCTTCTCGACCCGCAGGTCGAGCTGGTGAAACGTCGGCATGCGGTCGCCGTTGCGCTGCACGCGGCTCTGGTCGAAGCGATACACGTTCGCGTCGACGTCGACGAACCCGTTCTGCTCGCGCGGCGCGGTGAAGGGGTTGCCCGAGACCACGCGATAGCGCGCTCCGAATTCGATGCCCCACGGCAGCACCACCTGGCCGACGAGCGTCAGGCTGTGCGTCTGGTCGAACGGCGCGCGGTAGCGCTGCGTCTCTTCGGCCGAGTACGGCACCTGCGTCGTCGCGCCGTCGCCCGCGCGCACCGAAAAGGTGTCGCCCGGCGCGTGGTCCCACTGCGTGGTCTGCGAGAACGTGTACGCGAGCCAGCCGTGAAAGCGGCCCTGCAGCACGCCGCGCAGTGAGTTGAGCTCGCCCTTCACCGGCGTGCTGCGGTGGCGCAAGAGCAGCTCGGCGCCGAATGTCTCGCTGCCGCCGGTGCTGCCCTGCGTGCGCAAGAACGCCTGACCGTTCTCGACCCACGAGTCGCGCGAGTCGGCGGGCAGGCGTCGGCGCAGGTTCACGTAGCCCTGCACCTCGGCCGAGACGAGCTCGGTGAGCTGGTGCTCGTAGCCGAGAATGAAGTGGTGCGCCTGCAGGGGCTCGAGCTCGGGCTCGCCGAGCGGGCGGCCCAGGAGCTGCTGCTCGGTGGGCAGCTTCTCGTACCAGCCGTACGCGGCCTTCAGCGTGCGGCCGGGGAAGAGCTCCCATCGGGTGTTGAGGCGCGGCTGCACCGAGACGGCGCGCGTCTCGTTGAAGTCCCACCGGTCGACGCGCAGGCCGGGCGTGACGCTGAGCCCGAAGCCGGGGCGCCAGTCGGCCTCCACCCAGTACGAGTGGCTGCGCGAGGGCATCTCGTCGTCGTACTCGACGATGCGGGTGGGGTCGCGCACCGGCGAGGGGAAGCCGCCGACCACGTTCGGGAGCGCGAGCTTCAGCTTCAGCTGCGCGGCGCCGAGCTGCGCCTGCACGCCGCCGCGCAGCGTGAACGACTCGAGCGGGCTGAGCGTGAACTCGCTCGCGAGAAACGCGCCCCAGATGTCGAGGCCCACGCCGCCCGCCGCGCCGCGGCCCGCGTCGGTGGTGGTGCCGACGTCGACCACCCACAGCCCGGGCGCGACGCGCGTCGTCACCCGCAGGCTCGGCACGACGCGCCAGTCGTGGCGCAGCAGCAGCTGGTGGCTGCCGGTGTGCACGCGCGTGCCGGTGTTGATGCCCTCGGTCGACCCCGAGCGCGTCACCGCCAGCGTGTCGTCGGCGCCGAACGCGAACAGGCTCAGGCGGTGGTTGCCGATCGCCGCGTCGATCTTCACCTGGTAGTCGAAGTACGCCGGCACCAGACTGAACATGCCGCTGGTGTCGTTGGCCATCGCCTTGAACACCTCGCCGAGAAACGCATCGGCGTACGAGCGGCGCGCCGCCGCCGCCACCCGCACCTTGCCGGGCAGCAAGACACACGCGTACGCCGACGCATCGAAGGTGTTGACGTCGGCCTCGCCGTGCACGCCGTCGCAGTCGAGCTCGCGGCTCTTCACCTCGGCGACACCCGAGATGGCCGCGCCGTACCTTGCGCCGAAGCCGCCCGGGTAGAAGTCGATGGCGTCGATGAAGTTGCGGTTCACCACCGAGGTGAGCCCCCCGACGTGAAACAGCGTCGGCACCGGTATGCCGTCGATGAACACGCGCGAGTCGCTCGGGTTGCCGCCGCGCACGAGCAGCTCGCCGCCGATGGGCACGCGCGCCATGCCCGGCAGGTTCTGCAGCACGCGAATCGGGTCGCCCGAGGTGCCGGGCACCTTCGAAAGGTCGTCACGCGTCAGCTGCACCTTCGCGGCCTCGCGCTGCGGAGCGGTCGTGCGCACGACCGTCTCGAACGGGTCTGCGCTGATGCGCCGCAGGTAGTAGCTGACCTCGAGGCGCTCGCCGTCGGCGAGCTGCTCGTCGGCCGACAGCGCCTCGAAGGCGGGCGCGCGCAGCTCGACCTTCACCACCGCGCCCGTGCGCACGCCGCGCACCTCGAAGCGGCCGTCGTCGCCGGTGAGCGCGACCGGCTCGCCGTCGACGAGCACGGCGGCGCCGGGCAGCGGTCTGCGCAGGCCTGCTTCACGAATGACGCCCGCGAGGTTCACGGGCGCAGGCCGAGCGTCAGCGCCGGCGTCGAGCGGCTGCGGCGGCGGGCGCGGCCGCGGCGTGAAGACGTAGCGGAACTCGAGTCGAATGGCCGCGGGCGCGCCGTCTATCTCTGCGGGCGAGAAGCGCAGCTTCAGCGCCGCGGCGCGCGCGGGCTCTGCGAAGTCGGGCTGCGTGCTCTGTGTGACCTCGGCAGCCTCGACGCGGCCCGTGGCGTCGACGTCGAGCATCAGCAGCACCTCGCCGCCGGCCCCGGCCTCTTCGAGCGCGGGCGGGTAGTCGGCATCGACGAACGTGTCGACGGCGGGGGCCTTGGTGAGCACTTGGGGCCCGGCGTCGGCGGCGCGCGCGCCTGCGGCGTGAACGAGAACCAGCGCGGCGAGCCCGCGCAGCACCGAGTCGAAGGTTGGCATTGGGTGCGCCCTGCAACACCGCAGGTGAAAAAAGGCGTCACCGGGCTTCACCGGTAGCAGCTGAAGCCCGCTGCGGTGTTGAGCGTGCGTTCACCTCACTCGCACGGAGCTTCACCTCATGAATGACCTGATTCCTCTCATCGGCGGCACCGCGCAGCCGGCGGCGCGCGGCGGGCTCGAGCCACTCTTGTTCGACCTCTTCTTGACGCTCGGCTCGGCCTGGGTGCTGTACCTGCTCGCGGCGCTCAGCGTGCTGTCGCTCGCGCTCGCGGGCGAGCGTGGCCTGCACTTCGTGCTGTCGGGCGACGACCTCGCGCGGCTGCAGGCGCGCTTGAGGCAGACGCTGCGGGCCGCCGACGTGGGCGCCGCGCGCGAGCTGCTCGAGAAGAGCCGGTCGCACGCCGCGCGCATCGCGCTCAGCGGGCTCGACGCGCTGGGGCAG
Organism: Myxococcaceae bacterium; assembly: GCA_016793725.1. Taxonomy (GTDB): domain Bacteria; phylum Myxococcota; class Myxococcia; order Myxococcales; family Myxococcaceae; genus Xiheicaenimonas; species Xiheicaenimonas phototrophica. The sequence goes on along the minus strand of JAEUJP010000484.1, from coordinate 4,188 downwards.
GGCTCGGCCAGCGTCGAGGAAGAGATGAACGCCGCCGCGGCCGTCGAGCGCCTGCGCATGGAGCGTGGCCTCGCGTTTCTCGGTACGCTCGGCAGCAACGCGCCGTTCGTCGGTCTGTTCGGCACGGTGCTCGGCATCATTCGCGCGTTTCGAGACCTGAGCGCGAACAGCGCCGAGGGCCCGTCGGCCGTGATGTCGGGCATCGCCGAGGCGCTCATCGCCACCGCCGTCGGGCTGCTCGTCGCGCTGCCCGCGGTCGCCGTCTTCAACCTGTTTCAGCGCACCATCAAGAACCGCCTGGGCGGCTCGAGCGCGCTGTCGCACGTGCTGCTCGCGCACGCGAAAGCGCAGAAGGAGTGAGCATGGCCGGCTCGAGCCAGACGAGCTCCGACGAGCTCATCACCGACATCAACGTCGTACCGCTGGTCGACATCATTCTCGTGGTGCTGATCATCTTCATGCTCTCTGCGACCGCGCTCACGCGAAAGGCCATCGGCGTGGAGCTGCCCAAGGCCGCGACGGGCGAGGCCGCCGAGAACGTCACGCTGGCGCTCGCGCTCGACAGAGACGGTGCGCTGTTTCTCGACGGGGCGCCCATCGCCCGTGACGCGCTCGGGCCTGCGCTCGACGCCGCGGTGAAGAAGAACCACGAGGCCCAGGCCATCATCGCCGCCGACGCACGGCGCTCGCACGGCGAGGTCGTGCAGCTCATCGACTTCATTCGCGCGCACGGCGTGCACAAGTTCGCGCTCAACGTCGACCCCGCCGAGGAAGCCCGGCCGTGAAGGCCGACCTCGCCGTCTTCGGCGGCATGACGGTGGGCTCGCTGCTCGTGCACGCCGCGCTCGTGTGGGGGCTCGAGGCGAAGCCCGACGCCGTGCCGAGGCGATCGCGCACCCTCGAGATGACGATGGTGAAGCCGGTGAAGCCGCCGCCTCCTACCGAGCCGCCGCCGCCGCCGCCGCCCGCGCCGAAGTCTTCGAGGCCGGTGGCGAAGAAGGCGGCCGCGCCGAGCGCCGCGCCGCCGCCGGCTGCGGCGGCTCCACCTTTGCGGCCGGTGTTGGGGCTGACGCTGAGCGGGGTCGGGGCGCCCGGTGTCGGCGGCATCGCGGTGCCGGTGGGCAACACGCTCACGCAGCGCCCGGTCGAGAAGGCTCAGGCCGAGGTCGCGCCGCGCGTGGTGCCGAGCCACGAGCTCGGGTCGCTGCCGAAGCGGCAGGGCCCCTGCGAGGCGGCGTACCCCGACGCGGCGCGCGAGCTCGGCATCGCCGGCAAGGTGCGCCTGCAGCTCGACATCGATGCGCTCGGCCACGTCGGCCGGGTGGCGGTGCTCGACGGGCCGGGGCACGGGCTCGAAGAGGCGGCGGTCGCCGCGCTCAGGGCCTGCCGCTTCAGCCCCGCGACGCTCGGGGGCACGGCCGTCGCGACGTCGATCACCTACACGTATACCTTCGTCATCGACGGGTGACGCGACGACCTTCGCCCGCCTTCGGTTGCAATCATCTGCGGTCTGCATGAGGGCCGACGGTGAGGCCGTCAGCGCCGTCAGCGGCCCCTCGACGTGGCCGCCGTCCTCGGGCAGTCGATTCGCTCGATCGTGGCGTGCTCGGCGTACCGCGCACCCGTGGTCGTGACGACGGCCTCCGCCCAGCCCGCGACACCGGCGACCTCCTCGATGACGTGAACGTACTGCCCGGGACTGGAGCGGTAGACCACAGCGTCAGACAGCTTGACCGTTCGGCTCGGCGCTTCCCCCCGTCTTGTGTAGAGGTGCGGCTGCCACCGGTAGCAGTGCCCGCCGGTGACGTCGACCAACGTCGCCTTGCCGCGCGGAGCTGCGCGGCCCACGACCTTGCCCCCAACCGAGACGTCGAGGCCTGCCTCGCAGGGGCCGAGCGGCAGGCGGGTGGCCCAGCTCCAGCCACCCCGTGGTGGGTTGTCGACCGCGAGGGTCCCCACCGCGATGGGAGCACTCGCCGGCTTCGGGCCACGGTCCACGTACACGTCGCCCAGGTGGGGCCACGGGCCCAGGTAGTTTGCCCTCAATTCGATGATGTGGCCGTACACCGCGCGGTCAGCCGTCGCACGTTCACTCGCCTCCGAGCCCCCGCTGGCGGTCGTCACCTCGAGCGGCAACAGCTCCCTACCGCAGCTCGATTTCAGCTCGAGCCGGAGCGGGGAGCCCGAGCCCACCATGAGCTGCGCCGCCGGAACCTCGAAGGCGCGGGAGGCCTCGACGCGCTCGCTGCCGAAGTAGAGCCGCACGTCTGCCAGCGCGACCTCCGGCGACTCCTTCACGAAGACGCTGCGAACCACGTAGCGGTACTTCGACAGCGACGGCCTGGCGGCGGGCTCGGAGCTCCCGCAGCCACACACGGCCCCGAGCGCACCCAGCCAGAGCAACGTGCGCAATCGAAGGGCCATGCCGTGAAGACGGGCGACCCGGAAATCTGTCGCACCGCGCGACGGCCCCTGCCGCTTGCGGGCGCGTCGACCCGACGTCGATTCGGGCGGCCTCGACTGCGGTGACCGTGGCGCTGACCATGCTCACGGCAGTTGCAGCTTCCACACCCGGCGAATGAAGTGCCGCGCCATCGCCGAATAGGGCCTCGACGCATCCATCGCGCGCTTCAACGTGTCTACGTGCTCGAGCTGCAGCGCCGGCGGCAGCGTGTCGCTCGACCACGCGTCTGCGATGACACGCAAGAGCTCGTAGCGCAGGTAACGGTCGCGCGAGAGGTCATCGCGGTTGATGTCGCAGAGCGTCACGAGCGCGTTCACCACCCGCTTCGACGCCGCCGTGCCGTTCGCGGGCTCGACGAACACCTGCTCGAGCACGTCGTCGGCGCGGAAGCCGAGCAAGGGCGAGACGTCGTCGAGGTAAGGGTGCGGCAGGTCGGAATCTTCGGCCGCGTGCCGCTGCGCGAACTTCGCCAGCGTGAGCCCCTCTGCAGCGTCGATCGGGTCGGGCGTGAACGTGCCCGCGAGCGCCGCGAGCTGTGCGTCGGTCTTGCCCGCCACCTTCGGCTCGGGCCACGCCGTGCCCTCGAACGGAAAGTGGTTCAGCTTCTTGTTGTTACAGAGGAAGCACGAAAACGCGTAGTTCTCGTACGCCCACGCCAGCCACCAGTGCACGTCTTTCGGGCGAAGGTGCTCGACGTCGCACGGGTAGCCCGCCGACGCGAGCGACTCGCAGTACGCACACTTTCGAAACGACTCTGCGCCGAGCGCGTCTTTCGCCGGCTTCCACTGGCTCGACTTGAACTCGAGCTCGCCGTCGCGCCGCTTCGTCAAGAGCTCGCGCTCGCGCTTCACCCGGTCGGCGCCGCGAAACGCCTTGGGCACGTTCGCTTCGGTGCGAATGCGTGTGAGCTGAATCACCCGTTGCCCTTCGCGAGCGCCGCATCGACGCGAGCCACGAGCGCCTTCAGCTCTCTCAAGTCGGCATCGGGCTCATCGGCAGCAGAGGGCGAGAGCTCTTTCGAGAGCGCGGTCAGCCGACGCTGCTCACCCGCCGGCAGCCCCTTGTCGCGCTTGCGGGCGTCGAGCCGCTTGTACTCTTCGACCTTCGGCGAGCTGAGCGACTCGAGCCCGAACGCATCACTCAGCAAGAGGTGCTGCACCTGCAGCTTCTCGGGGCTCGCGGCGTACCGCGACACGACGGGCACTCTCTTCTCGTCGCGCTGCAGCACCCACAGCTCGCCCTCGCCGGCCTGCTGCGCCGTCAGCGCCGAGTGCGTCGTCGCGAGCACCTGAAAGTGAGGGAACCGCGCCTGCAAGAACGCGCGAAGCCCGCGCTGAACCCGCGGGTGCAGGTGGAGCTCGATCTCATCGACCAGCAACAGCCCGCGCGTCGACAGCGGCCGCACGTAGTCGTTGAACGTCTGGGTGATGCGAAAGAGCAGGTCACCGGTGAACGCGGCCACGCTCTGATACCCGTCACTCAGCTGCTGCAGCGGCACCGTGCCGTCATCGGTGTCGAAACGCAGCGTGCGCGTCTCGCGGTCGATGCCCGAGAACCTGGCGCCCGGCAAGAGCCCCTCGAGCGCCTGCTTCACCACCCGCGTGCCTCTTGCGCCCTTGCGGTACTCGAGGTCGACGGCCCACTCCTCGACCGGCATCAGCGTCGCGTCGGGCGAGAACAGCGTCGCGACGTCGCCGTAGCGCGACGGCGCCGACCGATCGGGA
>JAEUJP010000457.1 GCA_016793725.1 Myxococcaceae bacterium | reverse complement strand
CTCGGAGTTTCGGCCGGTGCCCGTGTTGACCTCGCCGTGACAGTCTTTGCACGCCGACGCGTAGACCTGCTCGCCGCGCGCTCTGTCTCCGCGCGGTACGTCGACCACGTTGGGCAGAAACGTCGTCGGCTTCGCGTCGCTCGGCCCTTTGAGCGACGCGAGGTACTCGTAGAGCGCCCGGCTCCTCGGCTCCGTCGGCTCGAACGCCTTCGGCCCGCGCATGAAATAGACGTAGCAGAACGAGGCCGCGTCGATGAGCCGCGCGCTCTTGCCTCCCCAGTACGACGGGCGCTCCGTCACGCCGGCGAGGTCGTGGCCTGAGAGTAGACGTGTGTCTGACGGCGACGTCGCGTGGCACGTCGCGCACGACCACTTGTTGAACTGGCTGCCCGAGAACTGCGGGTCGTTGAAGAGTTGGTTGCCGTACTGCTCGGCCGACTGCGTGCACGCGCCCAGCATCACCACCAGCCCGAGCCACCTCATGGGGAAATGACTCCCACCCAGTCGGGGAAGATGCCGACCTCGGTCGCGCTCTGCACGGCCCCGCTCGTCGCGTCGACGATGAGCACCGAGCCCGGCGCCGTCACCCGATTGCCCTCACACACCACCGCGAGCCGGTTGTTCGGCAGCACCCGCACCTGGTGCACGTTCGTGCACTGCGTGCGCGGCAGTGAAAGAACGCGCGACACCAGCCCCGTCGCCGCTTCGATGACCGAGATGCGGTCGTCGCCCTGGTGCGGCACGAACACCTCGAGCCCGCCCGCCCCCACGTCGCCCACGTACGGCGTGCCGCCCACCAGCGCCACGCGCGAGGCATCCATCGTCAGTGTCGCCCCGCTCAGCACCCGCACCTCGCCGTTCGACAGACACGACACGAACACGTCGCCCGTCACCGGGTTCAACATCACCGCGTACGGCTGGTACTGCGCCGTGAACGCCGTGCCCGCGTTGCCCGCCACCTTCACGCGCGTCACCGGGTAGCCGCCCGCCTTCAGGTCGATGATCGCGACCTCGTCGGAGTAGCACGCCACGTACAGCCGCCCCCCGTCGGTCGAGAACGTCATGCCGTGCGGCGCCGCGCACGTGCGCACCATCTCGATGCGCTCGAGCGTCTCGCCGTCGAGCAGCGCGATGCGTGCGTCGGGGTCGGGCGCCACACCGCGCGCCGCCTCAGAGATGCGAATCAGGTCGAAGTGCGAGACCGCGACGAGCTTGCCGTCGGGGCTCAGCACGATGTCGCCCGGGTTTCGGTCGACGCGCGCCACCGCCACCACCACGTTGTCGCTGGTGCGCAGCTTCAGCACCTGGCCGTCGGCGGTGCCCGTGCCGTGCGAACCGTGTGGCCCTGCGCCCGTGCCCGGCGCGAACTTCGAGAGCCCCGTGTACCAGTGTTTGCCGTCGGGCGAGATCGCCGCGTGGTGCGGCGCTTCGATCTCGACCGGGTTCAGCCCCACCTGCACCCGCGCCACCTCGGGCAGCGTCGCCTGGCCCACCTTCTCGAGCTCGAGCAGGCTCACCGTGTCATCGCGGCTGTTCGTGACCAGCAGCCGCCCCGTACCGACCCCCGGGTACGTGCCGCGCTCGGGCCACGCCGGGTCGATGCCGAACGCCAACCCCGGAGGTGGCGCGGCAGGGTCGGAGCTGGCCCGGCAGGCACCGAACGACAACATCAGCAGTGCGACCGCCGCGCGCTTCACTTGACCGTGAACGTCACCGGCGCCGGCATCTTGAACGGCCCTTCGGTGATTCGGTTCTCCGTGAGGTACGCCGCGATGCCCGTGATGCTCCGCGCGCCCGTGCCGCCCTTCAGCTTCGCCCACAGGTCGGCGTTCGGCGTGTACTCGGTGCGCGTCGTCATCAGCTCGATGGGGCACTTCTCGCCTGGCACCGCGAACTTCAGCCAGTAGGTGACGCCGGTCACGGGTGGCAGGTGTGCGTACGCCTCGCTGATGAAGAGGCCGCGCCACCACGGCGACGGCTTGCGCGGCCCCGGAGCGCCGGGCTTCGACAGCGCGAGCGTGGAGCTCCAGCGGAAGGTCGGTGGCGGGTCGGCGCTCAGCTCCATGCCGTCGGTGAGCGTGAACACCGGGCCCTTCATCGCGTCGGCCGTCGCGCGCGCCTCACCGTCGATGAGGCTCAGGTACGCCTCGTCGCTCGCGACGCCCTCGTACTGCGGTTCTGGGCATTTGGTGCCGCCGCTGCACGCTGCGGCGCTCACGGCGACGATCGCGACGAGCCATCTCATGCGCCGCGGGAACCTAGACCCTGGCGATCTCGAATGCACGCCGGTCACCACCTCGTTACGCTCCGCCTGCCAGCGCCATGAGTGAGACCCAGCCCGACCGCACCGACCGGCCCGCCGGGGTCGGCGAAATTCCCGTCGCCCTCTTCATTCGCGGCATCTTCTTTCTGCTGCTCGTCTCGGGCGTCGTCGTCTCGGCCCACTGGTACATCGGGCTGCGCCTCATTCGCGACGCGCAGTGGCCTGCCGCCGTTCAGCCCGTGCTGTGGGGCGTGCTGTGGGCGGGGTTCGGCTCCATCTTCGCCGGCTTTCTCGGAGGGCGGCTGCTGCCCCGCAAGGTCGCCGGCATCGCCCAGTGGGTCGGCTTCATCTGGATGGGCATGTTCGGCCTCTTGCTCACCTCGAGCGGCGCGAGCGACCTCGCGTTCTTCATCGCCGGCAAGCTGTCTGAGAAGGGGCCCGAGTGGGGCCGCGCGCAGGCGCTGATGGTCGCGGCGCTCGCGCTGCCCGCGCTGGTGTGGGGCTTCTACGTCGCGCGGCGCACGCCGATCGTCGAGCGCGTCACGGTGCCCATCAAGGGGCTCGGCAAGGCGTTCGAAGGCCTGCGCATCGTGCAGATTACGGACATTCACATCGGCGAGACGCTCGACCACCGCTTCTTGAGGCGCGTCGTCGATCAGGTGAACGCGCTGAACCCCGACATCGTCGCCGTCACCGGCGACGCCATCGACGGGCCGGTCACGAAGCTGCGCGACGAGACGCTGGGCTTCGGCGGGCTGAAAGCGAAGCGCGGCGTCTTCTACGTGACGGGGAATCACGAGTACTACCACGGGGCCGCAGCGTGGATCGCCGAGATGAAGCGCCTCGGCCTGAGGCCGCTGATCAACGAGCACGTCGTGCTCGAAGAGGGCGGCGACCAGCTCGCCGTCGGCGGCGTGCCCGACCTCGAGGGCGCGCGCTTCTCTGAGAGCCACCGACCGCAGGTCGACGCGGCGTTCGCGGGGGCGCCTCCGGCCGAGAAGGCGCCGCGCATCTTGCTCGCGCATCAGCCGCTGTTCGCGAAGCGCGCGGGCGGGCAGGGCGTGCAGCTGATGTTGTCGGGGCACACGCACGGCGGGCAGATTTTTCCCTTCATGTTCCTCGTGCGGCTGCAGCAGCCGGTCATCGCCGGGCTGCGAGAGCTGTGGGGCGTTCCGGTCTACACGTCGCGTGGCACGGGCTACTGGGGCCCACCGTTTCGGGTGGGGCCCTCGAGCGAGATCACCGAAATCACGCTGAAGGCCGCCTAGGCATGCTCCTTGCCCCGACCTGGGGCATGGCAACCCGAACGAACAAGAAGAGTGGGCCCGAGCACGTGCACGATGTGCTCGAAGACTTCGAGACGTTGATGGTCGGCACGTACGAGAAGGTCGGCGACGTGCCGCGGCTGCGCGCGCGACCGATGCGCGTCGCGAAGCTCGACGACGACAACACGCTCTACTTCGTCACCAGCATCGACACGTCGAAGGTCGACGAGGCGCTCGTGCCGGGGCGCGGCACCGTGGTGGGCCAGCGGCGCAACCGCTACCTCTCGGCGCTCGGCCGCTACGAGGTGCTGAAAGACACCGCGATGCTGAAAGACCTGTGGAACCCGGCGTTCAACGTGTGGTTCGACGGCCCCGAAGACCCGACGTGCGTGCTGATGGTGTTTCACCCCGAAGAGGTCGAGCTGTGGGACAGCAAGGGCCTGAAGGGCGTGAAGTACATCTTCGACGCCGCGAAGGCGCTCATCACCGGCGCCGAGCCGCCGCGCGACGACGACGACGATCAACATGAAGTCGTCGCGCTGCAGTAGCTCGAGCCGCGAGGGGCCACGCACATGGGCGCAAGCCGTCGTGTGCGTGGCCCGGAGCAGTAGCTCGAGGCCCAGAGCAGTCGCTCACAAAGTTCTGGCGGGCGAGGGCCTGGGCGGCGTGTAGTTGCTTCAATGAACGCCAAGGCCCTCGTCGCTGCCGTGCTGTTGCCGTTCGCCGCTCACGCCTTCTGCGGCTTCTACGTCGCCGGCGGAGGCGCCGAGCTCTTCAACAACGCCACCCAGGTCGTGCTGATGCGCGACGGCACGCGCACCGTGCTGTCGATGCAGAACAACTACGAGGGCCCGCCCGCCGACTTCGCGATGGTGGTGCCGGTGCCCGTGGTCTTGAAAAAAGAGCAGGTGAAGACGCTGCCGCGCGACGTGTTCACGCGCATCGATCAGCTCTCGGCCCCGCGCCTCGTCGAGTACTGGGAGGTCGACCCGTGCTTCGTCGAGCCACGCTACGAGGAAGAAGATGAAAGCGCCGTCGAGCTGAAGATGGACGTGCAGAGGTCGGGCGGCGCGCCCACCGCGCTCGTGAAGGTCGAGGCGCGCTTCGAGGTCGGTGAGTACGACGTGGTGATTCTGTCTGCGAAAGACGCGCTCGCGCTCGAGCAGTGGCTCAAGCAGAACAAGTACAAGATCCCCGACGGCGCCGAGCCTTTGTTCAAGCCGTACATTCAGCAGGGCATGAAGTTCTTCGTCGCGAAGGTGAACGTGAAGAAGGTGACGTTCGATGACAAGGGCATGGCGAAGCTCTCGCCCCTGCGCTTTCACTACGACAGCGAGAAGTTCGAGCTGCCCGTGCGGCTCGGCCTCATCAACGCGAAGGCGAAGCAAGACCTCATCGTGCAGATCCTCGCGAAGAATCAGCGCTACGAGCTCGCGAACCTGCCGAACGTCACGATCCCCACGAACATCGATCTCGCCCCGTCGGCGAAGAGCGAGTTCCCCTACTTCTACGTCAGCCTGTTCGACCGCACGCTCGAGAAGAACCCGAAGGCCGTGGTGACCGAGTACGCGTGGCAGGCGACGAGCTGCGACCCGTGCCCGACCTCGCCGCTCTCGCAGGCCGACTTCGCCACGCTCGGCGCCGACGCGCTGCCGCCCGCGAAGGGGCCCGATGACCCGTACAACCCTGCCGGCCAGTTCGTGCTCACGCGCCTCCACGCGCGCTACGACAAGACGTCGCTCGGTGAAGACCTCGTCTTCCGCGCCGCCAGGCCCATCGTCGGCGGCCGCGAGTTCTTGACCGACGGCAAGAACCTCGAGCAGGGCTCGCGCCCCGACTCGTGGAACAACTTTCAGGGCCGGTACGCCATTCGCTACCCGTGGAAGGGCGCCGTGAAGTGCGCGTCGCCGACGTATGGCCGCTGGGGCGGGCCCTGGCGTTCGGAGGCCGCGCAGGCCGGTGGTGCGAAGAGCGCGTCAGATACCGCGTTCGTCGCGCGCGACCCGGCGAAGGTCGAGGCGCTCGCCGAGAGCCCCGTGCCCGAGCTGGCCGTGAAGGGGAAGAAGGCCCGCGCCGGTGAGCCGCTGCGCGCTGCTGCCGCGCCGAAGAAGTAACACTGCCGGAGTCGAACGGGCTCATGGCCGTCGACAGCCGGCCCCTTCGACTCCAGCACTTCGGCGTTCCGCTCAGGGCGAACGGTGTTTCGTTCGTACGCCTGCGCTCAGCTGTTCGGCTTCACCGGCGCCGTCTTCTGCCCGGCCGCCTTCCAGCCCATCAGCCCTTCCGGCATGACGGCGACGTTCGTGTAGCCGGCCTGCGCCGCACGCTTCGCCGCCGCCTCCGACGCCGAGCACATCGTGTTCGCGCAGTAGAAGACGAGCGACGTGTCTTTCGCGGCCGGCAGCTCTTTGAGGTCGTAGCTGCTCGACGACGTCAGCAGCACCGCGCCCGGCACCGTGCCGTTCTTCACGCGAAAGTCCGACCCGTTCGCGTCGACGACCTTCGCCTTCTTGTCTTTCGCCACCTCGGCGACCGTGACCTTCTTGATCTGCGTATCGGCCTTCATCTCGTCGCCGCACGCGAGCGCAGCGGCGGGTACCATCGCGGCCGCGACGGCCAGTGACATCAGAACGCGCTTCATGGGGTGTACTCCTCGTGAGGGGGTTGTTGCCGGCCTTTTACGTGACGCTGAGTCGTAACGAGTTTCACCGCCATCAACAAGGCCTGCACCATCGGCTCGGGGTCTGCCTTGCCCTTGCCCGCGATGTCGTACGCCGTGCCGTGGTCGGGCGACGTTCTCGGCAGCGGCAACCCCAGCGTCACGTTCACCGTGCGCTGAAAGTCGAGCGCCTTCGCCACGCACAGCCCCTGGTCGTGGAACATCGCCAGCACCCCGTCGAACGGAAACGGGGCCTTGCTCGACAGCTTCGCGAACAGCCCGTCGGCCGCTATCGGCCCCGTCACGTCGAGCCCCTTCTCTCGCGCCCGCTCGATCGCCGGCCCGATGATCTCGAGCTCCTCGCGACCCATCTTCCCGCCCTCGCCCGCATGTGGGTTCAGCCCGCACACCGCGACCTTCGCCTTCTTTCCCAGCGAGCGGCAGAGCAGCTCGAGCTGGCTCGTGAGCTTCGGCACCTTCAGCGCCCCCGGCACCTTCGAAAGCGGCAGGTGGTTCGTCGCCAGCGCCACCTTCAGCCGCGGCCCCGCCAGCAACATCAACACCTCGGCGCCGAACGACGCCGCGAGCAGCTCGGTGTGCCCGGTGAACGCGATGCCCGAACGAATGATGACCTCTTTCGACACCGGCGCCGTGCAGATGGCGTCGATCTCTCGCCGCTTCGCCGCCTCGACCGCATCGAGAATGAAGCGGTGCTGCGCCTTGCCCGCCTTCGCGTCGGGCTTGCCGGGCCGAAACCCACGCGTGCTGCCGAAGACCGACGGCTCGAGCGCGTCGCGCACCCGCGGGTCGGCCAGCGCCGCTTCGACGATCTCGGGCCCGATGCCGCACGGGCAGCCGAGAGAGATACCCACTCGGGGTCTCTGTTTCAGCCGGCCAGCGGCCAGTTCCGGGTCTGACGCCCGCTGTGACGCTAGCGCGTCACCGCTGGCCGCTGGCCGGGTCACAGCTTCACGTCGACGACGGCCTGCGCGCGGAGCTCGTTGATGTACTGGTCGGTGTACTTCTCGAGCTGCTGCGCCATCATTCGGTTGCGAATCTGGTCGCGCAGCTCTTCGAAGCTCTTCGCCGCCACCGCGCGCCGCTCTTCGACCTTGATGACGTGCCAGCCGAACTTCGTGCGAATCGGGTCAGAGATGCCGCCGACGGGCAGGTTGAACGCCGCGCGCTCGAACTCGGGCACCATGACGCCGCGGCGGAAGAAGCCGAGGTCGCCGCCGTCGGCCGCCGACGGGCCTTCGCTCTTCTTCTTCGCGAGCTCGATGAAGTCGACGCCCGCCTGGCGCGCTTCGGCCGCCAGCGCGATCGCCTTCTTGTGGGCCGCCTCGACCTGGTCTGCCGTCGCCTTCGGAGCCACCTGCACGAGCAGGTGCCGCGCGTGCACCTCGGCGTCTTCGCTCTCCATCTTCGAGAGCTTCGCGTACTCGCCCTTCACGTCTTCGTCAGACACCTTCACCTTGCTGCGCACCTTCAGGTTGATCAGCTTCAGCCGCGCGAGGTGCTTCTTCATGAACCCGCGGTAGCTGCTCATCGAGTAGCCCTCTTGCATCAGGAGCTTCTCGAACTGCTCGCCGTCGATCTGGTTCTGGCGCTTCACGTCTTCGATGCCCAGGTCGACCTCGGCGTCTGAGACGTCGATGTTCAGCTCGCGCAGCTGACCTTCCATCAGCTTCTCGCCGATGAGCATGTCGAGCGACCGCTTCATCGCCGCTTCGCGCTGCTCGGAGCGCTTCTGGGGGTCACCGCCCTCGGCGCGAATGCGCTGCAGCTCGCCCTGCGCCCGGCCCTCGACTTCGGAGAGCGCGATGATGTCTTTGTTCACGACCGCGGCGATGCGATCGACGAGCTCGGCGCTCGCCGGCAGGGCGACGAGCACCGTGAGAATGAGGAGCCGCTTCATGCCGCGAGAAGTAGCACGAACCGGCCTCGGAGCCATTGCTATGGTCGAGCCCCCATGAGCGCACCCGTCACGATGACGGCCCGCACCGGTACGAAGCGGCTGGGTGAGGCGCTGCTGTCGCCCGGCGAGAGCGTGCGCATCGGCAGCGCCGCCGACTGCGGCTTTCGCATCGACGACGTCACGGTGTCGCGGCGCCACCTGGTCGCCGAGCTCGAAGGCGACGGCGTGCGCGTGCGCGATACGGGCTCGACGAACGGCACGCGGCTCAAGGGCGTGCGCACGAGCGACGCCGTGGTGCCGGTGCCCGGCGTGGTGCTGGTGGGCGACGTCGAGCTCGGCTTCGAGCGCGCAGAGCAGAAGCAGCGCCTGGTGCTGGGCGAGCTCGAGTCGGTGTCGCCTCCGATGGTCGAGGCGATGCGCGCGCTCTCGAGGGCGCCGGGCGCGGTGCTGCTCATCGGCGAGCGCGGCTGCGGCAAGGAGTACGCGGCCCGCGCCATCGGCCCGCCGCCGTTTCACGTCGTCGACCTGCACGCCCCACCGAAGGAGCTGCCGAAAGACGGCACCCTGTTCTTCGACCATCTCGACGACCCGAAGCCGCACGTGAAGTGGGTGCTGCTGCACTCGCTCGAGAAGCCGCTGAACGCGCGCATCCTGGGGGCTGCGCTCGCGCCGACCGACCTGCTCGACGCGGTGGCCGCGATTCCCGTGCGGCTGCCGAGCTTGCGCGAGCGGCCCGACGACATCCCCCTGCTCGCCCGCCAGCTCCTGCGCGAGCACGGCCGCAAGACCGCCGGCTTCATGCCCTCGTTTCAGTCACTCCAGGCGCGGCGCTGGCCCGGCAACGTGACGGAGCTGAAGGCCGCCATCGCCGATGCCGTCGCCTTTCGTGTCGACGACGAGCTGTCGCGCGCGTTCGCCGCACACCTGCTCGCGCGCTTCGACGGCAACGTCCGCAAGGCGGCGTCTGAGGCGGGCATCGACCCGCACAAATTTCCCGACGCCCCTTGACACGCTGTATCGATATACGTTCATATGTCGATTCACAGCCGGTGCTGTGGCGCGAAACTTTGGCCCACCTTGGGTGACGCGCCTTACAAATTTCACCCTAAGAGTCGGGAAGTCGCGTGGGCGGAACGGAAGCGCAAGCCGTGACGCAGCAGACGAAGAAGCAGACGCAGCAGAACCTGTCGACCCTCGCAGTGCACGCAGGACCTCGGAAGCACGCGCACGACGCGGTGACTCCGGCGGTGAGCCTGACGTCGACGTACACGTTCGAGAGCACGAAAGAGCTCTGCGCGTACTTCGATGGAGACCTGGAGCGCGAAGAGTACGGGCGCTACGGCAACCCGACGGTGCGCGGCGTCGAGCAGAAGCTCGCCGCGCTCGACGGTGCGCAAGACTCGGCGCTGTTCGCGAGCGGCATGGCGGCGGTGACGACGTCGCTGCTCGCCGTGCTGAAGGCGGGCGATCACGCGGTGCTGACGAGCGACTGCTACCGCCGCACGCGGCAGTTCGTCGGCAGCTTCCTGCACAAGCTCGGCATCGAGTCGACGCTGGTCGAGCCGGGCGACTTCGCGGCGCTCGCCGCGGCGATTCGGCCGGGCAAGACGAAGGTCATCGTGAGCGAGTCGCCGACGAACCCGTACCTGCGCGTCGCCGACGTGCGCCGGCTCGCCGAGGTGAAAGACGCGCACAAGGGCGTGCTGCTCTTCATCGACTCGACGTTCGCGACGCCGGTGAACCAGCGCCCGCTCGAGCTGGGCGCCGACCTCGTGCTGCACTCGGCGACCAAGTACCTCGGCGGTCACAATGATCTGCTCGCCGGCTGCGTCAGCGGGCGCGCCGGCCTCGTGCAGGCCATTCGCGACCTGCGCGGCGTGCTCGGCGGCGTGCTCGACCCGCACTCGGCGTACCTGCTCGGCCGCGGCCTCAAGACGCTCACCCTGCGCGTGAAGGCCCACAACGAGAACGCGCTCACCGTGGCGCGCTGGCTCGAGGGGCAGCCCGGCGTGCAGCGCGTCTGGTACCCCGGCCTCGAGAGCCACCCCGACCACAAGACCGCCCGCGAGCAGCTCTCGGGCTTCGGCGGCGTCGTGACGTTCGAGGTGAAGGGCGGCCTCGCGGCCGGCTCGCGGCTCGTCGACGCGTGCCGGCTCGCGCGCATCGCTCCGTCGCTGGGCGGCGTCGAGACGCTCATCGAGCAGCCCGCGCTGATGTCGTTCTACGAGCTGACCACCGAGCAGCGGCTCGCCATCGGCATCAAAGACGAGCTCGTGCGGCTGTCGGTCGGCATCGAAGACGTGAACGACATCATCGCCGACCTGCAGCGCGGGCTCGCCGCGGCGCAGCTGAAGGAGGCCGCATGAGCTCGCTCGTCGACTCGAGGCTCGGCGTCGGCGTCATCGGCAAGGGCAACGTCGGCCGCGAGCTGCTCGCGCTCTTGCCCCCTCAGCTGAACCTGGTGGCTGCGATCAACACGCGCTCTTCGCTCGACGCACCGGGGCTGCTCGACGCGCTCGCTTCGTTGCCGCGCGCCGTGCTCGTCGACTGCACGGCGGCGAGCGGGCACGAGGCGCTGTACACGGCTGCGCTGCGGCGCGGCGTGCACGTGGTGACGGCGAACAAGAAGCCGTTCGTGGCGCCGCTTCAGGCACGGGCGGCGCTGCTCGAGGCGGCTCGCTCGGCGCAGCTGCGCTACGAGACGACCGTCGGGGCTGGCCTGCCCGTCATCGAGCCGCTGAAAGACCTCGTGCGCACGGGCGACGAGGTGCGGCTCATCGAGGGCTGCTTCTCGGGCACGCTCGGCTTTCTCGCGAGCGAGCTGTCGAAGGGCACGCCGCTGTCGCGCGCGGTGACCACCGCGAAGGAGCTCGGCTACACCGAGCCCGACCCGAAAGAAGACCTGGCCGGCTTCGACGTCGCGCGCAAGGCGCTGATTCTCGCGCGCGAGGTGGGGCTCGAGCTCGAGCTGGGCGACGTCGAGGTCGAGCCGTTCGTGTCGCTCGACGCGCCGCTCGAGGCGCTCGACGAGACGACCGCCGAGCGCGTGCGTTCGCAAGCCGCGCAGGGGCGCGTGCTGCGCTACCTCGCGCGCGTCGACGTGCTCGCGAAGCGGCTCTCGGTGGGCCCGCGCTGGGTCGACCTGTCGCACCCCGCGGCCCAGCTGCGCGGCACCGAGTCGCTCGTGACGTACACGACGCGGCGCTACGCCGACTACCCGATGCGCATTCAGGGGCCGGGTGCGGGCGCGCAGGTGACGGCGGCGGGCGTGCTCGCCGACGTGCTCGCCGTGGCGCGCGGCAGCTCGCCTCCGCTCACCCTGAGCGGCGCGCGAAGCGCTGAGTCGAAGGGCGTTGCGCGTCGCCTGCACGAGCCCGCTTCGACTCCAGCCTTCGGCTTCCGCTCAGCGTGAGCGGTGGTCGGCCGTTCGATGACTACGGCTCTTCGGCTTTCGGCCGCGTCGGCCGACCGCTCACGCTCTGCAGCGCCTCGGCGTTCACCGCGACCACCGCGCCGGCGCGCAGGCCCTTCACGTAGTCTTTCTGGGCCTTCTCGCGCAGCTCGCCGAGCAGGTGCTTCTCGATCTGCCCGCGCACCTCGGCCAGCTCACGCTTGCGCGCAGCCTTCTTCTCCATCACCTTGAACAGGTGAAACCCGTAGTCGGTCGACACGACGTCTGACACCTGGCCGGCGGGCAGCTTGAACAGCACCTCGTCGAACTGTGGCGGCATCACGCCGCGGGGAAAGAAGCCGAGGTCGCCGCCGACGCGCGCCTCGGGCCCGAGCGAGTAGCGCCGCGCAAGGTCGGGGAACTTCTTGCCCGCCCACAGCGCCTGCTGGAGCTTCTTCGCCTCGTCGAGCCCCTTCACCACGATCTGCGACGCCCGCACCTGCTCGGGCTCGGTGAACTCGGCCGTGTGCTCGTCGAAGTGGCGCCGAATCTGGTCTTCCGTCACCGCCACCCGCGCGTAGACCTCTTTGTCGAAGAGCTTCTCGATGATCAGCTGCTCCCGCGTCTTGCGCTCGAGCTCGGTGCGCGTCGTCTGACCCTGCGCCAGCGCGGCGTCGAAGCTCTCGGCCGGGTACTCGCTCGCGAGCGCCAGCACGCGCCGGTCGACCTCGTCGGGGCTCACGCTCACCTGCGCCGTCTTCGCCGCCTGCAGCAGCACCGCGCGCTCGATGAGCGTCTCGAGCAGCGCCTGCTTGAACGGCTCGGTCTCACCGGGCGTGCGCGGTGGGGCGCCCTCCATCGCCTGCAGCTCGCGCGACAGCTCGACCTCGAACTCGCCCTTCGACACCACCTCGCCGTTGATGGTGGCGACCGCGTTCGGGTCTTTTTTCGACGGCGCCTGCTCGGGGCACGCGACGAACGCCGCGAGGGCAGAGAAGACCAGAGACCTCATCGCACGACCGCCTTCGGCTCGGGCGGGGGCACGAAGCCGGGCTGAGGGCCCTTGGCCTCGAGCGCGGGGGCCTTCACGTCGACTTCGACCGCGCCGAGCGCCTGGTCGTCGACCTTGTAGCCCGACTCTTTTTTCAGCCGCTCGAGCAGCGCGCGGTAGTGCTCCTGCTTCGCCTCGTTGAGCAGCGTCATCTGAATCTGCGCCTTCGCCTTGTCGACGGTGACGTTGAGCTCGATCTGCCGGCCCTGCAGCCGCAGCACGTGAAACCCGGCCTTCGTCTCGACGAGCTTCGGGTACACGGTGCCAATGGCTTGCAGCTGCTTCTGCGCCTCGACCAGCTCGGGGCCGTACTGGCTGGCGAGCTCTTCGTCAGACAAGAAGCGCAGGTCACCCTCGATGGGCTGCGTGCGCGGCTCTTCACTGCGCTCGCGGGCGAGCTTCGCGAAGCCGGCGTAGTCGAGCGGCTGCAGCTTCAGCGCGTCGGCGAGCGCCTCTTCGGCCTTCGCCTTGTTCTCGGTCTTGAAGAAGACGTGGGCGAGGCGGGTCATCGCGGGCTTCACGAAGTCTGACTTGTGGGCGTCGTAGTACGCCTGAATCTTTTCGTCGGGCACGTTGAACGACTTCGCGTCGAGCTCGGCGGCGAGCAGGCGCTGCACCATCACCTTCTTGGCGGCCTCGACGACCTCGGGGTCGTTGTGCAGGCCCTTCTTGAGCGCCTCTTGAACGAGCAGCTCGAAGCGGGCGAGGCCGTCGGTGTAGTCGCGCTTCTGCTCGAGCGTCTGGTAGCGCGCGCGCTGGTACGGGCTCATCTCGGCGAAGCGGTTTTTCAGCTCGACGTCGGTGATGGAGTCGCCGGCCCACGACGCGACCGGCTTGCCGCCTTCGGGCTTCTTGTGGCGAAAGTCGACCGACTCGGCTGCGGGCTTGCCACAGGCGAACGACGCGACGACGAAGACGAAGAGGAGCGACTTCACGGCCGGCTCCAGGAATAGCAGACTCGAGCCCCCCACATGCGCATCGTGTTCGTCGTTCTGGCGGTCGCCGCCTGCAGCCCCCCTCCCGAGATGATGATGCCGGTCGACTCG
>JAEUJP010000448.1 GCA_016793725.1 Myxococcaceae bacterium | reverse complement strand
AAGGCCACCCAGCTTCATCGAAGTACCCGTAGCGACGCAGTCAATCTCACACACGCACGGAGTCGAACCTCAGGTGCTTCCAGGTATCGAACCTGGAAGGGGGCTCGACGTTTCACCGATGCGTGGCGGCTCAACCGAACTCGCAAGGAAGAGAAGAACAGTCATGGAAGAGAATCAGCAGCAGCAGATGGCACCCGCTGGCGGCATCACGATGCGTCAGCTCCTCGAAGCCGGCGTTCACTTCGGTCACCAGACGAAGCGCTGGAACCCGAAGATGAAGCCGTACATCTTCGGTGCCCGCAACGGCATCTACATCATCGACCTGCAGAAGACGGTCACCATGGCGCGCGCGGCGTTTCGCTACGTGGCCGATGTGACGGCCCGCGGCGGCCACGTGTTGTTCGTCGGCACGAAGCGCCAGGCGCAAGACGTGATTCAAGAAGAGGCGCGGCGCTCGAGCCAGTTCTTCGTGACGAACCGGTGGCTGGGCGGCACGTTGACGAACTTCAAGACCATCAAGCAGGGCATCGACCGGCTCAAGAGCATCGAGAAGATGTCGGAGGACGGGACGTTCGAGCGGCTCCCGAAAAAAGAGGTCGCGGGCCTGATGCGCGAGCGCGAGAAGCTCGAGAAGAACCTGGGCGGCATCAAAGACATGTCGCGCCTGCCGGGCTGCGTGTTCGTGATCGACCCGAAAAAAGAGCAGATCGCGGTGCACGAGGCGTCGCGGCTCGGCATCCCCGTGATCGGCCTGGTCGACACCAACTGTGACCCCGACGGCATCGACTTCGTCATCCCGGGCAACGACGACGCGATCCGCTCCATCAAGCTGTTCACGTCGAAGATCGCCGAGGCGTGCGTCGAGGGTGGCGCGCGCTACAAGGCGTCTGGCGCGGCCGAGCGTGACGAGGCCGAAGAGCGCCGCAAGGCCGAAGGCCCGGGCGAGCGCCGCCGCTTCGTGAAGGAGCGCCCCGGCAAGGGCCCGGTGGTCGAGATCAAGAGCCAGCCTTCAGTCGAGGCGATCGCCTCGACCGACGAGGCGAAGCCGGCCGGTGAAGACGGCGCCGCCGAGACGCGGCCGTCGTAGCCCCCGGCGTTCGCGAACCTTTCAGGAGACAGACATGGCTGAGATCACCGCCGCGATGGTGAAGGATCTGCGCGAGAAGACCGGCGCAGGCATGATGGATTGCAAGAAGGCGCTCGCCGAGACGAAGGGCGACTT
Source organism: Myxococcaceae bacterium (assembly GCA_016793725.1). Classification (GTDB taxonomy): domain Bacteria; phylum Myxococcota; class Myxococcia; order Myxococcales; family Myxococcaceae; genus Xiheicaenimonas; species Xiheicaenimonas phototrophica. The sequence goes on along the minus strand of JAEUJP010000448.1, from coordinate 15,675 downwards.
CGCCGCTGCCGAAGAGTGGCTGCGCAAGAAGGGCATCAGCAAGGCCGCTTCGAAGGGCAGCCGGGTGGCGGCCGAAGGCCTGATCGGCCAGTTCGTGACGGCCGACGGCAAGACGGGCGCGATCGTCGAGATCAACTGCGAGACCGACTTCGTCGCGCGCAACGACGACTTCTTGAAGCTGGTCGCGCAGGTGTCGGAGCACGTGGCGAGCGCGGGCCCCGCGTACGTGCGCGCCGAAGACGTGCCCCAGGGCACGGCGGCCGACGAGAAGGTGCTGCTGCTCGAGCAGTCGCTCGGCGGCAAGAAGGTGAAAGACCTGGTCACCGAGGCGACCGCGAAGATCGGCGAAAAGATCGACATTCGCCGGTTCGCGCGGTTCAAGGCCGACGGCAGCGGGCTCGTGGTCGGCTACGTGCACTCGGGCAAGATCGGCGCGCTGGTCGAGCTCGGCGCCTCGAGCGACGCGGTGGCGAAGCACGAAGAGGCGCTGGCGGCGGGCAAAGAGCTGGCGCTGCAGATCGCGTCGATGAAGCCGCAGTACACGCGCCGCGAAGACGTGCCGGCGGCCGCGACGGCGAAGGCTCAAGAAGACATCAAGTTCGAGATGGAGAACACGGTTCAGGTCGTCATCAAAGACGGCAAGCCGGTTCGCGGCATTCTGCGCTCGCAGGACGCCGAGAAGCTCCAGGTCGAAGTCGGTGGCCGCCTCGAGAAGGTGCCGGCGACGCAGGTGGTCGAGATCAAGAAGATCACGCTGCCGGCCGACAAGGTCGAGGGCGCGGTGAAGGGCAAGCTCGAGAAGTTCTACGAGAGCGTCTGCCTGGTCGACCAGCCCTGGGTGAAAGAAGACAAGAAGAAGATGCGCGAGGTCGTCGCCGAGGCCGGCAAGAAGGCGGGAGGCGAGCTGACGGTGAAGCGTTTCGCGCGCATCGAGGTGGGCGAGGGCATCGAGAAGAAAAAAGATGACCTGGCCGCCGAGGTCGCGAAGACCCTGCAGCAGTAGCTGCGCAGCGGCAGCGAGCGCGCAGAAATTCGTTCGGGTAGGAGCAACGCTTACCCACGGTCTTCACGACAACCCAATGTCGTGAAGACCGTTTCGCCATGAAGACCGTCGTCATTTCCAGTGCCACCGGAGCCACACTTCGAATCGCACCCCGCCTCGCGCGGCGGCAGGCGGTGGTCGAGGTGATGGACACGGCGGGCGAGATCACCCAGGTGCGGGTGTCGCCCGACGATCTGCGCCGCATCGCGGCTGCGTTCATGAAGGTGGCGGCGGCGCTCGAGACGGCGAACGCGTCGGAAGAGACGACGCGGCCGTAGCCCGTGGCGGGCATTCGTATGTGTGTCGGGCGACGGCCCGTGCCGGGTTCTTCGCCCGCTGTGACGCTGGCGCGTCACCGCTGCGCCGTCGCCCTCGGTAATCTGGGTCGGGCGACGGCCAGTGCCGGGTTCTTCGCCCGCTGTGACGCTGGCGCGTCACCGCTGCGCCGTCGCCCTCCGTAATCTCTTTGAGACGCGCCGTCGGTTCCGTTAAGACCGTTGGCCATGGCGTACAAGCGGATCTTGCTCAAGCTGTCAGGCGAAGCGCTGGCAGAAAAGGGCGGGTACGGCATTCACCCTCCGACGCTCTCGCGCATCGCGAACGAGGTGAAAGAGGTGGCGGCGAGCGGCGTTCAGATCGCGCTCGTCATCGGCGGCGGCAACATCTTTCGCGGGGTGAAGGGCGCGACCGAGGGTATGGATCGCGCCAGCGCCGACTACATGGGCATGCTCGCGACCTGCATCAACGCGATGGCGATGCAAGACGCGCTCGAGAAGGCGAGCGTCTTCACGCGGGTGCTCTCGGCGATCAAGATGGAGCAGATCAGCGAGCCCTACATTCGGCGCCGCGCGGTGCGGCACCTCGAGAAGGGCCGCGTCATCATCTTCGCCGCCGGCACCGGCAACCCGTACTTCACGACCGACACTGCGGCGAGCCTGCGCGCGATGGAAATCGGCGCCGAGGTCATCTTGAAGGCGACCGGAGTCGACGGCGTCTACGACTCGGACCCCAAGAAGAACCCGAACGCGCGCCGCTACAAGTCGGTCACGTACATCGACGTGCTGCAGCAGCGCCTGAACGTGATGGATTCGACGGCCATCTCGCTCTGTATGGACAACAAGAAGCCGATCGTCGTCTTCGATCTCGGTCGCGCCGGCAACATCGCGAGAGCGGTCAGCGACCCGATGAGCATCGGCACCGTCGTGGGCGCGAACGAGACGGCCTGGGCTTAACGCGGAGGGTTCAAAACGATGAGCGACGAAGTGATGAAGGAGCTGAAGAGCCGCATCGACAAGACGCTGGAAGATCTCAAGGCAGGGCTCGCCAAGATCCGCACCGGCCGGGCCTCGCTCGGCATGCTCGACGGCATCAAGGTCGACTACTACGGCACGCCGACGCCGCTCGCGCAGTGCGCCGCGCTCGCCGTGCCCGAGCCGCGCATGATCACGGTCAAGCCTTGGGACAAGAGCATCATGAAGGAGCTCGAGAAGGCGATTCGTGAGGCCAACCTGGGGCTCAACCCCATGAACGACGGCGAGCTCATTCGCCTGCCGATTCCCCCGCTCACCGAAGAGCGCCGCAAAGACATCGCGAAGCAGGTGAAGACGAAGGGCGAAGATCACAAGGTCGCCATTCGCAACGAGCGCCGCGACGCGAACGAGCGCCTCAAGGTGCTGCTCAAAGACAAGAAGATCACCGAAGACGACAACAAGCGCACCCAAGAGAAGGTTCAGAAAGAGACCGACGCCGGGGTCGCCAAGGTCGACGAGCTCGTCTCGAAGAAAGAAAAGGAAGTGATGGAGGTCTGAGGTGCCAGGCCCCCGCGCGCTCGTCGCCGAGCCCTCGGTTCCCATCTCGAACGCGGTGAAGCGGTTTCTCGAGCCGAGCGGCTACGAGGTGCAGGTCGTTCACTTCATCGACGAGGCCGTGCTGCAGGTGCGCAAGGTCGACCCCGCCGTCGTGTTCACGTCGGTCTCGGGCACGTTCGACGGCGAGGCCCTGTGCGGCAAGCTGAAGAAGCTGAAGCCGCACCTGCCTGTCGTGCTCACGTACCCGCCCGAAGAAGAGCTCATGATCGAGCGCGCCACGCGCGCCGGCGCCGACGCGTGGTTGATGTCGCCGCTGAAGAAGTCGCAGGTCGTCTCGATGGCGCAGGCGATGGTGCGGCAGCACGGGCTCGAGCTGCGCGTCGAGCACCTCGAGGCCGAGGTCGCGAAGGCGCGCACGCAGGCCGCCGCGCAGTCGGGCACGAACACGCACGACCTGAACTTCTTCAAGAAGTTCCTCGGCATGGAAGTGAAGCGCAGCCGGCGGTATCAGTACCCGCTCGCGTTTCTCATGGTCGCGCTCGATCAGCTCGAGGTGCGGCTCTTGAAGCTCCCCAGCCCCGAGAACGCGAAGGCGGCGATTCGCGCCGAGGCGCTCGGCCTCACCTCGGGCCTCTTGCGCGACATCGATCTCTGCGTGCCGTTCACCGACGATCGGCTCCTGGTGTTTCTGCCCCACACGCCGCGCGAGGGCGCGCTGACCGTCGCGAGCCGCCTCGTGGCCCGCCTCTCGAGCCTCCAGACCTTCGAGGGGGGTACCGCGTCGGTGGGGCTCGCGACGTATGATCCGAAGGTCGCTCCGAAGGCGACGGTCGGCTTCGGCTCGCTGATGCGCGAGGCCTCGCTCAACCTGAGGCTCGCGCAAGAGGGCGGCGGTGACCGCGTCGAAGCGTCGCCGGCAGTCTCGGCCCCAAGGCGAGATCGGGTGTCGATCGCATGAGTGAGCCCGCAGACGCGTTCGCCGAGCAGGTGCGGCGCATCGCCGGCGAGCTGGCCCTGCTCGACGAGAAGCTCGACTTCTCGAAAGAGAGCCTCGCCACGCTCGAAGAGCGCCTGAAAGAGGGCCACGACGCCGACTTTGCGCGGGCTGCCGGCGCGTACCTCGCCGAGGTGGTGATGCGGCGCGCGCCCGTGAAGCTGCGCTGGGTCGAGGCGAAGCGCGTCTACGCCGCGTGGAACGACACCGACAACCCGTGGCTGCTCGCGACGCCGAAGAACCTCGTGTTCGCCGTGCTCGGCAAGCCGCTCAAGCGCGACACCACGCTCGTCGACTTCGCCGACAAGGTGCAGCACCTCTGCAGCCGCGAAGCGTCTTCGGTCTAGACGTCGTTCTCAGGCGTGACCTGGCTCCACGCCGCCTGATGCACGGCGTGGCTGGTGACGTCAGAGGCGCTGAGCGTGCTCGTGCCGTCGCTCGGCCGCTGAGCCGTCGGTGCAGCCGCAAAGCCCTTCAAGAAGCCGCGCAGGTAGGCGAGCACTCCGAGCGCGACGACGAGCACCAGTACCAGGAGCCACATGCACCCATGGGTAAAGACCTCGCCGCCCGCTGTCACGTCACAGCGTGAGCGGCTCACCGGTCAGCGCCGTGACGCACTCGGTCACCCAGGCGAAGAGCTCCAGACCCTTGCCCTTGTCGTCGAGCCAGCGGCCGTCAGCCTGATGGCTGAAGTGAATGCCCTGGCCCCTGCCCGCCACCCAGATCTGCCAGATGGCGCGCTGCGTGTTCACCACCACCTTCTCGCCGCTCGGCAGGTGGGTGGCGTCGATCTTGTCGCCTGTCGACACGACGTCGAGCAGGTCGGGGTCGACATCGTCGAGCCCCTTCACGATGCGCTTGAACGCCGTCGCGATCAGCGCGTTGTAGGTCGTCTCTTCCACCCCTGGCTCTATACCGCTTCGAGCACGGCCTGGCCCGGCGGCGCGTAGAAGAGCAGCCTGCTCTGCGCCCCGTCGCGCTCGAGCCCGATCACCGTGCCGGGGTTCACCGGCTTCGGGAAGTTCTGCATGCCGAGCAGGTACGCCGCCATCGCCGTCATCGACGGGTTGTGCCCGACCAGAATGATCGACTCGACCGCCGCCTCGTTGAGCACCCCGTCGATCGCGCCGACCGGCATGTCGGGCAAGAGCGAGCGGTGCGCACGCAAGGGGCCTTCGTAGCCCAGCGTCAGCGTGAGAATCGACGCCGTCTGCACCGCGCGTACGAGCGGGCTCGTGAGCACCAGCCTCGGCGTGCCGATGCGCTCGGCGAGCCCCTGAAAGTGTGCGGCGATCGTCTGCCGGGCCTTCGAGGTGAGGGCGCGGGCGTCGTCACCGAGGCCCTCGGGTATGTCGGCGTCGGCGTCGGCGTGGCGGACGAGGAAGACCTTCAAAGCACCAAATTCATATCGAAGTTCTGTACTGTGGTGTGCGTGAAACGCATCACGCTCGTGTTGCTGCTCGCGGCCTGCCCGAAAGAAAAGTCCAGCGCTCCGGAGCCCGGGCCAGCCCCCGCGCCCGTCGCGCAGGCCGAAGAAGCCTCGTTCACCCTCACGCCCAAGATGCTCGACGCGTACCTGGGCTACCAGCGCGCCTGGGTGGGCAAGGGCGCCCCCGAGGCCCGGCCCCTCGATCGCGCCGCCCGCGAGCAGGCCGCCCTCAAGGCCTCGGGCCTCACCGAAAAGCAGGTCAACACCATCGACGCGATGGTCTCGGCCGTCATCGCCCGGCGCATGATCTCGCAGCTCACCGGCAACCCCGCGTTCAACCCCGACTTCGGCGCGATGAACGCCGCGATGTCGCCCGAGCAGAAGAAGCACATGGAAGACGCGATGGCGATGTTCAAGGCGCAGCAGCAGGCCGCGAACGATCTCACCGACGAGCGCCAGCGCTACGGCTCGCACAACATCGACGTGCTGCTCACCCAGGAGGCCGAGCTCAGCAAGGTGTGGAGCGACATGATGGGCCTCGGCGCCTACGCCAACGTCGCCGGCGTGCCCCCGTCACTGCCCGCCGCGATACCCGTCGTCTCGCCCGACGGCGGGTGACTCACCTTCGAGCTCGGTCGACTCGGTCGGCGCTTCGCGCTGCACCCGATCGACCAGCGTCACGTGTGCCACTTGATGTTGCAGCCGATGCTCGCCTTCTGCTCGGCCGGCGGCGCTTCACCCTTCGCGACCGTCGCGAGCGCGTCGCGCAGGTCTCGCCCCGTCACCGGCTTGCCGTTGTTCGGCCGGCTCTCGTCGAACTGCCCGCGGTAGGCGAGCCTGCGCTGTGCGTCGAAGAGAAACAGGTCGGGCGTACACGCCGCCTTGAACGCGCGCGCCACGTCTTGCGACTCGTCGAACGCGAAGGGGAAGCGCCACTGCTCTCGGGTGGCCAGCTCTTTCATGTTCGCCGGCCCGTCTTGTGGGTGCGACTTCGCCGAGTTCGAGTTGATCGCGACCACGCTGAAGCCCTGCGCCAGCGCCTCGTGCGCCGTCGCCACCAGCTGCTCGCGAATGTGCACCACGTACGGGCAGTGGTTGCAGATGAACATCACGAGCACGCCGGCCTTGCCCTCGAGCCCCGCCGGCGAGACCGTCTTCGCCGTCACGGCGTCGGGGAGCTTGAAGTCGGGCAGCGGGGTGCCGAGCGGGAGCATCGTCGAAGGTGTCGCGGCCATGGCCCGGTACATATGCGCGCGCGCCGCCTCGCGCTACGGTTCGGGCCCGTGACGCCGCGGGCGCTCTTGGGGGTGGTGCTGTTCATGGCGTGCGGGCGCACCGACCCATACGAGCCGGCGCCCACCCCATCGCTGCCGGCCCCCGACGCCGGAGCGCCCTTCGACGCGGGCGGGCCCGCCTGCCGGCCCGAGTGTGGCCCGAACAGCGTGTGCGCCGACGGCTTCTGCTCGTGCAACCCGGGCTTCGTCGACTGCAACGGCGTTCGCGCCGACGGCTGTGAAGCGCAGCTCGATCGCGACCCCCAGAACTGCGGGGCGTGTGGCGCTGCGTGCGGCGCGGCGCTCAACGTCTGCACCGCGGGGAAGTGTGCGACGGCGACGTGGGTCGAGCTGACTCCGATGCGGTCACCCCCAGGTCGGTCGTTCTTCCCGTCGGCGTTCGACTCGACGCGGCAGCGCGGTGTCATCTTCGGCGGTCAGAGCAGCGCCAACACCATGCTCCGCGACACCTGGGAGTGGAACGGCACGACCTGGCTGCAGGTGATGACGGCCGATGCGCCCCCGGCGCGCCGCGCGGCGTCGATGGTCTACGACGAGGGCCGCGGCGTGGTGGTGCTGTTCGGGGGCTCGGTCAGCACCTCGGAGTGCGGCCCCGACGTGCGCAACGACACGTGGGAGTACAACGGCACGGCGTGGAGACGCGTCACGCCGGCGCGGTCGCCCGCTGCGCGAACCGAGCCGATTCTCGTGTACGACGGCGCGCGGCGCGTGGTGGTGATGTTCGGCGGTTCGACCTGCAGCCTGAGCTGCCCGAGCGAGACGTGGGAATACGACGGCACGACGTGGTCGCAGAGAAGCCCGCCGCGGTCGCCCCCGGCGCGGTGCGACTGGAGCGGCGCGTACGACGTTCGACGCCAACGGTTCGTCGTGTTCGGCGGAGGCGGTTCGGCGGGGCCGGTGAACGACACGTGGGAGTTCGACGGCGCGACGTGGGTCGAGCGCACGCAGCCTGCGTCACCGCCGGCGCGCTTCAACCTCGCGCTGACGTGGTCGCCGGCGCGCGGCGCCGTCGTGCTGTATGGGGGCCGCGCTGCGACCGACTTCGGCGACACGTGGGAGTGGGACGGGAGCCGGTGGAACGACGTGGTCACGCAGCAGCGCCCGCCACCCCGCTCGGGGCACACGCTGTTCACCGACGCGCTCGGGCGCGCGGTGATGTTCGGCGGCTGGTCGGGCATCGCCGAGACGTGGCGCTACGAGGTGCAGTGAAGCCCGCCACCGTCGAGGGTGATCTGCTCGAGCAGCCCACCGAGGCGATCGTCAACGCGTGGAACCGCAACGTCATACCCTGGTGGCTCCTGCTGCCGCAGGGCGTGTCGGGCGCCATCAAGCAGCGCGCGGGCCTGGCCCCGTTTCGCGAGCTGGGGCGCCTGGGCCCGATTCCGCTCGGCGACGCGGTGCACACCGGCGCCGGGCGCCTGCCGTACCGGGCGCTGATTCACGTCGCAGGCATCGACCTCGTGTGGCGCGCATCGCGGTTCTCGATTCAGGCATCGACGCGCAACGCGGTCGCGCTCGCCGAGCGGCTGGGGCTGCGGTCGCTCGCGTTTCCCATCATCGGGGCGGGCTCGGGCGGTTTCGACGTGGCCGGGGCCGAGGGCCTGATGCTCGAGGCGCTGGGCGCGCTCGAGTCGCCGCTCGAGGTGGTGCTGGTGCGCTTCAGTCGTCGACGGTGACGGTGACGGGCGCGCTCTGCTCGCCGCCGTGGGCGAGCGCGGCACGAATCACGTGGGTGCCGGGCCCGAGCGTCGTGCGCAGCTCGTGGGGCCACGCAGCCGAGCCCACGGGCACGCCGTCGACGAGAAACACGACGTCTTCGGTGGCGGGCGTCACCTGCGCCCAGAGCTTCACGCCGGCGAGCGCCGTCGGGGTGTCGGGGTCGAACAGGTACCGCGCGCGGTCTTTGGGCTCGGCGAGGGCGACCTTTCTCGGCTCCAGGAAGGCGGCGGGGCACAGCGGGCTCTCGCGCGACGGCGCCACGTCGAGCTTCTCGCGGCGCGCCCACGCCTCGTAGAGCGGGGGCAGGGCGAGCAGGGCTCTCGAGACGACGTGCTCTTTGGGGCAGGTGGGGCCGGCGAGCAGGCCGTTGCGGGCGTCGAGGTCGACGCTGCGATGAAACGGGCACTCGCCGCTCGGGCCGGCGCCTCTGGGAAACCACTCGGTGCGGGCCGACGGGCAGCGGGGCCCGGCGGCAGCGCCCGAGAGCGCGCAGATCTCGTGCGCCACGTAGCCCGCGGGCGGCCCGAACGTGGTGGCCCACTCGCGGTGGGGTGCGCGCAAGGGCATGACGGCGTCGAGAAGGTCGTGCGCGATGGGGGCGGCCGCCACGGCGCCCGAGAGCCTGTTCATGCGCGCCTGGTCGTGGTTGCCGACCCAGGCGACGACGAGCAGGCGGTCGCTGAACGCGGCGGCCCACGCGTCGCGGTAGCCCTGGCTCGTGCCGGTCTTCACGGCGACGGCGTAGTCGTCGTAGTCGAGCGCGCTGCCGGCGGGGAAGCCCGAGCGCCGGGCGTTCGGGTCCCACAAGACGTGAGAGATCATCGCGGCCGTGTCGGGCGAGAAGAGGCGCACGCCGGGCGATGTCTGGTTCACGTACTTCTGCAGGGGCAACGTGACGCCGCGGTTCGCGAGCGCCGTGTACAGCGTGGCCAGCTCTTCGGCGGTGACGGGCAGGCCGCCGATCGCGAGCGTGAGCCCGTATTCGCCCGGCTCGTGGCTGACGTTCTTCACGCCGCCGCGACGCAAGAGCTCGAGCGTGCGGTCGACGCCGGCCGCTTCGAGCACGCGCAGCGCGGGAATGTTGCGAGAGCTCGCCAGGGCCTCGCGAAACAACATCGGCCCCATGAACGTGTGGGTCATGTTCTCGGGCACCCAGGCGCTGCCGTCGCCGATGACGAGCTCGAGGGGCACGTCGGGCACCGGGCTCGCCGGCGTGTGTGTGCCGCGCTCGAGCGCGAGGGCGTAGACGAACGGCTTGAGCGCCGAGCCCGGGCTGCGGCGCGTGCGCGTGTAGTCGATCGAGCCGCGCTGCGCCGCGTCTGCCCACGACGTGCTGCCGGCGCGCGCGAGCACCTCGCCGGTGGGCAGGTCGACGACGAGGGCTGCGCCGTTGCCGGCGCGGGCCCACGAGAGCGCGCGCACGCGCTCGGCGACGGCACGCGTGGCGATGCGCTGTACCTCGAGATCGACCGACGAGGTGCTGACGAGCGGCATGCCGCCGCGGGCGACGTCGGCGGCGAAGTCGAGCACGACGTGCAGGGCGGCCTCGTCGCGCTTCGGCTGCGGCACGAGGCCCAGCGGCGCGCCGAGCGCCTGGTCGAGGGTGACGGCGTCGATGACACCCCGCTGGTGGAGCAGCCGCAAGATGCGGTGGGTGCGCTGCAGGGCGCGGCGCAGGCCGTCGGGGTCGTACGGGTTCATGCGGCCGGGCTGCTGGGGCAGCGCGGCGAGAAACGAGGCCTGCAGCCACGAGAGATCTTCGACCGGCTTGTCGAAGTAGAGCCGCGCCGCGCGTGCCGCGCCGCGGGCGCGGTTGCCGTACGGCGCGACCGTCAGGTACTGGCGCAGCACGCGGTCGCGGCCGTGGGCGTCGACGAGCAGCAGGGCTTCGGCCGCCTCGTGCACCTTGGCCCAGAGGCCGCGCGGGCGCGGGTGCTGCAGGCGGGCGACCTGCATCGCCACGGTGCTGGCGCCGCTGATGATCGAGGCGCTGCGCAGGTTCTGCACCACCGCGCGGGCGAGCGACGGCGCGTGAACACCCGGGTGCTCGTAGAAGAAGCGGTCTTCGGTCTCGAGCGTCGCGGTGACCAGCTTGTCGGGCAGCACGGCCGGCAGCGGCCAGTAGCCGAGCATCTCGTCAGAGGCCGGCACCTCGCCCAAGAAGTGGCCCCGGCGATCGAGCAGCACGTGCGAGGGCGAGGGCGAGACGAGCCGCGCGTCGAGCGACGCCCAGAACGTGAGGCCCAGGGCCCCGAGCGCGAGCACGGCCCCGCTGGCGACGCGCCGCCTCACCGCTCGCGCGTGCCCTTCACCACGATGCGGGTGCCGTTGCCGCGCCCGCGCACCTCTTCGCGGTACATCTGCTCGGCCCACGGCGGCGGGTGCACGAAGCTGCCTTCGCTCGCGGCGCGCACGCGGAAATGGAAGTGGTGCGACCCCGCGGGCAGCTCGGTGAAGTAGTAGCGCACCTCGTGATCGAGCCGCTGCACCCAGGTCGCCGCGACCGAGTCGGCCTGCGAGGGCTTCGCGTCTGACCCCGACGTCTGGAGCTCGGGGTTCAGCGGCTCGAGGCCCGCCGCGAACGGCACGACCAGGGCCACGTGGTGCCGCACGGCGTCGCTGACGAGCGTGGCCTCGAGCTCGAGCACGTCGCCGACGGCGACTGCCAGCGTCTTGCCGGGCTCGTCGTCGTGCCGCGTCGGCGCCGACGCGTCGGGGTGGTACCAGGTCGCCGCGCGCGACACGATGAAGCCGTCGCGCCTCGCCGTCACCGCGTCGCCCGGGCCCTTCGCGAGCCAGCGGTAGAAGCCGCGCATGCCGACCGGGCCGCCGCTCACGGTCACGGTCAAGGGCACCTCGGCGCCCGTCTCGCGCCTGGCGGCTTTGTGTGCCGCGTCGAGGGTGACGGTCGACAGCCCCGTCACGTCGATGTGCGCCGCGCCTTCGGGTGCGCGCGACTGCTCGAGGTACACGCCCAGCGCCGTGACCGCGCGCCGGTTTTCGTACGTCGAGCCCCAGCCGAGGTTCGGCGAACCGCGGCTGACGAGCGCGTCGCGCAAGAGCCCGTGCCGCCCGTTCGTGGGGTCGGCGCGCACCAGCGCTTCGAACACCGCCGAGAGCGTGCCGGTCGTCGAGCCGAGGTAGCCGTGCTCCCACGCGGTGCGCTCGCGGGCCAGCCGGTCGAAGACGGGCTGACCCTTGAACTGCTTGAAGACGACGCCTTCCCACAGCTCGGTCTTCAGCGCGGCGAGGTTCGGGCCGAACACCGAGGGCTTTTCGCTCATCGCGGTGGCGAGGTCGGCGAGCGACGCGAGGTCGAGGTGCGAGCGGTAGTGAAACAGCTCGATCGCGTAGTGCTCGTCGAGCTCGCCCGCGAGCGCCAGCGCGCGCAGGGCCAGCGCCTGGTCGTGGGTGCGGTACGCGGCGTACTGCGCGCTGAAGTCGCTGCGCAGCACGCCCTTCAGCGCAGCGAGGGCCCGCACCTTCACCTTCTCGTCGATCGGTACGCCCGCCTTCTTCGCGAGCACCATCAGCTCGACCGCCTGCGCCGTCACGTTCACCCAGCCGCGCGTGCCCGGCCAGTAGGCGACGAAGCCGCGCTCGTCTTGATGCTGCGCGATGTCTTCGAGCAGCCGCTTCGTGTTGCTGGCGAGCACCGGGGTGAAGCGCGTCTCGAGCTCGTTCTTCTTCAAGAACCCCGCGAGCGACAGGTCGGGCATCACCTGGCTCATGCGCTGCTCCATGCAGCCGTGCGGGTAGGCCGAGAGGTACTCGAGCGCCGAGGCGAGCTCGAGCACGCCCGGCTGGTTCGTGAACACGAGGCGCTGCGTCGCGGTGCCCGGCCGCACCCCTTCGGGGAAGTCGCGCAGCTTCACGGCTCCGGGCTTCAGCGTGTCGAACCACGCGAGCTGCTCGGGCGCGCGGTCGGGGTATACGGGCAGCTTCACCTCGAAGGCGTCGCCCGCCTTGTCCGAGTGGCGGGTGACGTCGACGCGCACGCTCATCGTGGCCCCCTCGATGCCGGCGACGCCGACGTCGCGTTCGGCGAGCACCTGGGCGGCCTTGCCCGACTCGAGCTTCACCTGCTCTCGCACGACGCTCTTGCCGTCGACGCGCACCTCGACGGTGGCTGGCCCCTCGGCCCCTTCGACGAGGCGCGCGATGCCGCCGGGCCAGAAGTGGTCACCCTGGCGCACGAAGCGGGGCAACCTCGGCTGTACGAGCACGGGCAGCCGCACGCGCAGGGTCGACTGCTTCACGCCGAACCGCTGCGCGCCCGAGACGGCGACGGCGCGCACGCGGAAGTTGGTGAGGTCGTCGCTCAGCGTGACCGGCACGTTCAGCCTGCCGCTCGGCGGCACCGTCAGCGTCGCCGCGTAGTACGGCACGGTCTGGAAGTTCTTTCGCACGCGCTTCTTGCCCGCCGCGTCGACGTCGTCGCTGCCGTCGCCGCCCGGCTCGGCCTCGAGCTCGGCGACGCGGCCGACCACCAGGTTGCGCGTGTCGTGAATCGAGGTGACGCGCGAGTTGCGCCGCACGAGCTCGGACAGCGGGTCGAGCGAGCCTTCGGGCGCGAGCGACAGCACCGCCTCGTCGACGAGCCAGAACGTCACCTCGCCGCCGACGGGCGCGCCACGGTCGTCGGTGAGCGCGATGCCGAAGTCGACCTTCGTGCCGGGCTTCGCCGCCTCGGGGTGCTTCACGTCGACCTTGACGAGGTTCTTCACCGGCTCGACCTCGAGATCGACCGACGCCGCTGCCGAGGCCGGCTTGTAGCGGCCGTCGTCGGCCTTGCCCTCGCCGATGCGGCCGCGCATCAGCACGACGTGCACCGGCAGGTTCGGCGTGTGCTTGTCGCCGATGGGCACGTCGAGCGTCGAGCGGCCCTCGCGCACGTCGCTCCACACGTAGCGGTTGCCCTCGGGCTCTTCGACGACGGCGAGCACCCGCGCGTTGGCGTACGGGCTCTGCACGACGAGGTGCGCGACCTCGCCTGGCGCGTACCTCGGCTTGTCGGGCTTGAGCTCGAACACCCCTTCTCGCGTGCGCGGCCACGCGAGCGGCGTCTGCCCGCCGATGTACAGGTCGGCGCTCATCACCTGCACGCGGCCGAGCTTGTCGCGCGACGAGAGCTCGACCACGTAGACGCCCGACTCGGTGATGGCGAACGGCTTCGTCACGGGCTTGTCGTCGGTCACGACGTTGACGTCGGCGACGGCGATGTCTTCTTGCTCGGTCACGTACTTCGCCTGGCCGGTGGCGAACGGCGTCTCGCGCAGGTTCGAGTGCCAGACGCGCCGAAAGAGGCGAACGCGCACCTCCTGGCCCTTCACGGGCTTGTCGTCGACGCCGACGGCGAGCACCTCGGGCGAAAGCGAGGTGGCCTTCTCGAGCCAGCGGGGCACCTTCAGGCCGAGCACGAACGGGGGCAGCGCCTTCACCTCGGTGGCGGCGGTGACGGGCTGGTCGTCGGGGCCGGTGACGGTGGCCTCGAAGCGGTAGATGCGCGGGCTGCCGTCGAGGTCGAGCTGCGGGTTCAGGTTCAGGTCGGCGTTGCCGGTCGCGTCGAGCTCGCCGGTCTGGGCGATGACGCCGGGGGCGCTCTGCCGTGCGGCGGGGCGGGCGAACTGGCTCGACGAGGCGAAGAGAAACCCGCCCAAGCCCTTCGGCACCCAGTGGTACGGGCGCTGCGTGACCGCCCACGCGATGGGCTGGCCCGCCAGCACGCCGCCGGCATAGTAGCGGGCGACGGCCTTCGCCTTGAACGGGGCGTCGAGGCGGGTGCGCAGGGGGGCCGAGAGCTGCACCTCGAACGTGGGGATGCGGTACGCCTCGATCTTGAAGGTGCGGCGCGCGAGCGCGACGTCGCCGGCGTCGACGAGCACTGCGGTGAACTCGCCGGTGGGCAGGTTCGGCTCCTTGAACTCGCCCGAGAGCCCCATCAGGGGCGACGCGGTGAGCGGCACGTTCCACACCTGGCCGTCGGGGCCCTCGACGCGCATGGCGTACTTCTTCGCCGACTGTGGGATCTGCAACCGCCCGGCGCGCTTCTCGCGCACGAACGCCTTGAGGAACACGGGCTCGCCCGGCCGGTAGATGGGCCGCTCGCTGAACACGAACGCGAGGTTCACGTCGTTCGGCGGCGGAGGCATCGCCGTGTGCAGCCACGCGAGCCACTCGCCGTACGAGGCCCAGTGGTTGTTGGCGAACTGGGGCACGTGCTCTTGCGGGTCGAAGACGAGCACGTCGTCGTCTTTCGCGATCGAGATGCGGGTGAGGTCGGCCCAGTCGTGCAGCGGCTTCAGCGTGGCGCGGCCCGCCGCGTCGCACGTGATGGCGGTCGAGACGTACGGGCGGCCGGGCGCGTCACGGTGGCCCTCGAGGGTGACGACGGCCTGGGGCACGGGGCCGCCGTCGTCGAGGCGGCGCACGAACAGCACGGCCTGCCCGGTCTCTTCGACCGAGGTGACCGAGAGGTTCGTGACCTGCACGCGCACGTAGCTGCGCGTCGGGCTGCCGGTGAGCCTGCGCACGCCGACGAGGTACGTGCCGGGCCGGCTCTTGCCGACGGCGCCGTCGAGCAGGGCTTTGAGGTCGAGCCCGAACGCGGTGGTGTTGCCCTTGTCTGCGAGCGGCAGGTCGACGACGCGAGAGACGAGCGGCGAGCCGAGCAGCCTGAGGTGCCGCACGAGCTGCTCACGGTCGGCGGCGCCGGGGTCGACCTCGACCTTCGGCTCTTCCCCGGGAAAGGGGGGCGCCGCGTCTTCTTCGACGAGCACCGGGTCGGCGGGAAACGGCCACAGGCCGGTGTGCAGCGCGTCGATGCGGTAGATGCGCACGTCGGCGCGGGGCTCGCCGTAGCCCGTGAGCGGCAGCATGCGCGGGCCGAACGCCTCGAGCATCGCGGTCGAGCGGGCCCACTTGAGAAACGGTGCGCGCCACCCGAGGTGAAAGAAGACGTCGGCCGGCTTCACGTCGCGCAGGCTGCGGCCGCTGTCGTCGGTGATGGGGGCGGGGCCCAGCGAGAGCTTGTAGAGCGTGTCGGGCACGAACCGCCCCTGCAGCTGCACCTGCGAGCCGTACGTCGCGAAGTGCAGGTCGGGCACCGCCGGCTCGAGCCGCGCGAGGCGGCGCAGGCTCGTGAGGTTCAGGTCTTTCACGGGGGCGCTGAAGACGAGCAGGGGCTGCTCGCCGCGGTTGCCGCAGCCGAGCGCGAGGTCTTTCGGCGGCGAGGCGCCGCCGACGAGTGAAAACGTGTTCGTGCCGCAGCGCACGGCGTCGAGCGTGAACGCGGTGCGGGTCGAGGCGCGGCCCTGCCAGAGCGTGGTGCCCTCGCTGCCGAGCGCGAGGCTCAAGGTGACGACGAGCTGCCTGCCCTCGGGCACGTC
>JAEUJP010000701.1 GCA_016793725.1 Myxococcaceae bacterium | reverse complement strand
GCCGGGTCGCCGTACGTCGCGCCGCCGTCGACCCACACCGTCGCCTCGACGTCGTACGGCGCGTCGGCCGGCGCCCCGAACGAGTCGCGCAGCTCGACCCGAAGCGGCGCACACTCGCTCGGCGCCGCCGAGTCGCCCGTCACGACCAACGTGCTCGCCAACGGCCGCTCGTGAAACCGCACGTCGTCGAAGTCGACCGTGCCCTGGAACTCGGCGCCGCAGAACACCGCGCCCACGCCGAAGTTGAAGACCCGCGTCGTGCCCCGCCGAATCGGCCACTGCGACCGCTCGCGCCCGTCGACCAGCAGCCTCGCCGAGCAGGCGCCCGCGTCGTCACACTCGCGCACCGACAGCTCGTAGAGCATCCACACTCCGGCATCGAACGGCAGGTTCGTGTTGCGAATGTTCTGGCCCGTGTCGACCGACTCGGCGTTGTGAATCAGGTTGCTGCCGGTGAACCCGCCTTGAGTCGGGTCGGTGCCGTTCTCGGACTCGAGAAACAGCGAGATGTTGTACCCCTGCCCATTCGTGCCGCGAACGCGGAGCCACGAGCGCAGCGAGCCCTCGGCTGTGCCCGCGTCTCGCCTCTTGATGAGGTGCGAGCAGACGGCGTTGCCGGTCCCGGGCTGCGTGTCTTTGAACTGCAGCCCGCCCGCCCCGCGGTGCGCCGCCTCGGCCGTCACGCTGAGAACCTCATTCGCGTTTCGCTCTTCGTACTCCGTCCACACCGCGCCTTCAGGCGTGCCGCCGACGCGCTCGAAGTCGTCATCCAGCTCCGCGTACACCGCGTTCGGGTTGCCGCTGCTCACGTCGGGCAGCGACAGCGAACAGCCGGCGACCGCGAGCAGCACCAGGGCGCGCCTCAGATGCACTCCTTCCGGTAGCGCGTTCGCCCGTCGGCGTCGAGGTACTCTTTCAGCCGCTTCACGCACGGCTTCTTCTTCTTCGGCGCCCGCGCTTCGGGCACCGGCGGCGGCGCGGGCGCAGGCTCGGGCTCGGGCTCGGGCTCGGGCTCACGCACCACGACCGGCGTCGGGGCCGGCACCGGCACGGGAATGGGGATGATGTCGGGCGCCTTCTGCCTCGGCGACAGCAGCACCAGCCCGGTCGCCGTGCCCGCGACCAGCAGCGCCGCGACCGCCGCGAACACCGGCAGGCTCGAGCGCGTCGCCGGCTTCGGCGCGCCCCGCCCGATGCCCGAGCTCTGCAGCTCGCGCACGCGCTGCGCCGACGCCTCGAGCCGCTTGCCCGCGAGCCCTTGCATCCACCCCGCGATTCTCGAGGGCGGCGCGAGCGGCAGCTTGTCGAGGTCGGCCAACATCTCTTGCGCCGAGCCGTAGCGGTCTTCGGCGAGCTGCTGCAGCGCCTTCAGCACCACCGCGTCGAGCTCGGGCGGCACCGTCGGCACCAGCGTCGATGGCGCCGGCGCCGCTTCGGTGATGACCTTCGTGATGATCTCTTCGTCAGTCTTGCCGCTGAAGAGCTTCTTGCCCGTCAACATCTCCCACAGCACCGTGCCGCACGCCCACAGGTCGGTGCGCACCGACGCCTTGCCGCGCAGCTGCTCGGGCGCCATGTACGACGGCTTGCCCTTCACGTTGCCCGTCTCGGTCGTGTCTTGCCCGCGCTGCGGCGCCTTCGCGATGCCGAAGTCGAGCACCCGCGCGTGGCCGTGAACGTCGACGATGATGTTCTGCGGCGAGATGTCGCGGTGAATGATCTGCAGCCGCGCTCCGCTCTCGTCGGTCGCCGTGTGCGCCGCCTCGAGCCCGCGCAGCGCCCCCACCACGATCGCCGCCGCGATGTCGGCCGGCACCGCCTCGTGCTTCGCGGCCGCCGCCTTCAGGAGCTTCGCGACCGTCTCGCCCGGCACGTATTCCATCACCACGAGCAGCTCGCGCTCGTGCTCGATGAGGTCCAACGTCTGCACCACGTTCGGGTGCGAGATGCGCGACGCCAGCCGCGCCTCGTCGACCAGCGCCTTCAGCGCCTCTTCGGCCCCGTCGGCGCTCGCCTTCACCCGCTTGATCGCCACCGTGCGCCCGAAGCCCTCGGCCCCCGACAGCCGCCCGTAGTGCACCGACGCCTGCCCGCCCGACGCGATCGCCTCGTAGATGACGTAGCGCCCGATCACTTCTGGACCCAGCGGGGCAGTGGTGCTCGTCGTCGGCAAAGGCGCCGTCAGATTACATCGAAAACTGCCCTTCCCTTTGAGCAGCTCGGTTGAATTCGTATGCACGCCCAGCGCGCGAAACGAGCCCGGCAGCGTGGGCGACCGCGTGCGCGCTGCGCCGCACAAAACTCAACCGAGCTGCTCAAGAGGGAAACACGGTGGCGTGCCGTTCGAGGAACGCCGACACCTCGGGAAAGACCTCTTCCGGCGCGTTCAGCCCGACCGTCAAATCACCGTGGCCGTAGCCCC
Organism: Myxococcaceae bacterium; assembly: GCA_016793725.1. Taxonomy (GTDB): domain Bacteria; phylum Myxococcota; class Myxococcia; order Myxococcales; family Myxococcaceae; genus Xiheicaenimonas; species Xiheicaenimonas phototrophica. The sequence goes on along the minus strand of JAEUJP010000701.1, from coordinate 5,121 downwards.
GCGCCACGTGCACGAACGAAGGCCCACCGAGCGCGCGCTGCGCCGCCAGCACCCCGGCGGGCGTCGCGAGCTTGTCTTCGCTCCCCGCGATCAGCAGCACCGGCGCGCGAATCGCCGCCATGTTCTTCAGGTAGTCGAACCCGTCGTTGCCGTCGAAGCGCCCCGTCGCCGCCCAGCGCGCGAACTGCTTCGCCACTCCGCCGAACACGTCGGCGCTCACGTTGTAGATGGCCTGCCGCACCACCCGCCGCTCGAGGTTCTTCGGGTTCACCAGCCAGCTGCCGATGGGCTCGGGCGGCAGGCCCGTCAGCGTCGCCACCCGCGTCGCCGCGCGCAGGGGTATCACCGGCAGCCCGAACAGCGGCGACATGAGCGAGGTGAACGCCTTGAAGCCGCGGCCGTAGTCGAACGCCACCGGGCTGCCGAGCGTCACGATCGCGTCGATGGGCGCGAGCGGGTGCCGCGCGAGGTGTGCGTACGCCGCGAGCCCGCCCTTGCTGTGCCCGACCCAGAGCACGCGCTGGCCGATGGCCGAAAGCGCCGCCTCGACGTCGTGCTCGGCCTGATCATCGAACGACGTCGCGCGGCCGTGCCGGCCTGCGTGCCCCCGGCCGCGCAGCTCGAGCACCCAGGTCTCGAAGCCACGGCGGGCGAGGTGGCGCGCCAGCGAGTAGCGCTCGTCGAAGTCGAGGTCGAACCGGTTCGCGCCGAGGCCGTGCGCGAGCACGACGGGCTGCACGAAGCGGCGCCGCTCGCGCGCGTGGTACCGGCCCAGCGCGATGGTGGCGCCGTCGGCGGTGGTGCGCCGGTAGACCTCGTCGGGCTTCCAGACGAGCTTCAGCACGCGTCGAGCAGCACGGGGGAAAACCCGGCCGCGTCGCACGACGCCAGCACGTACTTCACGCCGTTCTTCTCGCCGACGAAGCCGGCCGCGATGCCGAGCTCGCCGTGCAGGTGGCCGTAGACGCAGATTTTGGGCGCCCACGCCTCGATGACGCGCGAGAACGCCGTGTCGAGCCCGTTCACGTACCGCGGAGGAAAGTGCACCGCCGCGATGGGTATGCCCTTCTTCTTCTTCGCGTCGTCGATGCTCACCTGCAGCCGCCGCGCCTCGCGCTCGACGTACGTCAGGTCTGCGCCCTCGTCGCCCATCTCGCCGCCCGGCATCGGCGGGGCTTCGGGCGCCGTCCACAGCCGCGTGCCCGCGATCAGCCACGGCCCCAGCTCGACTGCGCTGTTGTGCAGCGCCCCCACGAACGACTTGTACGGCGCCAGCGCCTTGTCGAGCTTCGGCCGCGAGTCGGGCCACCAGTAGTCGTGGTTGCCCTTCAGCAGCACCTTCTTGCCGGGCCGCTCGTCGAGCCACTTGAGGTCGCCCTCGGCCTCGTTCGGCCGCGTCGCCCACGAGAGGTCGCCGGCGAGAATGATGAAGTCGTCGGCGCCCACCTTCGCGTCCCACGCGGCGCGCAGCGGCTCGGGGTGCCCCTTCCACCCGAAGCGCTCCATGTCTTTGTTGCGCGTCGACGGCAGGTGCGTGTCGCCGATGGCGAAGAGCTTCATGGTGCGCACCCCAGGCCGGCTTCCGGCGCGTCGACGTCTTGCATCGACCGCACCGCGTCGAGCTTCGCGACGTCGACCGTGTCGCCTGCCCACGAGTAGCCCCACACCATCGCCGCCACCTTCGACGAGAGCCGCGGGTCGGGCGTGAGCAGCACGCGCGTGTGCGACTGCTGGTAGCCGGCGAGCGCCGCCTGCACGTCGTCGCAGCCGCTCGGGCAGTTGTACGCGAGCACCATGTGCCCGTGCTCGAGGTTGTGCACGTACTGGCAGCGGCTCTGCGCCGTCGTGTGCACGCGGCACGGCAGCCAGCTGCCGCAGTGCGGCCCGCCCACCGGAGGCTCGTTGCCTCCGCACGCCGCCTGGTCGGTGCAGCTCGTCACGTGGTTGTTCGCGAGCCCCGTGACGTGCGTGACGCCGTCGGGCACCGGCGCCGTATTGCCGGTGCAGGCAGCGCAGAACATCAGCACCAGGAGGCGTCTCATTCTCGCTTCAGCTCCCGAATGGCCTCGGCGGCCTCGTCTTGCCCGCAGTTCACGAGCCCATCGTCGGTCTTCTCTTTCGGAGTCTCGGACAGGGCGCGCAGCGCGTCGATGGCCTCGCGCACGTTGAGCTCGGCGAGCCGTCGCGACGCGCTGCCGCGAATGGTGCAGTCGGTCGCCTGCAGCGACGAGATGTAGCGGGCCCCCAGCGCGCCCTGCAGGTCTTTTTTTCTCGAGAGGTCGAGCCAGCGCAGGCTGCCCCACTGCCGCTCGCTGCCCTTCTCACGCGAGCGCCGGTCGAAGTGTGGCTCGAGAATTTCGGCCGGCACGATCTTGATCAGCGCCTTCAGCTCGACGTCGTCTTCGGCGCGCCCGAAGTCTTCGGCGAGCGCGTCGAGCAAGAGCGGGTGTGCCTGCAGCAGGCACTGGTACGGGTTCGTGCGCAGCACGTCGCGCTCGTCGAGCTCACGCCGCATCGAGTGCAGCGTCGCGGCCTTCAGCGCGTAGAGCTCGGGGGCCTCCCACGAGGCGTCTTGCAGCTTCTCGTCGAGCAGCGACAGCGCGGCCTCGCCGCGGCCCTGGTCGAGCAGCTTCGCCACGCGCTCACCGTTCGTCGGCGGCAACATCGCCCACACCGCCGGCGCCACGAGCAGCAGCGCCGCCACGACGAGCAGGCTCTTCTTCCACTCGGTCGGCACGCTCTGCGCCGCGCCGATGCCCTTCTGGCCCACCTGCAAGAGCGCCTGGGTCGCCGCGGCGGCCTTCGCCTGTGCGTCGCGCCACCTCGCGCCCGAGTCTTCGGGGCCTTTTTCGGGCGGCACGGGCGTCGCCGTGGTCGTCGCAGACGCGAGCAGCCGCCGCGACGGTGTGGTCACCGACGAGTCGTACGGGCTCTGCGGCAACAGCTCGACCAGCTTCTCGGTGAGCACGTTCGCGCTCTGCGGCCGCAGGTCGGGGTTCTTCTCGAGGCACTGCATGACGAGCGCGACGAGCTTGGGGTGCTCCGAGAGCTGGGGCCTCGCCTCGACGAGCGGCTTCGGCGCCATGCCGATGTGCTGCTTCAAGAAGTCGTTCGAGCTCGGGCCGGGGAAGGGGAACTGGCCGGTGAGCAGCCGGTACGCGAGCACGCCGAACGCGTAGACGTCGGTGCGCGCGTCGAGGGGCTTGCCGGTGGCCTGCTCGGGGGCGACGAAGGCGGGGGTGCCGACGACCTGGCCGGGGTGGCTGATCATGGGGTTGTCGGGCAGGCCGCGCAGGGTCTCGAGCTCGCCCATCTCGATGAGGCGCGCGATGCCGAAGTCGAGCAGCCGCGCCTGCTCGCCGCGCGCGGTCGGCGAGATGACGACGTTCTGCGGCTTCAGGTCGCGGTGAATGATGCCCTTTTCGTGAATCGCGCCGAGCCCTTCGGCGAGCTGGGCGAGCAGGAGCACGGCGCGGCCGGGCTCGATGGGGCCGCCCTTGAGCAGGTGCTCGAGGGTGTCGCCCTCGGCGAGCTCGAGCACGAGAATGGTGGCGTCGGCGCCGGGCTCGAAGTCGATGACGCGCACGACGGCGGGGTGGTCGACGGTCGAGAGCAGCAGCGCCTCGCGGCGAAAGCGCTCGGCCATGTCGGGGCGCTTGCCGAGGTCGCGCTTCAGCACTTTCAGCGCCACCTGGCGGCCGAGCGAGAGCTGCACCGCGAGGTACACCTCGCTCATGCCGCCGCCGCCGATGTGGCGCAGCACCCTGAACCGCCCACCCAGGACGAGCGTTTCCGGGCCCATGTGCGGCACCGCCTATAGCGCCCGCAGGGGCCGTAGGCCAGCGAGCGGCCAAACTGGTAGATCGACGCGCCATGGGGGCCGTGTGGAGCGGAGCGGAGGTGCCGGAGGACCTGATGGTCGAAATTCTCGACCAGCTGGCGCACCCCATCTTCGTCAAAGACCGGCAGTTTCGCTTCGTGGTGCTGAACCAGGCGATGTGCCTGATGGTGGGGCGCGAGCGCGAGGCGATGCTCGGCAAGACCGATTTCGACTTTTTCCCGAAAGAGCAGGCCGAGTTCTTTCGGCAGGTCGACGAGCAGATGTTCTCGACCGGGCAGACGGTGCACGTGCCCGAAGAGCCGCTCACCGATGCGCGGGGGCTGCAGCACGTGCTCGCGACCACGAAGTCGCCGCTGCGAGGCGAGAGCGGCACGGTGACGCACGTCGTCGGCGTGATTCAAGACATCACCTGGCTGAAGTTGTCTCAAGACGCGCTGCAGATCGCGAACGAGCAGCTCGAGCAGCGCGTGGCGCTGAGCCAGCAAGAGCTCGAGGCCGCGCGTGACGAGCTGTTGCGCAAAGAGCGGCTCGCCGTGCTCGGCCGGCTCGCGGGCGGCCTCGCGCACCAGATTCGCAACCCGCTCGGCGCGGTGGTGAACGCGGCGGCGCTGCTGAAGCGTCACCTCTCGGGCCCGCAGCCCGACCCCGTGACGCAGGCGCTGAAGATGCTCGAAGAAGAGGCGTGGAACGCGAACCGCATCATCTCTGACCTGGTCGACTACGCGCGGGTTCGCAAGGCCGCGCCGGCCGAGGCGTCGCTGCCGACGCTCGTCGAGCAGGTGCTGATGTCGTCGCCCCCGCCGCGCGGCGTGACGGTCGAGAAGCGGGTGGCGGCGCTGAAGGTCAAGGTCGACGAGCTGCAGACGTTGAGCGCGCTGGGCAACCTGGTGCGCAACGCGTGTGAGGCGATGTCGGGCGGCGGGGTGCTGACGCTCGAAGGGCGCGAAGACGGGCCGTACGTGGTGCTGGCGATCGAAGACTCGGGGCCGGGGTTCTCGCGCGAGATCGAATCGCGGCTGTTCGAGCCGCTGGTGACGACGAAGCCGCTCGGGCTGGGGCTCGGGCTCACGACGGCGCGGCTGCTGCTCGAGGGGCAGGGCGGCCGGCTCAGCATCGTGCGGGCGAGGCCGGGGGCGCGGGTCGAGGTGCGGCTGCCGAAGGCGTGAGCGTGTCAGCGTTTGGCGCGGAAGCGGCCGAAGGGGGCGTGATAAGTGTCGGGCCCATGCGCGCTCTGACCTTCGCTGTGCTCCTGCTGACGACGACGGGCTGCCCGTTTCTCA
>JAEUJP010000417.1 GCA_016793725.1 Myxococcaceae bacterium | reverse complement strand
CTCGAGCTCACCCGCCGCAGTGAACAGCGACGCCGGCCGCACGGGCCCCGCGAAGTCGCGCCACAGCTTCAGCACCTGCGCATCGTTCCACCAGATCGACGGGCTCGCAGCCAGGTAGCTCCCGAACACCGGCGCCTCGTCATGGCGCGTGAGCGCGTAGAGCACGAAGAAGCCGCCCAGCGAGTGGCCCGACAGCGCGCGGTGCGACGCCGGGGCGATGCGGTAGCGGCGGCCCACCTCTGCCAGCAGCTCGTCGCGCAAGAAGTCGTAGAACCGCGCCCCCTGACCATCGAGAACGCTCGACCAGAGCTCGCGCACGTTCGGCTCCAGCGGCAGGCCGTAGTCGCGAAACCGGTGCTTCGTCGCGAGCTCGGCGGTTCGATACCCGACGCCCACCACGATGCACGGCGGCAGCGCCCCTTCGGCCTCGTGACGCGACGCGAAGCCGGCCGCCACCTTGAACTCCTCGAGCACGGGCAGGTTCGCGTCGAGCTGCACCACGAGGGGGAACTCGCGCGCCGGGTCGGCGTCGTACTCGGGCGGCAGGCGAACGAAGATCTGGAAGACGTCGTCGATGTTCTTCGCCCCCAGCTCGAACGTCTCGGAGCGCCCCGTCAGCGGCGGCTGCTCTGGCGCGAAGCACGCCAGCTGCGTCGCGACGAGCACCAGTCTGAGGATTCGCATGACTCATCCTCTTCTGAAGCGACCTCGCGCGCTCTGCCCGGGAGGTCACGAATCGAGGTCATGGGTGGCCATGACCTGCGCGGGAGGCGATGCTGCGCGCCATGCACTACCTGCTCCTGCTCGCGCTGACGGCCACGAAAGAGATCGGCCCCGGGATGGACGTCGAGGCCGAGGTCGCCCTGCTCAACCCCGGCGACGAGCTCGTGCTGCGCGGCGGCCTGTACACGTTGCCGGCCGGGCGCTTCGGCATCAACAAGACGGCGACCCAGGCGATGCCGATCGTCATTCGCAGCAAAGACGGCGAGACCGCCCACATTCGGCGCCCGAACCAAGCCGAGAACCTCGTCGACATCACCGGCCGCTACCTGGTGTTTCGCAACCTCGAATTTTCCGGCGGGTCGGCCGGCCTGCGCTTCGAGAACGCGAGCTTCATCACCATCGAGGGCTGCAACATTCACGACACCGGCGACGTCGCCATTCGCGCGAACGACAACGGCGTGACGTACGACGGCTTTCGAATCTTGCGAAACAACGTTCACCACACGAACGACACCGGCGAGGCGATGTACCTGGGCTGCAACGCGAACGCGTGCCGCTTCGCGAACGGCCTCATCGAGGGCAACTGGGTGCACGACACGAACGGCGCCACCGTCGTGCAGGGCGACGGCATCGAGATCAAAGAGGGCGGCTACAACAACGTCATTCGCGACAACGTGATTCACGACACGAAGTACCCGTGCATCACGCTGTACAGCGCGGTGGGCAACGCCGGCACGCCGAACATCGTCGAGCGCAACGTGATGTGGCGCTGCGGCAACCACGGCGTGCAGGTGACGCAAGACGCGCGCATTCGGAACAACATCATTCTCAGCGCGGTCGACGACGGCATCGCGCTGCAGACGCACGCGCAGGTGACGGGCGGCACCGGCAACGTGCAGGTGATCAACAACACCGTGCTCGACTCGAACGGCGACGCGCTGTCGATTCGCGGCGCGACCGGCACCATCACCGTCGCGAACAACGCGCTCTACAGCTCGACCGGCGCGGCGATCTTCACGAACGGCTCGACCGCGACGGTGACGTTCTCGAACAACGTGGGCGCGGGCGGCGGCCCGATGCTCGGCGCCGGGAACCTCGCGAACGACTTCGTGATGGCGAACTTCGGCGGCGTCGTGCCGAACAACGTGTTCCCCAAGGCCGGCGGGGCTCTGGTGGATGCGGGGACCGTCGCGCTCGTGCCGGCCGATGACTTCAACGGCACTGCGCGCCTGGGCGTCGCCGATGTCGGCGCCTACAAGTTTGCGGCGTCGAATCCCGGGTGGGCGCTGGCGGCCGGGTTCAAGGGCGGAGCGGGTGGTGGTTCGGGCGCGGCGGGTGGCTCGGGTGGCGCGGCGGGTGGTTCCGGTTCTGCTGCCGGCGGTTCCGGCGCGACCGCGGGTGGAGCTGGCGCCGCCGCGGGTGGTTCGGGGTCGACTGCCGGTGGCGGTTCCGGTTCCACGGCCGGCGGTTCCGGTTCTACCGCCGGCGGCTCTTCGGGCGGCGGCGCAGCGACTGAACCTTCTGGCTGCGGTTGCTCCGGCGGCCTCGGTGCGCTGCCGCTGCTCGCGCTCGCACTCTTCTGCCGACGCCGAAGGCTCTAGACGATTCGGCGCACTTCGACTCCGCGCTTCGCGCTCCGCTCAGTGTGAGCGGAGGTGACTCGTCTTCAGTCGGGGTTCGACGGGCCCGCGACCGACGCGACGTGCTTCTTGAAGTCGGCCTCGCTCATCGACCACTCACCGTTCGCGGCGTTCTCGACCTTCGCGCCGCGCTTCGCCCACGTCTTCATCGCGTCGCTGTCGGCCGCGCCCACCGGGTTTCTGAAGTACACGCGCCCGTTCTCGATCTTCTGCAGCGTGCACGCGTGGTTCAGCTTCCCGTCTTGCTTGAACGACAGCACCACCGGCGGGTTCGACGGGTACTTCTTGAGCTCCGTCAGCACCTGCGACGCGTTGTTCACGTCGACGCCGACGCTCGTGTACTCGCGGCCGAACAGCGCCTTGCCGAGCACCGCCTGCTCGTCGCGCTTCAGGCCCCGCCGGCCTGCCTTGCTGAAGTCGGTCTCGCCCGCCTGAAAGTGCTGATCGAGATCTTCGACGTAATTGTCGGCGCCGTTCGCGTGCTCCATCGCCGCGTTCTGGAACAGCACGCTCGACGCCAGCCGGTCGTCGCCCTTGTTCACCTGATCCAGGTAGTCGGTCTGCAGCTCCAGGGTCGCCCCGCCCTTGGTCGTCACCTTCCCCGACTCCGACGAAAGCCCGCCGACGAGGCGCGCGTACTCAGACGGGTTCGACCGCGCGAGCTCGAACTCCATCGACGTCGGCACGCACGTGTCGAAGCTGCCCTGCTTGATGCTGCCCGCCGGGTTCGCCGTCGCCGTCAGCACCGAGTCGACCAGCCGCTGCCGCGTCACCGGGTTCGCCGCGTGCGCGTCGTTCGCCTTCACGATCGCCGGGTTCAGCTGCTGGTTCGACAAGAGCGCCAGGTTGTCGAGCAGCGACTTGCCGTTCGCGTCTCTGTCGTTCAGCAGCTTCGAGTCGCCGCTCAGCTTCGCCAGCGACTCGAGCCCCTTCGGCCCCGCCACCGACGCGACGTCGAGCAGCTGCCGCTTCTGATCGGGCGTCGCCGACAGCCACGCCGGCGACGTGAACAGCTTCATCAGGTTCTGCCCGTCGGCGCCCGCCAGGTCGCGCGTCGCCAGGTTCAGCACCTTCAGCCGCGCATCGTCGGGCAGCACCGCCGCCTGCGCCGAGAGCGCCTGCGCCGCTGCCTGCGCCTGCGGCCCGTTTTTGCCCGACAGCGCGTCGTTCAGCCGCGTGCGCTGCTCGGGCGAAAGGCCCCGCGCCGGGTCGGCCGGCGGCGGAGGAGGAGGCGGCGTCACTTGGGGAGCCGGCGCCGGGTTGAACTGATCGACCGCGACCTTCACCGCCGTCCCGAGCTCCCCCCCGCTTTGCGGGGCCCCGAATGTCGCTCCACTACGCTGCGCGATCGGGTTCAGAACGGGCATCGCGTACTCCGCCACCTTCTGAAGCT
>JAEUJP010000404.1 GCA_016793725.1 Myxococcaceae bacterium | reverse complement strand
CGATTCGCTGGAGTATTCCCAGCCCGCGCTGAACCTGGGTCATCACGGCGGGCCCGAGGCGCAGCGGCGCGGGCTTCATCAGATCGAGCTGAAAGAGCCGCGAGAGCTCGACGGGGGCGGGGAGCGCGCCGAGGGCATCGGCCAGCCTCTGGTAGGTGCGCACGTCTTCGCCCAGGGGGCGCTGGTCGAGCGCCTCGAGCTCGCGGCGCACCTGGCCCAGAACCTCGACGGTGGGCGCGGCCGAGGGCACGTCGCGCAGCTGCCCGAGCAGGTCGTAGATCGGCTCGACGCCCGTCACCGGTGGCTCGAGCGACGGCGTCAAGAGCCGCGAAGCGATGAGCGCCTCGACGAAGGCTCGGGCCTCGTCTTCGGTCACGCCCTCCGAGGCGACGAGGTCTCGTACGAGCGCGTCGGGGCGCGCTCCTTTGGCAGCGCGCGCCAGGGTGGCGTCGAGCGCGGGGCTGCGGTCGAACGTGACGAGGTGGTAGTCGCGAGTCTCGTCGACCCGCCGCCCCTCGGCGTAGCGCCACTTCCCCGCGAGCGCGAACAGGCTCGTGTTGGGCACGTGCGGAACAGCGGCGCGGACCTTCGGGTCTCGGGCCAGCGCCTCGGCGAGCGTGAGCAGGTAGTCGTTGTCGAGGCGGGTGTGGCGCCGAGCTTCGTCGAGTGGGCCGAGCGCGAGTGACGTCTCGCTGCCCAGCTCACCCACGGTGCAGCCCGCGAAGAGGCCGAACGGGGTCGGCCGGCTGCACATGCGCGCGAAGTACCTGACGAGCGCGCGCTCGACCTTCTGCCCCTGCTCCCCAGCGGGGTCGCGATGCCACGGGTCGAGGCTCCCGAACAGCGAGGGTGACGCGACGAAGAGCGCCTCTCGGGCCTCGGGCCGCTCGAGCGCGTCGGCGAGGCCGCGGCGCAGGCGCGCACGGTCTTCGGCGAGCGCCGCTTCCAGCGCCGCGGGCTCCGACGCGAAAGGAGCCTTCAGCCCGGCGGCCCACCGCTCGAAGACATCGAACGCCAGCAGGGGCGTTCGAAGCACGAAGAAGCCCGAGGGCTTCGGGGCTCGTTCATCGGGCTTCATGGCGTGGCCCGACCCGAGAGGAGCAGGAGCCGGTCCCAATCGGGTGGCCGCTCCGAGATGGCCGCAGTGAGGGTCAGCGCGATGCCGGCGGAGCCCATGAGGAAAGAGTGGGTCGGCTCCCAGCGGTTCGTGCGCGCGTCGAAGGTGCGGTCGTCGCCCAGCCGCTCGCTCGGCCGCGCCCTCTCGAGCAGCGACGTGACCGAGCGGTGCGCGGCTTCTCGCAGGGGTCGGGCCCCGAGCGACTGCCACAAGACGTTGAAGAGGTGCGCCGCTCCGGCCGTGCCGTGACAGAGGCTCGCGTCGACGATGCCCGTGTCCGCGTACGGCCGCGCTGCTGCGCGTAGGGCGGCAGCGACCGCCTCGTCGCGAATTCGGGGCTCGCCCAGGCGAAGCGCGGCGAGCCACAGCGCACATGCGATGCCGAGGTCCCCGTAGCACCAGGCGACCCGGGCGTTCTGGTGCGCGTCGTGTGCGTAGCCGAACCCCCCGTCGGGGCTCTTGCCGCGCGTGGTGAGAAACCGCAGGGCCTCGATGAGGAGCCGTTCGACGGTGCCCGAAGACTCGCCGACCAGAGACAGAAACGCGATGACGCCCGAAAGGCCATGCGCCATTCCGAGGTCACGCCGAAAGTCGAGGTCGCGGTCGGGGCGCCGGAGCCCGTGCGGCTTCGCGAACGCGAGGCCGTCGGCCGAAGGCTCGGCCAGCTCGGCGAGGCGCTCGAGCACCCGCCGGCGCAGCTCGACACCCGTCGGCCGCGCGCCGCGCTCGAGGGCATAGACCCCCAGACCGCAGAGGCCAGAGATGAGGTCGAAGTGGCCGCGCCAGGGCGGAGCGCCCAGTGCCTGGAGGAAGAACGCGTCGACCTCCTCGTTGAGGTCTTCTTCACTTTGCGAAGCTTCGGGTTCCGTGAGGTGCTCGACGACCCAGGCGAGACCGGCCACGCCGCCGTACAGGGCCAGCGAGGGCGCCGTCGAAGACGCGTCGATGGCCTGTGACAGCTGGGCCATCGCTGCGTCGCGGTAGCCACGTTCGGGCAGCACCTCTTCGGCGTAGTGAAGGGCGAGGGCGACCTCGGCGCGCAGCGGCGCGTCGTCGACCTCGACCCGAGCGAGCGCGTCGGCGAGTCGCCCGAGCTCGGCGATGACGCGGTCGCGCTCCGCGCGCTCCGTGACGAGGGGCTGCCAGCTTCGAGAGGCGACCGAGGGAGCCATCGCTTTCGCGGTCGCCACGAGCGGTCTCAGGGGGTAGCTAGGCCGAGACGACGGCGCAGGTGAACTCGGCCGTGTAAGGCGGCGGGCCGCCGCCGGTGCTTCCTCCCCAGCAGCAGGCCGAAATCTGACCCGTGCAGTCGCAGGTGATGGTGTCCCAGATGAAGACCGGGCCGCCCGCCATGCGGCTGAGCGCCTTGACGGACACCTTCTTCAACGCGAGCTTCTTTCCCTTCGCCGACTCGTTCTGCTCTTTCATCGTCTTCTCCTTGGGTGAACAGCGCCCACCCGTACGAACGGGAAGACCGACTGGATTAAGCGGAGTCGACGTGTGGCCGTGTCGAGGCGTGACCGCGGCTGCGCGAGCTCGGCCCGCGTCGTCTCAGAGCAGCGAGTACCGCACCTGCAGCGTCGCGCCCAAGCGCGCGCCTTCTTCGAGACGCCGGCGCACGCTGGTGCCCCGCCCTCGCCGCGCGCTATGTGGGGCCCATGTGGCTGAGCGTCGTGGCTGCACTCGCTGGCGCCGAGCCCTCGCTCAGCTTCACCTGGGAGGCGCCTGTCGAGTGCCCGCCCGCCGAGTCGGTGCGCGGTCGCCTCGGCGGGGGCCTCACCGGCGTGGTGCGCGCCAAGGTCGAGCAGCGCCCCCAGGCCTTCGAGCTGTTCATCGACGTCGATGGCTCGACGCGCTCGCTCACCACCGGCACCTGCGAGCAGGCGGCCGACGCAGCGGTGCTCATCGTACGGCTGGCGCTCGCGGGTGCGGCCGAGCCTGCACCGGCCGCGGCCGCGCCCCCACCCGCGGTCACGGCGCCGCTCGAGCCCCAGCCCGTGCCGCTACCCGTCGACCTGCACGTCGCGGCGCTCGCCGTCACCGAGGTGCTCGGGCTGCCGAGGGCGTCGTTCGGCTTCGGCGGCTCTGCGGCGGCGCGCGTGGGCCCGGTGGCGTTCGTGCTCGACGTGTGGTCGAGCCTGCCGCAGCGCTACTCCGGCGGGCCGACGGCTGACGCCCAGGTCGAGCTGCACGCTCCGTTCGCCCTGCGCGCGGGCCCGTGCGCCTGGTTCGGAACAGGCCGGCTTCAGGGCGGGCCCTGCGTCATGGGAGGAGCCGCGTGGGTGACGGCGCGCGGGCTCAACGTCACCGACCCGAAGGTGAGCACCACCGTGCTCGGCGCGGCGTGGCCCGGCGCGCGGCTGCTGCTCCGCGTCGCGAGCCTCGTCGAGCTGCAGGCCGTGGCCGCGGTGCGCGTCGGGGCAGCTCCCACGGTTCGCTTCGGCACGGCCCCGGCCGTCGTGCAGGGCGGCTGGGCCGACCTGAGCCTCGCGGTCGCCGCGGGCGTCGGCTGGTGACGGAAACGACCGATGCCGGCCACTGAGGGTCGAGTGGAAGTGGAAGTGGCACTGGCACCCCCAGCCTCGAGCGCCGTGCGGGCGACGTTCCCCGCGCTGTATGACGACCACGTCGACCTGGCGTGGCGGGTCTTGGCGCGCCTCGGCGTCGCAGCGCCCGACCTCGAAGATGCCGTGCAAGACGTCTTCATCGTGGCGCACCGGCGGCTCGCCCAGTTCCGCGGAGACTCGAAGCTCTCGACCTGGGTGACGGGCATCGCTGTGCGCGTGGCCCACGACTACCGCCGTCGCGACGCGCGCAAGCCCGCCGAGCCGCTCGAGCCCCACGAAGCGGCGCTCGAAGACCGGGGCGTCGCGCCCGATGACGCCGTCTCGCGCGCGCAGGCGGGCGACCTGTTGGCCACGCTCCTCGCCAGGCTCGAGCCGAGCCAGCGCGAGGTGTTCGTGCTCGCCGAGCTCGAACAGCTTTCGGCCCCCGAGATTGCCGAGCTCATGGGCACGCCGGTCAACACCGTCTACTCGCGCCTGCGGCTCGCGCGAGAGCGGTTCAACGAAGGCGCTGCAGCGCTCCGAGGTGAGCCATGACGCCGCTCAACCGTGCAGCTCGAGACATCATCGCCGGCGCGCGTACGCCGGCCCCCGACCGCGCGGCGCGCGTGCGCATGCGCGCCGCCCTGGTCGCGACTCTCGCCCCGGGCGCCGCGCTCGGCGCCGCGGGTGCGGGTTTCTTCGCCTCGGCGGCCGGCAAGCTGCTCGTCGGCGCCGTAGCCGCGGCCGTCGGCGTCGGAACGACGCTCACCGTGCACCGCCTCTCGGGCCCGCGCCGGGTGAGCGAGCCGGTGATGACCCCGGCGCCTCCTCCGTCGCGCGTCGCGAAGACGCTGCCGCCGCCCGAGCGCGCCGCCGAGCCGCCGTCGGCTCTCGCCCCGGTCGAGGCACCGCCCGCGCCCGTGAAGAGCGTCGCGGTCGGGCGCGCCGCCGCTGCGGCCGTGCCCGAGCCGCAGGAGCCGAAGACTGCGGCCACGAATGCCGCGGCAAAAGCCACCACCCCGCCGGTCGAGGAGCGGCCGGCACCGCCTGGTGGGCCCTCGCGTCACGCGGCGCCCGTCGACCTGGCGGACCCGGTACTGCGCGAAGAGCTCGCGGTGCTGCAGCGCGCGATGGCTCACCGCGACGCCCAGGAGTGGAGCGAGGTGCTGAAGGACCTCGACGCCTACCATGCCCGATTCTCTCGACCGACCCTCGATGCCGAGGCGCTGATGCTCGAGGCGCTCGCGCTCTGCGGCATGGGCCGCGCCGATGATGCGCGCGCGGTCGCTGCGCGGCTGGCCGAGCAGGCCCGCGGCTCGCCGGTGCTGCGCGGCCTCGCGGGCTCGTGCGCGCTCGAAGAGCGGCCGTGACGGGTTTCGAAGGCGCGGCCACTCATGGGCGTGACCATGACGACGATGATGACGCGAGCGGGGGTTGCAGCGTTGATGCTGATGGGTGCAACCGCGTGCTTCGTGCCGCTCGATGTGGGCACGAATGACGGCGGAGGCGGAGGCGGCGCCGCGGGTGGCAGCGCCGGAGGGACGGCAGGCGGCGCAGCAGGGGGCAGCGCCGGCAGTGCGGCAGGCGGGAGCGCGGGTGGCGCAGCGGGAGGAGGCGCGGGCGGTGCGGCAGGCGGGAGCGCCGGGGGCGCCGCCGGCGGAAGTGGAGGCGGCGCGAGCGGCAGCGGCTGCGCGTGCCGCAGCGGTGCGTACGTCGTCAACCGCACGCAGGGCCTACAGCAGACGTGGGTCGTCACCGTCTCGGACTGTGCGGGCGCCCTGAGCTGCACCATCAACGGTCAGCCGCGCACCTGCATGGACACGCCCGACGGTGTCTTCCGCATCTACGTCGACGGTGCGGGCTTTCAGCAGCTGATCTTCTCGTCGCAGAGCTGCACGGCGAGCTGGCAGGGCGTCTACGCGAGTGAGGGGGGTGGCACGGCGGCGCTCACGACCGCGCGCGCGGAGGCCGACGCCGGCGTGCTGTGTGCTCCGGCCTCGGGCCTGCTGTGCGCAGGGGGCCTGGGCTGCGTCGACGACCCGACCGACACCTGCCGTGGAGCGCCCGACTGCGCGGGGTGGTGCATGCTCACGAGCTCGGGCACACCGTGCGCGGGCTTCACCTGTAGGGACACCGAGCTGTGCAAGCGGCAGCAGCCTGGCATCCCGGGCGGCGATGCTGGCCCGTTCGAGCTCGGCTGCGTGCCCGCGACCGGCGCGTGCGCCACCGCGACCTGCGGCGCCTGCTTCACCACGGACCCGTGCGCGACGATGTGCCAGAGCGTGTCGCTCGATGCCGGAGCGCGTACCGTCGACTGCATGGGCATCTAGGCCATGCTGACGGAGCGGCGTCTTCAATCGACGCGGCCGGTGTGGGGGCAGGCACCGTCTTCTCGCTCGCGAGCTTCGCGTCCAGCCGCGCGCGCGCGCTTCGCGTCGGCCGGCCCCGCCTCGCCTTCGACCCGGCCCCCCGCGCCGGCGCCCAGCCGCGACAGCGTCTCGCTGGCATCGGGGTGCGGCGTCAGCAGCACGTCGCACTCGAGCGACTCGAGCCGCTCGGTCGAGGCGCGAAACGACTTCGCCAGCGGAGCGAACGAGAACCCGTCGGCGCTCGTCGGCGTCTCGGGGAGCCAGAGCGGGTTCTGCGAGACGAGGAGCAGGAAGAGGTGGGCGATCATGCGCCGAACTGTGCGCGAATCACGCGCGCTCGACCATCGATCGGCGACGGCAGGTGCCTCGTGGAGCGACTGCGCCAACACCCCATTGCCGGTGCAGGCAGGCCCACGCCCCCGCCTTTTTTCGCCCCCGAGCAACCAATTCAGCGCCGCCAACCCGTACCACCAGCGCACGTCCCACGACCCGGTTCACCCATTCGAAAGGGAGCACGAAATTGAAACGTAACGTCACAGGAGTGTCTCGAGCTCTGTTGTGCACCACGGCGGTATTCGTCTTGGCGGCGTGCTCTGGCCCGTCGTCAGACCCTGACGGCGGCTCAGCGGGTGGCTCGGCTGGTGGCCGCGCGGGCGGCAGCGCGACCGCGGGTGGCTCTGGCGCCGCCGGCGGAGGCGCGACGGCGGGCGGAGGTGCGACGGCGGGCGGTGGTGCGACGGCGGGCGGGGCGGCGACGGCGGGCGGGGCGGCGACGGCAGGCGGCGGCGCCGCCGGAGGTGCGCAGCCGGGCGACATCGTGCAGGTGGCCTCTGCCAACGCGAACTTCTCGATTCTGGTGCAGGCGGTGCAGCGCGCGAACCTGGTGGCGGCGCTGCAGGCGGCGGCTCCCCAGAAGACCGTGTTCGCGCCCGACAACGCCGCGTTCGGCCGGTTGTTCACGGCGCTGGGCGTGACGGGCGTCAACGACCTGAGCCCCGAGCAGCTCGCGGCGGTGCTGAAGTACCACGTGCTCCCGACGCGGGTCGACGCGGCGGCGGCGACGGCGGCGGCGACCGCCAACCAGCGGGTCGATGCGCTGGGTGGCCGCATTCAGCTGTCACTGCAGGGCAACGTCATTCGTCTCGACGGCATCTCGAGCGTGGTGACGCCGAACGTTCAGGCGAGCAACGGCATCATTCACGGCATCTCGGAGGTGATTCTGCCTTCGATTCTCGACGTCGCCACCAGCGATGACCGGTTCTCGAGCCTCGAGGCCGCCGTGCTCGCTTCGAACCAGCCCGCGGTGGTGGCGCAGCTCGACGACAACGCCCTGAACCCCAAGGTGACGGTGTTCGCTCCGACGAACGCTGGCTTCGACGCGCTGGTGACGGCGCTGCGCGGCTCTGACAACGGGGTCACCACCGGCATCACGGCGCTCACCAGCTTCACCGAGGGCCAGCTGCGCCCGGTGCTCGCCTACCACGTCGTCGGCACCGGCGCGGTTGCGTCGTCGGCGGTTCCGGCTTCTGGCACCGTCACCACGCTCGGCGGCAGGGTCGCGGTCACGCGGGCCGGCACGACGGTGACCGTCGACGGCGTGACGGTCGCCATCCCCGACATCGTCACCGCGAACGGCATCATTCACGCGATTCCCCAGGTCTTGTTGCCGTCGATCTCCGACATCGCGACGGGCGCCATCAGCGCGGGCAGCTTCTCGAGCCTCGCCGCCGCGTTGACGCTCGCTGACTCGCTGCCCGACGGCGGCACGAGCGCGAACGGCCTCGTCGCCGCGCTCGACGCGCCGCGCGCCGATGGCGGGGGCTACACGGTCTTTGCGCCCACGAACACCGCGTTCACCACGCTCGTCGGCGCGCTGCGCGGGAACAACGACGGCGGCACGACCGGCATCACCTCGCTCGCGAGCTTCACGGTGCCGCAGGTGACTCCGGTGCTCAAGTACCACGTGGCCCCGGCGACGGTGTTCGCCTCGCAGGTGCCCACCACCGCGGCGGCGGTGGCGACGTTGGGCGGCAGCGTCTCGGCGCAGCGCACCGGGGCTGCGGTCACCGTCGACGGGGCAGCCGTGACGCTCGGCAACGTGTTCGCGAAGAACGGGGTCATTCACGTGGTCGACCGCGTGTTGCTGCCGAGCATCGCCGACGTCGTCACGACCGACCCGAACCTGTCGGGCCTGGCTTCGCTGGTCGCGAACGCGCCGGCCGTCGCGACGGCGCTCGATGGCACCACCAACTTCACGCTGTTCGCGCCCGACAATGCGGCGGTGGCGAGCGTGGCGAACCCCCCGCAGCCTGGCCAGGGCCTGAACGACCTGCTGCTGCTGCACGCTGGCACGCAGGTGAACGCCTCGGTGCAGTCGCCCATCTACGCGGCGACGGTGCTGGGCCTCGCGGGCCCGGTCGACCTGTCGACGGCGCTCACGAACCGCACCCTGCGCGTCGG
Organism: Myxococcaceae bacterium; assembly: GCA_016793725.1. Taxonomy (GTDB): domain Bacteria; phylum Myxococcota; class Myxococcia; order Myxococcales; family Myxococcaceae; genus Xiheicaenimonas; species Xiheicaenimonas phototrophica. Next base: position 10,482 of record JAEUJP010000404.1, on the reverse strand, counting down.
CCCGCTCGGGGGCACGGTGAGGGTCGCGCCCAACCCTGCCGGCGGCCCACCCGCGACGCTCGGCAGCGCGTCGATTCAGGTGACGCAGCCCAACCTGTTCACGTCGAACGGTGTCGTTCACATCGTGAACGGCGTGCTGGTGCCGTAGCAGTACCCTGCTGGGGAGCACGCACGCGCCCCCCGTGCGTGCTCCCCGCAGTCTTGCGGGAGCCGATGGAGGCCAGCACGTCAACCTTGCCGCTCGCCACCGTGACGCCAACGGTCTCGGGCCCAGGCCGGACGGCCCGACCCGCCCTCCGTCGCACGGGGGGCCTGAGAACGGTGCATTCGAGGGCATGGCTTCACCCGAAGCAAACTCGCTGCCAGAGCTCCGTTGTGAACGCGTACGCGTCGTGCAACACGAGGCAAGCTTCGTTGGAGCCCGATGATCGCGAGGAGCCCGACATGCCGGATGTGATTCTGTTGGTCGACGACGAAGCGGGCGTCCGCTACGCGCTTCGCGCGGTGCTCGAAGACGAGGGGTTCGAGGTCGTCGAGGCCGCAGACGGCGAAGCGGCGCTCGCGGTGCTCGAGGCCCGGCGCGACATCGCGATGGCCGTCGCAGACCTGCAGATGCCGAAGGTCGACGGCATGGCGCTGCTCATGAGGCTGAAAGAGCGCGCTGACGCGCCTCGGCTCGTCATGATGACGGCCCACGGGAGCGAACGTGTCGCCGTCGAAGCGATGAAGGCTGGGGCGCTCGACTACTTTCGCAAGCCGTTCGAGCCGGCCGAGCTGCTGCAGTGTCTGCGGCGAGCCCTCAACACGACGAGGCTCGAGCGCGAGAACCGCGAGATGCGCGCGCGGCAGGCGCTCGGCAGGCACGCGATCTTCCGGTCGCGGGCGATGCTCCAGGTCGCAGAGCTGGTCGAACGCGCGGCCCCGCGCGACGTGACGGTGCTCGTCACCGGCGAGACCGGCACGGGCAAAGAGCTCGTTGCCCGCGCCATCGTCGAGCACAGCACGCGGGCTCGGGGCCCGTTCGTGCGCTTCAACTGCGCGGCGCTGCCGGCCGAGCTCGCCGAAGCCGAGCTGTTCGGCCACGTGAAGGGCGCGTTCACCGGGAGCCTGAAAGACCGCAAGGGGCTCTTTCGCGAGGCCGAGGGCGGCACCCTGTTTCTCGACGAGGTGCACACCCTGGCCGATGCGGTACAGCCGAAGCTCTTGCGTGTGCTGCAAGAGCGTGAGGTGCGCGCGGTCGGGGCGGACGGCGCCGTCAAGGTCGACGTGCGCGTGATCGCCGCGGCGAACGTGAACCTCGCCGCAGGGAGCTTTCGAAGAGACCTCTACTACCGCCTCGCCGTCGTGAACGTGCACCTGCCGCCGCTCCGCGATCGCCGGGAGGACATCGACCTGCTTGCCGACGCGTTCGTCGCGAAGTACGCCGAGCGCTTCGGCATCGAGGGCGCCCGGCTCGGCGATCGGGCCCGTCAGCAGCTGAACGAAGCGCCCTGGCCGGGCAACGTGCGCGAACTGGAGCATTGCATCGAGCGCACCCTCGCGCTCTCGTCGGGCAGCCTCATCGAGTCGATCGTGGAGCCCGGCGCGGCCACGGCGGAGCAGGTGGTCGACGGCGAGCTCACGCTCAAAGAGAGGGTCGACGCCTTCGAGCGCGGTCAGGTCGTCGATGCGATGAACCGGTATGGGCAGAACCAGTCTGAGACTGCGCGGCGCCTCGGCGTCAACCGCGCCACGCTCATCGCGAAGCTGAAAAAGTACGGCCTCGCGTGACGTCGCCCTAGGCACGGGGCAACGTCAGGGTTGCCCGGCACCCGCCTGACGGCCGGTTCGCCAGCTCCAGGGTGCCGCCCAGCTGCTCCGCGAGCCGGCGAGACATGAACAGCCCGAGCCCGCTGCCCGCCGCCTTCGTGGTCGCGCCGGGCGTGAACAGCGTCTGCGCAAGGGAGGCCGGGAGGCCGGGCCCCGTGTCGTCGACTGTCACCGCGACGGCGGCTCCCGATGCCTGCGCGCTCACCTCGACCTGCGAGCCCGGAGCGCTCGCCTCGATCGCGTTCTTCACCATGTTCGTCACGATCATCTCGAACCTGAGCTGCTCGGCCCGCACGCGCAGGCCCGGCGGCGTGGCGGCGGTCACCTGGATGTGATTCGCCGCGGCGCCGGCCTGCCACGCGGGGAGCAGTCGACCGACGAAGCCATCGAACTCGTGGGCGCCCAGGGCCTGAGGCTCGGGAGCAGCGGCGAGACAGCCCACGTCGGCGAGCAGGCGCTGCATGCGCTCGAGCTCGTGGAGCACGACGCTCATCCGCTCCTGGGTCTTGCCGGTCGAGGCGTCGCGTTCGGCGCGGGCAGCGTCGAGCACCGAGGTCAGCTGCGGTGAGAGCGCCTTGACGATGCCCTCGAAGAACGCCTCGAAGGCGAGCCATCGCCCCCGCTCGAGGTGCGCGGCGCTCTCGAGACCTTCGAGCCGCCGACCGAGGGCCGCCGCGAGCCAGCGCCGGCCCTCGCGGAACGCGAACGCGGTCGCGAACATCGGCCACAGCGTGAGCACGAAGTGCACGGCGACCCCGAGCCCGCGCAACGTGTCAGGCCGTGAGAGGTCGAGCATCGCAGGCACCGCGAGGTCTCGCGGGAGCAGCAGATGAACCGCGAGGCCCGCGGCCGCCAGGGCCAGGCCACCGGCGGCTGCAGCGGTCGCGGCGCCGGGGCGCCGGGCCACGAGGGCCACGAGGGCGACGGGGGTCACCATCGCCGCCCGGAGCGGGCCTTCTGCGGCGCCGGTGAGCAGGTAGTGCGTGGCGGCGAACAGCATGATCGGGGCGGCGGCGCGCGCGGCATCGGTGTGGGTGCGCGGGGTGGCGAGCTGCCAGGCGGCGAGCGCTCCGCAGAGCCCGAGAGACGTCGCGACGCGCCACCCCGGGTAGCCGGCCCCCCAGAGCACGAGCGAGAGGACGACGCCGAGCCCCAGCACGACCCAGCGTGCGATGCCGAGGAACGCGAAGAGGCGCAGCTCCAGTGGGGCGTCGTCTGGGGCGCGCCTCGCGGCAGGCGAGGGTCGTGTGACGGCGAGGAACTCGTCGACGCGGGCCGACAACGACCTCACGGCATCGGCCAGGCGCTGCATGCCGGCGCTCGCGCCGCCCGCGGCGCCGAGGTGTGAGACGAGCCCCCGAACGGCGGTCAGGGGGTTCTTGAGCTCGTGCGCCACGCCCGAGGCGACCAGCTCGAGCTCGCGCAAGCGCCGGCCTTCGCCCTCGACCACCCCGGCTGCGGCGGCGTGCGCGCGCGCCTCGGCTGCGTCGAGCTGCGTGCGCAGTCTCAGCCCGAGCGCCCAGCTGATGCCGATCGCGCCCGCGAGCAGCACCGCGTCTTCGATGGGCTGCCAGGCCGGCCCTTCACCCGGTGCCGTGCACCACCACCACACGGCAAGCAGGGCGAGCGCCTGCGGGAGCACCAGCAGCGGCACGCGAGCGATGCCGGCGCCGAGCCCGACCACCGAGGGGAGCACGAGCAGCGGCATGAAGGGGCTGCGCATGCCGCCGGTGAACGCGACGAGCACGGCCGCGGCCGACAGGGTTGCCAGCCACTGCACCGCCCCCCTGCCGTCGAGCCGCACGGCGAGATCTGTTCCACGAAACGCGCGCGCGCGCACCTGTCAGCTTTCTCGACAGCCTGTCGATGTCCTTCACACCCCCAAGCCGCTGCGCCCGAGGCAGGGGAGTCGGCCGCGGGCTTGCAGAAGCCGCGAGGTATGAACTCGACCCTCTTCCGAATCGTCGTGTCGTTCGCGGTGACGGCCCTGATCGCGTGTGGCCCCGCCATGCCGCCCGACGGCTCCGCCGGCGGAGGCGAAGCCGCAGGTGGAGTCGAAGCCTCGGCAGGCGGCGCGGCAGCGGGAGGTAGCGCGACCGCCGGCGGCGCGACGGCGGGTGGCGCGACGGCCGGTGGCGCGACGGCGGGTGGCGCGACGGCGGGTGGCGCGACGGCGGGTGGCGCGACGGCCGGTGGCGCGACGGCCGGTGGCACAGCGGGCGGTGTTGGCGTGGAGATGGACGGGGGCTTGCCCGATGCCGGTGCGCCCGACACGACGGCTCCGGTGCTCGTCGACCGGGTGCCATTCGCCGACGCCACGAACGTCTCGACCGGCACGAGCCTGGTGTTCCGCTTCGACGAGCCCATCGACCGCACGACCGTTTCGGTCAGCATCACGCCGCAGGTCGCGCTCGGCGCGGCGTCGTTCAGCGACTCCGATCAGACGGTGACGTTCACGCCGGCCTCGGCGCTGTCGACCAGCACCTCGTACGTGGTGACGGTGGCTGCGCGCGACCTCGCTGGCAACAGCCTCGCGACGAACGCCACCGCGTCGTTCACCACGGCCGCGCCGCCCGATGTGACGCCGCCGTCGGTGTTCGGCACGGAGCCCGCCGCGAACGCGACCGGCGTCGCGCTGGTGAACCTCACCGTCAGGGTCACGTTCAGCGAGGCGATGAACCCAGCGAGCCTTCAGCTCTCGGCGCCGGGCCGCGACATCGTCTTCTCGACCCCCGTGCTGTCGATGAACGGCACCGTCGCCGAGTGGTTGATGAACACGAACGCCGCGGGCATGCCGGTCGTGCTCGACCCGAGCACCACATACGCGCTGCGCCTCGACGGCGCCGACCTCTCGAACAACGCCATGGCGCAGCTCAACTTCAGCTTCACGACGCGGGCGCAGCCCGACAGTTCGCCGCCCGAGGTCGTGGGCGTCACGCCGGTCGACGGCAGCAGTATGGTGCCGAAGAACACGCGGCTCACGGTGCTGTTCAACGAGCCGATGAACCCCGCGTCCGTGCAGAGCGCGCTGCGCATCGACGGCGCGATGCCGGTGGGCGCCTTCTCGTGGTCGTCGGGCAACGCGGCGGTCACCTTCACGCCCGCGGCGGAGCTCACCGTGGCGAGCCACACGGTCTCAATCGGAGTGTCGGCGACCGATGCGACGGGCAACAACCTGCCGGCCTTCACGAGCAGCTTCACCGTCATCAACGTCGTCGACACGACGGCGCCCGCGCTGGTGTCGTCGTCGCCCATGAACGGGGCCTCGAACGTCTTGACCGAGAGCTGCACGGCGAACCCCGTGGTCGAGTCGCTGACCCTCACCTTCAGCGAGACGCTGGAGCGCAGCTCGGTCGAGCAGTCGCTGCGCGTGATGAGCGGCACGACCGTGCTCGCCGGGGCGGTGACGTTCGGCTCGACGAGCACCACGGTGCGCTTCAGGCCGCAGGTGCCGCTGCCGAGCGGGGCCACCGTCTCGGTGACGTTGGGCGGCCCGACCGGCCCCGCCGTCACCGACCTTGCGGGCAACGCGCTGCCGCCGACGACGGTGACGTTCACCACCATCTCGCGCACCGAGACCACGCTGCAGGCCGTGGCGAGCTTGAGCGGCTATGTGGCCAACACGGCGGTGGCCGGCCCGCAGGTGAACCTCAACGCGGCACTCACGGTGGGCGAGCTGGTCGACGTGACCTCGTCGGCGCGCGGCTTCATCGCGTTTCCGCAGACGACGCAGCTCGGCAGCGCGAGCTGCATTCGCAGCGCGGTGCTGACCGTCGAGCAGACCGGCACCAGCGGCACGCCGTACGGCACGGGCAACCTGGGTGACGTGCTGCTCGAGACCGTCAACGTCGGCGCCATTCTCGACGCGACCGACTTCAACACCGCGCCGTTTCCGTCTCCCTTGCCGGTGGTGCTCTCGAGCGGGCCCGCCGTCAACAGCGCGGGGAACACCCGGGCGGGTCTGCGTATCGTGAACGTCACCTCGATGGCGCGCGCGGTGTATGGGCTCGCCAACCCGGCGCCCATTCGCTGGCGGCTGCGCTTCAGCAACGTCGTCGACGTCGACGGCACGGTTCAGAAGGCGCAGTTCGCGGCGCCTCCGGGCACTTCGGTCGAACCGACGCCGGCGCTGAAGATCGTTCACGATACGCCGTGAGGCAGGTCGCCCTGCATCGCGACGAGATCGCCGTCGCGCACGGCGCGAATGATGTCGATCGACGCCAGCTCCCCGCAGTCTTGCGGGAGCCGATGAAGGCCAGCATGGTGATGCATGCAGCCCCTGGTGCGTGTCGTCGAAGCGGGTCGGGCCTCAGCGCTCTTCGACGTGCGCCGCGGGGTCGAACGACTCGGGCCGATCGAAGCCGATGATCGCCCCACGCGTCGTGCTGGTGAAGAGCTTCAGCACGGCACGCCCGAACGCGATCGAAGGCACGACGCCCGGTCGAGGCGCTCTTTCGATGCGCGAGGCGATGCGCAGCTCGTTTACCCGCGGGCCCGCGCGCTGCTCGAGGCGCAGCGAGCGTGACAGCGCGAGCACGCCGGCGGTCGCGATGGCGAGCATGCTCGCGTTGGGAATGGTCAGGGTCGCCCCCACCCCGGTGACGAGCGTGAACGAGCCAGTTTCGGCCGTGCGAGGCAAGAAGACTCGCGCGGCGTGAACCTGCGCGTCGAGCAGCATGCGGCGCGCCTCGTCGTACTCGACCGCGGGCTGCCGAACGAAGGGCCCCTTCTGCCACCAGCCGCCCGACGAGACGAGCACGTGGTCGACGGCGCCCACCTCGCGGCCCAGGCGGTCGGCGTCGGCCGCGTCGCTCACGTCGCCGACCAGCACCTGCGCGGTGGGGAAGAGGGCGCCGAGCTGCTTCGCGCGCTCTTTGTCGCGGCTGATGACGATCGGCGTCGCTCCGGCCTCGGCCACCGCAGCGGCTACGCCGTGGCCGACGTTCCCCGTCGCTCCGAGCACCAGAATCTTCTTCTCTCGCAGGTCCATGCGCTGAAGATGCGCGAGGCGCGGCTGCGTTTCGGGCTTTCGGAAACGCCACGTTCCGACGATGTCGCAGCAATCGTTCTGCTGTTAGTTCAGCTGGGGCTCTGGGTCGAGGCGCTGCGCATGAGGGTGGCGCTCAGGGTGGCGCCGAGCACCCACCCTACGATCAGGTTGAGCGACATGCCGGCGGCGAACAAGGGTGGCACGCCCCACCAGTTGGCGAGCACGCTCCAGGTCGCCGTCGAGGCGCAGAGGGCCATCGACGCCACGACCCCCACGCGCCGCGAGGCCGCGAGCTGCCGCAGTTGCCACATCACCACCACGATGAACATGGCGACCCCGAGCTGAGAGACGAGCTCGAGCGCGAGGTACCGCAGCGGGTCATAGCCGGCGCGGTCAATCGACATGACCCACGCGAACGTGCCCTCCGTGGTGAGCGTCGAGATGCCGCGGCCGAGCTCGGTGTCGAACCGAGGCGTGGTGAGCGCGCCTGGCGGCAGCATGACGAGGTTCGCCGTGCCAGCGAAGTCGCTTACCGGGCCGGTGGTTGCGACCACGTTCTTCACGGTCGGCACCCCCCAGGGGAGCTGCTGCGAGAGGCCGCTCCAGAAGAAGAGCGCGAGGGTGACGGCGGCGACGGAGGCGGCGAGTCGAAGCACGGGGGCTGGGGTCATCGCGCCGCGCCTCGCTGCGCTTTCGACGGTTGCGGAAACGGCGCCGCCACCCCTGCGGTCGCGACGTGCGCGGCCAACTCGGCGAGCTGCACGTTCAAGAAGCTGCGCCAGCCGAAGCGCAGCAACGTCGAGAGGAACAGCCCCTTCAAGCCCACGAAGCCGTCATGGCGCAGCACGAAGCGCGTGCGGCCGCCCGGCTCGTCGAAGAGCTCGTAGGTGACCTTCGTCTGGTGGCCCCCGCCCTTCCAGCTGAATACGACACGCGTCTCGTGCTCGACGTCGAGCACCTCGCCGGTGACCCGACCGTCCCAGCTGCCCTGCGGCGTGTCCTGCATGAAGAACACCTTCCCCTTCACCGGCTCGAAGTTGGTGTCGACCCACCACTGACGAATTGCGCGCGCATCAGTGACGGCCAGCCATACGGCCGAGCGGGGGTAGGGGTAGACCCGGGTCCACGAGAGCTTCATCGCCGGCTCACCTTCACACTGCTCGACTTCCCCCGGCGCCGCGCCGACCGATGCGAGCCGGTACGCCGGGTTGGCTGTGCGGCTGGCCCGTGCGTCTGCTCGAGATATTTCGAGAGCCGGTCGAGGCGGGGCTTCACCCGCGCCTCGAACGAGAACAACCAGTCGGTGACCTCGAGCAGCGGCTCCGGCGTGAGCCGAACCGAGACGTTGCGGCCCTGGCGCCGGTCTGTGAGCAACCCGGCGTCGCGCAGCACGTTGAGCTGCTGTACCAGCGCCGAGAACGTGAGCTTCGAGAAGTGTGCGCGCAGCTCCGCGAGGGGCAGCTCGTCACGCGCAGCCACCAGGTCGAGGATCTCGCGTCGAACGGGGTGTGCAATCGCGAGGAACAAGGCATCGGACGAGCGGCGAACGGACGGGGCGTCTGGCATCTCAGCGCGAGATTAAATTAGGGCCTGCTTAATAGTAAAGCAGAAGCTGAATTGTCGTCGCTGCGTCGTCGAGGGCGAGGCCGAGCCGTCGTCGGTCTCGACCGCGTCGAGCCGCACCTCGACGTCTGCCGCGCCAGAAGCGACACGTGCCCGACTGAGGCCGCGAGGCGCCTGAACGGCGTTCAATCGCCGAGCCGGTCGCGCAGAAAGCGCCGCACGGCCGGGTCTTCGGTGAGCCCGAGCGCGAGGCGCATGGCGGCCTGCGCGCCGCTGCGGTCGCCTCGCACTGAAAGCGGCCGAAGCGAGCCGCTCGTGAGGCTTCGGTGAGCAGGCCCTCGGCCTCGACGACGAGCGCAGGGTTCCAGCGCCGGGGGTCTTGCTGCGGCAGCGGCACGAACCGGCCGTCGGCGTCACGGCGGGCGGCGCGGCGCGAGTCGCAGTACAGCATGAGCGCGAGAAGGCCTTTGGGCTCGGGCTCTGCAGGGGCCAGCTCGACGAGCGTTCGACCGAGGAAGAGCGCCTCGTCGGTGAGGCCCCGGCCGGCGTCGAGGTCGTCCCACCCTGCGCCGAAGGCTGCGTAGACCGCCTGCAGCACGTCGTCGAGCCGCGCGGGCAGCTCCGCCGCCTCGGGGACCTCGAACTCGAGCCCGGCCTCTTTGATCTTCACCTTCGCGCGCACCAGTCGCTGCCCCATCGTCGCAGGCGAGACCAGAAAGGCGCTCGCGATGCGCTCGGCGCTCAGGCCGAGCACGGTCTGCAGCATCAAGGGGGTGCGCACGCCCACGTCGATCGCCGGGTGCGCGCAGACGAAGAGCAGCTTGAGCCGCTCGTCGAGCGGTGCCCCATCAGCCAGGTCGCGGCGCTCGTCGGCCCGTCGGAGCAGCTCGTCGACCGTGCCCGACCGCACCCGCCGGTGCCGCTCGCCGTGAGCCGCGGTGCGGCGGGCCACGGTGAGCAGCCACGCGTCAGGGTTCTCGGGCACCCCGCGGGTGGGCCAGGTGGCGAGCGCCGCGGCGAACGCTTCGGCCAGCGCGTCTTCGGCGCCAGCGATGTCGCGCGTACGCGAGGCCAGGAGCGCGACCAGCCGGCCGTACGACCTTCCGGCTGCGGCGGCTGCCGATTCATGTGCGTCGCCCTTCACGCGGGCGGGGGCGCAGGCATCGGAAGAACGGGTCGAACCTCGACCGAGCCGTCGTGCACGCACGGGGCCTTCGCCGCCCACTCGAGCGCGGCGTCGAGGTGCGGTACCTCGATGACGAAATAGCCCCCAAGCACCTCTTTGGTGTCGGCGAACGGCCCGTCTTGAACGATGCGGCGGCCGTCGCGAATGCGCACGGTGGTGGCGGTCTCGGGGCCCTTCAGGCCGTCGCCCTTCACGACGACGCCGGCCTTCACCATCGCCCCGATGAACGCGTTCCACCCGCCCCAGTACTCGCGGGTGTGCTCGGGGTGCTCGCGCTTCGCGAGCTCTTCTGGCGACTCGTTGAACAGAATCATGAATTGCATGGTCGGGTTCCTTCGGTGAACGGCGGCGCTCATGCGTCGCGGTTTGACCTCATGAGCCGCGAGCCTTCTTGATTTCGACAGACGAGGTGGCGCGCGGCCACTGGTTCGCCCGCAGGTTGCGCGCTGCGAGCCGCGCCGTCTCGGCGATGCGCCCCGAGCGGGTCAGCGGCTTCTTCGCCTGCGCGATCCACTCCAAGATGCCGCGCTTCGCCGACCGGGGGAAGGCGTCGAAGTGGCCCTGGGCACCGTCGTGCGCGGCCAGCGCGCGCGCCAGGTCGGCGGGCACCTCGAGCCGCTCGACCGCATCGAGGGCGCTCCAGCGGCCGTTCTGCCGGGCCACGCTGACCGCGTCGAGCCCTGCCTGCGCCATCTTCCCGGCCGCCGTCATCTTCGCCACCCGGTCTTTGTTCGGCTTCGACCAGGCGCTCTTCGGCTTGCGCGGCGTGCACAGCAACATCGACCGCTCGGCGTCGAGCTTCGCCGGCCGGCTGTCGACCCAGCCGAAGCAGACCAGCTCTTCGCAGACGGCCTCGTAGTCGAGCCGGGCCTTGCCGCTGCTCTTCTTGTAACTGACGAGCCAGACCCCCTTGGCGGTGCGGTGGTGCTTCGAG
>JAEUJP010000368.1 GCA_016793725.1 Myxococcaceae bacterium | reverse complement strand
CGATCGCTTGAGTTGACCGTGTAGCCCGAGTGCGAGAACCAGCCTCGACAGTGCCGAGCGGTGACGCGACGGCGAGCGCGGTGCGCGACGCGAACGAGATCGGTGCTGGTTCGCGGAGCGTGCTTGCGCACGTGCTGTTTTTGAAGCGCCCAGGCGGGCTCGATGGGGTTGAGGTCGTGCGAGTACGGCGGCAGGTACATGAGCCGCACGCCGGGTGCGTCGTCGACCGGGAAGCTGAAGCCGTCTTTCCCGTCGAGCGTCTTGTACTTCGCCACGAACTCGAACGGAGCCGCCGCCGCCAACACCGGCAACAGCCCCACCACCGCTGCATGCACCTTCATCGTCGTTGCCCCCCGGAATCGAGCTCTGCGCCGAGCGCCCAGCACCGCGCGAGCAGCTCGGTGCGCTTCGTGGTGTGGCTCTTCGCGAGCAGCCGCGACACGTGCACCTCGACCGTGCGCTCGCTGCAGTCGAGGTCGTTCGCGATGTCTTTGTTCGACGCGCCGGCAGCCACCCGTTCGAGCACCTCACACTCGCGCTGCGTCAGCCGCCACTGCCCGGCCAGCCGCGCGAGCGTCGGTCGCTGGCTCGGCCCCTCGCGCACCGCCACCGTCAGCGGCTCGGCGACGCTTCGGCCCGCATCGATGAGCCGCCACGGGTCGCGCCCGAAGCCGTCGGTCAAGAATGGCTGCGCGAGCTGGTTCGCGCACACCACGTCTCGGCCTCGGAGCAGGACCATGGGTCGATCGAACAGCTCCATCAGAACGTTGAACGCAGCAGTCAGGTCGGGCGCAGGCACGGCCGCCCCACTCAGCAAGGCGCCAGCCAGCGCCGGGTCGATTCCAACCCCAGCGCGGTCGCACCCTTGGCGCGCCGGCCGGCCCGATCAGCGTGCGAATGCGATCGCCGTCTGCGAATGCAATCTCTGCTACGAAGCGGCGCGACGATGGGTCGTCGGTATGGGCCGTACGAGATCATCCGTGAGCTGGGCCGGGGCGGAAACGGGGTCGTCTACGAGGCCGTCGACGCCGAGCGGTCGCTCCGCGTCGCGCTCAAGACGCTGCCCGAGCTCGACCCCGCCGCGAGCCAGGCGCTGAAGCGCGAGTTCCGCGCCGCCGCCAGCGTGCGCCATGAGAACGTCGTTCGCCTCTACGAGCTCACGCAGGCAGAAGACGAGTGGTACTTCACCATGGAGCTGCTCACCGGCTCCCGCCTCGAGCCCCGCCGCGACCTCGAGCGGCTCCGCGACGAGTTCGCGCAGCTCGCCCGCGCCATCGACGCCCTGCACCAGAGCGGCGTGCTGCACCTCGACCTGAAGCCCGCGAACATCTTCGTCGAGCAGACCGGCCGCGTCGTCGTGCTCGACTTCGGCATCGCGCTCGACGCGCGCATGACCCGCTCGACGATGGGCGCACAGGGCACGCCGCGCTACAGCTCGCCCGAGCAGCTCGCGCGCCGCGACGTCGGGCCCGCCGCAGACTGGTACGGCTTCGGCGTGCTGCTCTACGAGGCGCTCACCGGCCGCGCCCCGTTCGAAGACCCGTACGACGTGCTCGAGCCGGGCTTCGCGCCCGCTCCGTTGACCGACGCGCCAGACGATCTCGCGGCGCTGTGCCTCGCGCTGCTCGAGCCCGACCCCGCGCGCCGCGCCGGGGCCGACGCCGCGCTGCAGTGCTTCGACCCTTCTGCGCGGGCGCCCCAGCCCGAGAAGGCGCCGCTGGTCGGCAGAGCGGGGCAGCTCGCCGCCCTCGAAGAGCGGCTGCGCGGTGTCGCGTCGGGCTGCCCGGCGCTGGTGCGGCTCGTCGGCGCGTCGGGCGCGGGCAAGTCGGCGCTGCTCGACGCGTTCGTCGCGCGCGTGAAGAAGTACGAGAGCGCTCTGGTGCTGCGCGGGCGCTGCTACGAGTGGGAGTCGGGCGGCTACCAGGGCCTCGACTCGGCCATCGAGCAGCTCGTCGAGCAGACGGGCGCAGGCCCCTCGTCAGACCCCGACCTGGCGCTCGCGGCGCGCCTCTTCCCCTCGCTCGCGCCGCGTGGGCGTTCGGCCTCGAGCGGCGACGGTGAAGACCGCCTGCGCGCGTTCGCGGCGGTGAAGCGGCTCGTGGCGAAGCGGGCCGGCGACCGCACGCTGGTGCTCGCGCTCGACGACGTGCACTGGGGCGACGTCGACGGCGCGCGCCTGCTGGTCGAGCTGCTCTCGCCGCCCGGCGCCTTGAGCCTGCTCGTGGTCCTCGGCTATCGGGGCGACGAGAGGTCGCCGTTCGTCGAGGCGCTCGAGGTCGCGCCCGCGCTGCGCCCGTACGACGACGTCTTGCTCGAGGTCGCGCCGCTCTCGACTGAAGACGCGACGCGGCTCGTGCGCACGCTGGTGCCCGATGCCGACGACGCGCGCTGCGCCCAGATCGTCGCGGAGTGCGACGGCAACCCGTTCTTCATCGGTGAGCTGGCGCGGCAAGAGACCCGCGAGCCGGTGGTGGCGCTCGACGACGTCGTGCGGCGCCGCATTACGCGGCTCTCGCCCGAGGTGCAGCGGGTGGTCGAGGTGATCGCGGTGGCCGGGCGGCTGGCCGAGCAAGACCTCGCGGTCAGCGCGGCCGGCGCGACAGACGCGCACCAGGTGCTCTCGGTCTTGCGCTCGGAGTCGCTGGTGCGAACGCGCGGGCCCCGGCGGTCTGACGCGGTCGAGCTGTACCACGACCGGCTGAGGCAGAGCGTGCTGCGCGGGCTGAGCGCCGACGCGCGCAAAGGCATACACAAGTCGCTCGCCGTCACGCTCGAGCAGAGCGCCGCGACCGACCCGAGCGTGCTGAGCATTCACTGCGAAGGTGCCGGTGACCTCGCGGCGGCGTCACGGCATGCGACCCGCGCAGCCGATGCGGCGTTCGCGGCGCTGGCGTTCGAGCAGACGGCGGCGATGTGCCGGCGTGCGCTCGACCTCGGCGGTGAGCAGGTTCCCGAGCGCCCGCGGCTGCTCGCGCTGATGGGCCGGGCGCTGTTCAACGCGGGTCGCGGCGCGGCGGCGGGTGGCGTGTTTCTCGACGCGGCCGTCGCGGCGCCCATCGAGCAGCAGCGCGCGCTCAAGCTCTCGGCGGTCGAGGCGCTGCTCACGTCGGGGCAGGTGAAGCGGGGCGTCGAGGTGCTGCTGCCGCTCGCGCGCGAGTCGGGCGAGCCGTTTCACCCGGCCCCGTGGCGTGCGTCGGTGTCGGTCGCGCAGGAGCTGCTGCGCCTTCGCTTCAGCGACCTCTCGCGCGCGACGCGCACGACGTTCGCCGAGACCGAGGCCTTCGCAGCCGACGTGTGCTGGGTGGTGGGTCGCGGCCTGAGCGCGATCATGCCGATGCAGGGCGTCGACTTCTTGTTCCGCGCGCTGAACCGCGCGCTGAAGCTGGGCGACCCGGGCCGGCTGGTGCGTGCGCTCGCGATGCAGGGCGCGGCGCTCATCACGCTCGGCGGGCCGCTGAAGAAGCTGGGTGAGCGCTGCTTCGAGCGCGCGACCGAGCTGGCCGGCGAGCTCGCCGACCCGCGGCTCGAGGGCACGGTGCTGGTGTTCAAGGGCTTCTCTGAGATCGCCGGCGAGGGGCGCTGGGGGCAGGCGCGCGGCTGGGCCGAGAGCGGCGTCGAGCTGCTCAAGAGCAGGTGCACGGGCGTCGCGTGGGAGATCGACATGGGGCTCGGCGTGCGCTTCAAGGCGCTCGAGCCGTCGGGCGAGGTTCGGCGCATGGGTGAAGACGCGCTCGAGTGGGGCCGCAGCGCGGCCGACCGCGGCGACCTCTACACGCAGAACGTGGCTGCCTCGTTCGTGGTGCCGTGGCTGGTCGCGAGAGACGAGCGCGAGGCAGCCAGCCGCTACGCGCGCGAGCTGCTCGGCCAGTGGGAGGGTGTCGGCTACACCGTTCAGCACTACCACGCGACCCGGCTCGAGGCGCTGTGTGAGCTGTACGACGGGCGCCCCGAAGAGGCCGGCGAGCGGCTCGAGCGCGAGTGGTCACAGATGAAACAGATACAGATTCACCGGCTGACGCTGTCGCGCGTCGAGCTCAACGCGCTGAAGGGGGTGGTTCACCTGAGCGCGCGCGGCCCGGCGCGGCTCGCGAAGGCGCGCGCGCTGGCGAAGGGGCTCGCGCAGGAAGCACGGGTCGATGCGCGCGTGCACGCCGAGATGTTGGCCGGCTGTGCCGCGGCGCTCGAGTCGCAGGGGCGCGAGGGGCGTGAGCAGCTCGAGCAGGCGCGGGCCGCGTACGAGGCCGCCGAGATGGCGCAGTGGGCGTGGTCGGTCGAGTACCGGCTCGGCGAGCTCTCGGGCGATGCGACGCGGCAGGGCGCTGCGAGCCGGTGGTTCGAAGCGCGCGGGGTGGTGAGGCCGGCGGCGTGGGTGCGGCAGTTCGTGCCGTCGCTGGTCTAGAGCAGCGAGTAGCGAGGGTGAAAGCAGAGGTACGCCTTGGCCTCGAGGCCGTCGGGCCTCGAGGTGACCTTGAAGAACAGCTGCTGGTCGAGGCGTGCGGGCAGCTCGTCGCTCGGCAGGCGAACGCGGCGCGAGCCGACCCACGAGAGCGCGGCGCTCACGCGCTCGGGGTCGGCGCCACACGACTCGACGATGCGCTTGCCGAAGGGCGCCCAGCGCGGGTCGTTCGGGGTTTGAGCGATGTTGAAGTCGAGCGCGAGCTTGGGGCCGATGGTCTCGTTCAGCTCGACCTGCACGTGAATGAAGCCGCTGGTGAAGCCGACGAGGCGGAAGAGCTCGCGCAGCTGCGCCTTCGTGCCGGGCCAGCCGACGGCGCGGAGCCAGCGCTCGACGTCTGAGCAGGGGAGGATGGCTCCGATGCGGAGGTCGTCGCCGAGCCGGTGGGGAATGCCGACGACGTGGAGCAGGCGCCCGGTCATCGGCAGCTCGGCGGTGCAGCGCTCGATGAGCTTCAGCTGGGACTTCGAGACGGGGCGGCCGAGGGCCCACTCGAGGCCTTCGGCGGCGAGGGCGCGCACGGCCCGCGGGCTCTGCGGGCGCTTCGGGTCGTGGTGCGGGTAGCCGTCG
>JAEUJP010000359.1 GCA_016793725.1 Myxococcaceae bacterium | reverse complement strand
CTATGAAGCCATCCAACGAACACGACGAAGAGGCGGCCGCTCCGCCCACTACTGGCGACGCGGCCAATTCCGCTACGCCCGCGAGGGAACTCGCGAACGCACGCGCTGCCTCAGGGCGTCCTCATAGTGAACGTGCGCTCTGCGAACATCGCAAACGAAACATGCCGAAGATCCGGGGGAGCGCGTTCATCCCGCGCATCAACTACCTGAAGGCGAACCACGCCGACACCTGGCCCGCCGTCAGCAAGAGCGTCACCCCCCAGACGCGAGAGCTGCTCGACGTTCACCCGCTCGCCACCGGCTGGTACCCGTTCGAGACCTTCGTCGATCTCATGCAGGTCGCCGACCGCATCTGCGGCGCCGGCGACCTCGAGCTCGTCTCGAAGCTCGGGCACCAGGCCGCCACCGCGAACCTCTCGACCGTGCTCCGCATCTTCATTCGCCTCGGCTCGCCCGACTACATTCTCGGCAAGGCGTCGAAGGTCTGGAACATGTACCACGACAGTGGCCGCGCCGAGACCGAGTCACTCGGCCCCAGGTCGATCGCATTTCAGGTGCACGACTTCGCCGCTCCGCACGAGGTGCTCTGCGTCACGTTGCGCGGCTGGGTGCGCGCCTACCTCGAGGCCACCGGCTGCAAGGCCGTCGTCGTGCGCGAGACGAAGTGCCGGCGCCACGGCGGCGACCGCTGCCGCTACGAAGGCCAGTGGCTTTGAGCATCAAGCCGTCGGCGGCGCGGCGTACCTTCGTCGCCCCGTGACCCGCGCGTCACCCGCCCGGCGAGGGCGCCGCGCTCGACGCGGGCTTCGCAGGCGCCGCCGGCGGAGGGCTCGCCACATCGACCGGCGTCACCGCCTTCGCCTCGGCGATCTTGAGCGACAGCACCGTCTCGACCGTGCGCGCCACCTCGACGGCCCGCGGGTCGAGCGAGCCCTGCGCCGCCTTCAGCCCCGCCCACCACGGCGCGTCGGGCTGCGCCGCGCGCACCAGGCCGTGCGCCATCGCGTCGAGCGCCGCTTCCGACTCGCGCTGCGGCGCCACACGAAACGCATAGAGCATCTCGTTCGTCGCCTCGTTGCCGATCGCCGCGAGCGCATCGGCCAGGTCGTCTTTCAGCTTCTGATCATCGGTCGCCTCGGCCACGCGCACGAGCTCGAACAACCGCTGCAGCGCCTCGGCGTTGCCGCTCGCAGCGAGCTCGATGACCGGCGCCACCGTCGGCACCTCGAGGTTCAGCTTGCGCGCCGCGCGGCGCAGGCGGCCGAACACGTCTTCACCCGGCGCCACCGTGTCGAGCAGAATTCGCGCGTTCGCCCACTCGCGCGGGTCAGACTGGTAGAGCGCATCGGCGATCGCCGCGCGCACCGCGGGGTCTTTTTCGGCCCGCCACGCCGTGCGCAAGAACGGCGCGTTGCGCTTCTCGGCCTTCGCGCCCATCTCGGCGTACGTCTTGAGCCGCGTCAGCAGCTCTTCTTCGGTGCCGACCACCGAGGCCGGCGTCATCGCCGCGATGACGGCCGACGGGCCCCCCGTCGCGCCGATCGCCGCCACGGCCGCGCCGACCGCATCGATGTGCGCCACCACCGTCGACGCCCGGCCCGGGAAATCGTTCGCCATCACCGAGAACACGAACTTCTCGCCGCCCACCGACTGCACGTAGCCCGCGAGCGCCGAGACGTTCTCGAGCGTGCCCGTCTTCGCCCGCAGCCGCCACACGGCGTCGGTGCCTTCGAAGCGGTACTTGAGCGTGCCGTCTTTGCCCGCGATGCCGAGCGCCGACAGGTACTCGGGCGCGAGGGGGAAGCGGTCCCACATGTACTTCAGCATCACGTTCACCTGCGCTGCGCTGAACCGGTTCGTGTCGTTCAGACCCGAGCCGTTGCGCATCACGTACGTGCCCTTCTTGATGCCGACCTCGCGGTCGAGAAACTCTTCGACCACCGCGATGCCGTTCGCGTGCGTGCCGGGCACCCCGCGCCCTTCGGCCCCGAGCACCTTGATCAGCTGCTCCGCGACGAAGTTGCTCGAGAACTTCTGGAGCTTCTTCAGCACGATGTCGAGCGTCTCGCTCTGGTGCACCGTCAAGATCTTCGCGTTGAACGGCGCCTGCCCGACCCGAATGCGCCCCTTCACCTTCACGCCGCGCTGCGCGAGCAGCTGCTTCAACGTGTGGCCCAGGTACAGGGGCGGCAGCTCGATGCGCTTGTTGACCGACCAGCTGCCCTTCTCGAAGGGCACGTACCCGTCGATCTCGATCTTCTGGTGCGCCCGGTCTTTGTCGATGCTGCTGGTCACGTTGAACCGGCGCTGCGTCTTGTTTCCGGTCAGCACGTCGTTCTCGACGACGAAGTAGTCGCTCGCGGGCTCCATCTCGGCCACCGCCGCCGCACCGATGTTCGGCCCCGGCCGCAAGAACACGCCCACCGAGTTCCAGTTCAGCGACAGCGCGCCCGTCGGAGCGAGGTACGCACGATCGCCGCGCTCCTGGTCGTAGCCGGGCGGCTCGCGCTCGCCGTCGAAGTACGACTCGTCGAGCACGATGTCGCCCGTCACCTCTTTCAGGCCGAAGTGGAGCAGGTCAGAGACCGCCGCATAGAGCCGCTCGGTCGTCAGGCTCGGGTCACCCTTGCCGCGCACGAACAACGTCTTCACCTTGCCGTCTTTCAAGATGCTCTCACGCGACTCGTTGTCGGTGAGAAACTCGGTGTCGAAGCGGTAGTCGGGCCCGAGCCGCGCGAGCGCCGCCGCCGCCGTGAACAGCTTCACGTTCGACGCCGGGTTCAGCAGCTCGTCTTGATGCTGCGAGAAGATGACGCTGCCGTCATCGAGGCTGCGAATCTGAACGGTGATGCGAGCGTTCTTGAGGGGTGAACGTTCGATGACGCTCAACAGCGCGCGCTCGAGCGCTTTGCGCTCTTCTGCGTGCTTTCCGGGGGGCTGCCCCGGTGAGCCGAGGGGCGCTGCGAGCAGCGCGCACAAAACGACGAAGCCGATCATCTACGGGCGATTATGGTTAGAGTTCGCGACGCTTGAAAAGACCCTGGAGGGGCAATGAGCGAAAACATCGAAGTGTCAAGACTGATTCCCGCGCGACCCGAGCGCGTCTTCAACGCGTGGCTCGACGCCGACGAGCACTCCCTCATGACCAGCGGCGAAGCCGCCACGGTGGCACCCGATGGCTCGTTCACCGCGTTCGACGGTTACATCAGTGGCCGCACGCTCGACACGGCACCACACAGCCGCATCGTGCAGACGTGGCTCACCACTGAGTTTCCCGACGGGTCGCCCGACTCGCGCCTCGAGGTCACGTTCGTGCCCGAAGGCGACGGTACGAAGCTCACGCTGAAGCA
>JAEUJP010000356.1 GCA_016793725.1 Myxococcaceae bacterium | reverse complement strand
TCTTGCTTCTCGAACTCGGCGAAGAAGCGCTTCAGCGTCTCTTGGGTCTCGGGCTCGAGATCTTTGATGCCCGCGAGCAGCCCGAGCTTCGTCGTGCCCTTCGCGTTGGCCTCGCGGCGCACCTTCACCCAGCTGCCCGAGTAGTCGTAGATGAACCCGCCGTACTTCACCGCCGTCGGCTGCTCGATCACCGCCCACGGGGCGTTGCACTCGAACTGGTACGCCTCTTCGAACGCGCCGAGGTCTCTCAGCGGCCCGCTCTGATTGGGGTCGACGGTCAGGGTGAGCAGAATGAGGGCAGATGTGTGCATGTCTGTCGGGGGCACCATATCTGGCCGCACGCCGCCTTCGCAGGCAACATGAGGCTCAATGGGCATCACGAGCGCTCGAGACACCGACGTCGGGCTCGCCGTCGAAGATCGGCACGTCGGCGTCACCGTTCACGCGCCGAACGTCGGGGTGCTGAAGGTGGCGGTCGAGCTCGACGCAGCGGGGCAGCCGCGGCTCACGGCGCTCGAGCGGCTGCATGCGGGGCGCACGCACGCGGCGGCGCTCGACGGCGACGTGAGGCGGCTCGAGCTCGAGGCCGAGCTGGTGCGGGCGCAGCTCGCGCTCGTGCGCTTCGAGCTGCACCAGGCCGACGTGCTGGCCGAGGTCGTCACGGCGCGCGATGAAGCGCGCGATCGGGCGGCCGCGCTCGCCGAGCAGCTGAAGGCGGTCGAGGCGTCGGGCTCTGAAGAGACCCACGAGCTCGAGCGAAAGCTCCACGAGGCGAACACGGCGACCCAGGTCGAGCGGGAAGGGCGCCTGGCTGCGCTGGCCGACCGCGAGCGCACGCGCAACGAGCTGCAGGCCGAGCTCGACGCCTTGAAGGCCGCGGTCGCCGATCACGAGGCGAGAACGCAGACGCTGGCGCTCGATCTCGCGACGGCCCGCGTGCGCAGCGACGACGCCGACGAGCGCCTGCTGACCGCCGAGGCGAAGCTCAAGGAAGCCGAAGACCGTGCGGCGACCGCAGACTCCCGCGTGCGCGAGGCCGAAGAGAAGCTGCTGGCCGCCGATGCGCGCGTGAGCGACGCCGAGGGGCGCTTCAGCGGTGAGCACGGGGCGAAAGAAGAGCTGCAGGTGAAGCTGCTCGCCTTCGAGGCGAAGCTCGTCGAGCTCGAGGGGCAGCTCGCTCGGCAGGGTGAGGCGGCGGGGCGCGTGTCAGAGCTCGAGGTCGCAGGCGCCGAAAAAGACGCGCGCCTTGCCGAGCAGGCCGCGAAGATCGACGGGCTCGAAGTGGCGGCGGGCGAACGAGACGGGCGCATCGCCGAGCTCGAGCAGCGGCAGGCGGCGCTGGCGGCCGAGAGGGACGCGCGAATCGCCGAGCTGGAGCAGCAGGCGGGCGAGGCGGCGAAGGTGGCCGGGCTCGAAGCGGCGACCGCAGAAAAAGACGCGCGCATCTCGGAGCTCGAGACCGCCGCGATGGGGCACGACGCCCGCATCTCGGAGCTCGAGCTTCAGCTCCAGCGCCAGCTCGCCGAGGCCGCGACCGGCGCGAGCGATCTGCAGGCGCGTCTTCTGGCCGCCGAGTCGGCGATGTTCGACGAACGCGCGAAGGTCGAGCAGCTCGAGGCCGACCTGCGGGCGGCGACGGGGCGCGCGGCCGAGCTGCAGAACGAGATCACGAGCGCGGGCGATACCTCGGCGCAGGCGGCGACGCTCGCGGCAGAGCGCGACGAGGCGCGGGCGCTCGCGCGGCAGCTGCAGCAGGCGGCGACCAAGGCGCTTGGGGAGCGCGACGAGGCGCGCAACATCGCGCGCGGCCTGCACGGCCAGCTCGAGCCGCTGAAGGCCGAGGTGAAGGTGCTCAAAGAGAAGCTGTCGAAGACTGCGCTCGAGGGCAGCCCGCCGACGGTGCGATCGAAGGTGATCACCGACCCCGCCTACCCCGGCATGGAGGCCACGAACGTGCGGCCCGCGCTCGAGCCGGCCGACGCGTCGCGGCAGCCGACCGTGCCGTACAACCTGCAGAAGATTCGTGCGGGTCAGCCCAGCCAGGAGTGGGGCGAAGAGAACACGGTCACCGAGCCGCTGACGCCAGCGGTGAAGCCGAAGAAGGGCTGAGCCCAGCCCGCAGCTACCCGCCCGCAGTGCTCCAGCCCGCAGTTCCCGAGCCCGCAGTTCCCGAGCCCCAGCCGCTGAACGGTGTCCCTTCCCATTCCCCTTCCCAGCAGCTCGGTAAGGGGAACGGGAAGGGGCGGGTTGATGGGCTGGGGCTGGGGAACTGCGTGCGGGCTGGCAACAGCGGGCTGGGTTCGGCTCCACCGGGTGCTAGAAGCGTCGCCCCTTGGCCGTCCGCTTCGAGCTCCTCACCACCACCGCCACCGGCGCCCGCGCCGGGCTGCTCCACACGCGCCGCGGCGTCTTCGAGACCCCGACGTTCATGCCGGTCGCCACCCACGCCGGCTTCCGCCACCACACGATGGACGAGGCCCGCGAGTGCGGCGCCCAGATTCTGCTCTCGAACACGTACCACCTGCTGCTCAAGCCCGGCCCGCGCGTCTTCGAGCAGCTCGGCGGCATTCATCGCTTCATGAACTGGCAGCGCGGCGTGCTCACCGACTCGGGCGGCTATCAGATCTTCTCGCTCGCCCACGATCGCCACGTCTCCGAGAACGGCGCCACCTTCAAGAACCCGCACGACAGCCACCACTACGTGCTCACCCCCGAGGTCAGCATCGCCACGCAGCAGGCGATCGACAGCGACATCATGATGGTGCTCGACGTCTGCATCGACAGCACCAGCTCGCTCGAGGCCACCCAAGACGCCATGGAGCGCACCCACCGCTGGGCCTTGCGCTCTCTCGAGGCCCACCGCAAGAAGCCGGGCAGCACCCAGTCGCTGTTCGCCATCGTTCAGGGCGGCACCTTCGAGTCGCTGCGCGACGAGAGCGCCGGTTTTCTCACCCAGCACCCCTTCGACGGCTTCGCCATCGGCGGCCTCGCCGTCGGTGAGCCCCGCGACGTGCTCTACGCGATGTGTGGCCACACCGCGAAGCAGCTGCCGCCTCACCGCCCCCGCTATCTCATGGGCGTCGGCACCCCCATCGATCTCGTCGAGTGCGTCTCGCGCGGCGTCGACATGTTCGATTGCATCATCCCCACCAAGATGTCGCAGCAGGGCTACGCCTACACCTTCGAGGGCCAGCTGCGCCTCTCGCGCACCGAGTACCGGTTTCAAGAGGGCCCGCTCGACCCCACCTGCGACTGCTCGACCTGCCGCCACTACAGCCGCGCGTACGTGCAGCACCAGGTCAGCGGCGGCCACGCGCTCGGCGTGCGCCTGCTCGGCGTTCACAACCTGCGGCACTACCAGGTGCTGATGAAGCGCATGCGCGACGCCATCGTGCAGGGCCGCTTCGACGAAGAGGTGAAGCTCTTGAAGGCCGCCGTCGCGCCCAAGACCAAACAGCCCATGCCCATCGCCAACGCGAAGCTCGGTGACGTCGAGGTCGTGAAGCTGAAGACCGGTGAGCGCGCGATTCGCCACCGCGGCCACGGCGAGGTCATGCACCCCGTCGGCCCGTGGGAAGAGGCGAACCGCCTCTATGGCGCGCTCGTGAAGCCCGGCTCGCGCGTGCTCGACATCGGCCTCGGCGCCGCCGCGAACGCCATCGCCGCCCTCGAGCACGGCGCGAAAGAGGTCATCAGCCTCGAGCACGACACCAGCGCGCTCGAGCTCGCCCTCAAAGAGGGCTTCGTGTACCTCGACGCCTGGCGCGCGATGGCCGACGTGCTGTTGCGCGACGGCGTGTGGGAAGGGCGCTGGCGCCTGCACCGCGGCGACGCCCGAGCCTGCCTGCCCGACGGCCCCTTCGACGTCATCTTCCACGACCCGTACTCGCCCGCGAACAACGCCGAGCTGTGGACGGTCGACTGGTTCAGGCAGCTCAAGGCGCGCGCCGCGGCCGACTGCACGCTCGCCACCTACAGCGCCGCGACCGGCACGCGGGTCGCGCTGCTGCTCGCGGGGTGGTTCGTCGGCGCCGGCCCGTCGACGGGCACGCGTGGCGAGACCACGGTCGCTGCGACCCGGCTCGAGCTGCTCGAGAAGCCCCTCGGCGCGCGCTGGCTCGAGCGGTGGCAGCGGTCGACGTCGAAGGCTCCGCACGGCCAGCTGCTCGACGCCACGGTCGAGCGCGGCGTGCTGGGGCACCCGCAGTTTCAGGGCGTCGCTGCTGCGCCGCCGCCCAGCAGCACGTCGACCGTCTGACTCAGCGACGCCCGCTCGATCAGCTGGCCGTTCACGAACAGCCCCGGCGTGCCGGCCAGCCCGCTGAGCGTGCCGCCCAGAACGTCACGCTCGATGCGCTCGCGGTGCCCGTGCTCGAGCGTCTCGCGCACGAACGTCGACAGATCGAGGCCCAGCTCGTCGGCGTACGAGAAGATCGCGTCGGGGGTGAGATCTTCCTGATTTTCGAACAGCAGGTCGTGCATCTCCCAGAACCGCCCCTGGCTCGCCGCCGCTTCGGCCGCCTCGGCCGCGGCCAGCGCGTGCGGGTGCAGCCGGCTGAGCGGGAAGTGGCGCCACACCAGCGCGAGCTCGGGCACGTACGCGTGCACCAGGCGCTTGAGCTCCCAGTAGGCCTCGCCGCAGCGGCCGCATTGAAAGTCGCCGTACTCGACGATGACGACCCGCGCGTACCGCGAGCCTTCGAGGTGGTCGCGTCTCGAGACGGGGGTGTGCAGCGAGCTCATGTGGCCTCCAGATGTGGGTCGTAGCGCCCGAGCCGATCGAGCGCGTCGAGCACCCCGTCGATGCCGGGGTTCACGTTGATGGGTGAGCGGTGGCTCCACGCGATGCGGCCCTCGGCATCGATGACGTACAGCGCGCGCTCGGCCGTGCCGTCGCTCTCGCACCACGCGTTGTAGGCCTTCGCGACGGCGCCCTTCGGGTGAAAGTCCGACAGCAGCGGGAACGTGAGCGGCCGCTGTCGCGCGTAGGCGAGGTGGCTCCATACGCTGTCGACCGAGATGGCGAAGACCCGCGCGCCGCGCCGCGTGAACATCGGCATCAGCGCGTTGAGCTCGAGCAGCTCGTCGCTGCACACCGGTGAGAAGTCGGCCGCGTAGAAGACGAGCACGACCGGCGCGCCCAGCCAGTCGCCGAGCGACGTCGTCAGGCGTGGCGACACGGGCAGGGTGAACTGCGGCGCGGCCAGCCCCTGCGGCAGGGGCGCCGCCAGCCCAGGCGATCGCGTCGAAGACTCCACGACGCGATCGTTAATGGGCGCGGTGCGTCACGGCACGATGAGACCGCCCGGTGACGTCTTCGGCGCCGGCGCCTCGAGCGGCGCACCTTCGGGCGGCGGAGCGCTCTGCTCGGCGATGCGCACCACCTTCTCGAACAGCCGCTCGAGGAAGCGCGACGGCGCCTTCGGCTCGTTTGCGAGCAGGCGCGCCTCGGCGCGCGCGATGTGGCCCTTCTCTTCGCGGCCGCTCGCCTCGAACAGCTCGGCCATGCGCCACAGCCGGTGGGCGTAGATCTTGCGCTCTTCGGCCGTCAGCTCGGCCGCAGTCAGCGCCGCCTTCTGCATGCGCTGCTCGCGCTTCTGTGCCTCGCTCAGCTGCAGCGGCGACGCCGCGACCTCGTCGAGCCGCAGCGCCAGGAGCTTCAGGTGATCTTCGCCCGGCACCCAGCCCTGAATCTCGCGCTCGTCGTGCAGCGAGGCGCCGCGCGCCTCGAGGGCGGGCTCTTTCGGCTCGCGCGCGATCGCCGGCCACGCATCGACGAGCGCGACGCCGAGACGGTTCAGCGCCTGCTCGGCGCCCTGCGGCATCGGGCTCTTCGTGCGGAGCGACACGCCCCACGCGACCCCGAGCTCTTCGAGCGCGCGCTCGAGCGGCACGTACAGCACCGGCGGCTCGCCCTTCTTCAGCTCTTCGAGGTGGCGGCGGTACTTGCCGCGCGTGCTCTCACCCCGCTCGAGGTGCACGAGGCCCGCCTCGTCGTGCACGACGGCCTGGTACGTCTCGAGGCCTGGGCCCTGGGCGCGCGGCTTCGCGATGAACACCGCGCGCTCGCCGGCCCCCGAGATCGCCGAGAGCAGCGCGGGCAGCGCTTCGACCTCGCGCGAGATCTTCGGCTGCTCGCCCTTCGGCGCCGCCGGCGCCGCCACCGCCACACCGCTCGACTTGAGCTGGTACAGCGCCTTCTTCGCGGCGCGCGCGACCGCCTTGTTCTGCGACTGCGCCAGCGCTTCGGGCAGCGACGCGTCTTTCGCCTTCACCGCGGCGGCGAGCACCTCGGCGAGCTTCGGTTCGGGCAGCGCTTCGGCCTCTTGTGCGGTCATCGTTTTTTCACCAGAAAGAAGTCGCCCGCCTGGCCGGCGACGTAGAGCTCGCTGTCGAGCAGCTGCCCCAGAATCTGCCGCGGGTGCGCCCCGCGCACGATGAAGTGGTCGTACCAGCGACCCTGGCTCTCCCAGCTCATCTGATCGGGCCGCCACTCGCTGGGGAAGGTGGGGGGCGGCGCGCCCCGGTACATCACCGGCGAGTGCGGCGTCAGCGCGAAGCTGAAGTTCGTCACGCCGCCGTTGAGCCGCGCCAGCACCGTCGACGCGTGCAGGTACACCGGGTGCGTCACCGCGCGCGACCCCGTCTGGTAGACGAGGCCCATCACGCGCGGCTTCGGCCCCGCGTAGGCCACGAGCGACGTGAGCTGCTTCGCCTCGTCGTCGAAGCGGCTGAACCCGCGGCTCAGCATCAGGCCCGCGAGGCCCGCGACGAGCGCGGCGCCGACGAGCATCACGCGGCGGTTCGCTGCGAGCACGGCCGGCACCGACGCCAGCGCCAGCGGGGCCGCGAGGTGCGCGTAGCGCGTGTTCAGGTAGTACATGTACCCGCGAATATCGAAGGGCAGCGCGAAGAAGAGCACGAGCGCGATGAGCGCGAGCCCGAGCAGGCGCAGGCGCTCGACCGGCGCTTCACCTTCGTCAGAGGGCCTCAGCCAGCTGAGCGCGGCGCCGCCCGCGAGCACGGCGATCATCACCGGCAGCACCCACGGCGACCAGGCCTCGAGCAGCGAGGTGGCGAGGGGCTCGTTCGGAGCGCTGCTGGCGCGGCTCCACAGGGTGAACAGCGCCGGCGCTGCGACGATCGCGACGGGCTTGAGCACGCTCTGCTTCAACTCGAGCTTCCACACGGAGGCCAGCACGCCGAAGGCGGCGACGAGCACGGCGGCCAGCACCGCGAACCGGTCGCTGCCGTCGGGCAACATGTTCGACAGCGTCGGCACGAGCTCGGCGCGGTTGGCCTCGAACGGCTTCCACGCGAGGTTCTCTTTCGAGAGCAGCGGGCCCCACGACTTCCACGGCTGGCCGGGCGCGATTTCGGCAGGCTGCCCGAGCCGCAGGCCCACCCAGGCGATGAACGTGACGACGCCCGGCAGCACCCCGAAGACCGCGGCCTTGCGGCCCGCGAGCTCGCCCTTCGTCGTGAGCAGCAAAAAAGGCAGCGCGACCCCGAGGTACGCGAACGCCTGCACGTGAAAGAGCAGCACCGCGACGAGCGAGACGCCGAGGCCGATGGCCCAGCGGCGCCGGTTCGCCGCGTCTTGAATCGTTCGCACGAACAGGCCGCACGTGAGCAGCGTGAGCGGCAGCGCCGAGACGTAGTTGATGAAGCCCCACGCGAAGCTGTCGCCGTAGGCGAACGGCACCGCGAGCAGGGCGGGCCACGACGGGCGCTTCACGCTGCGCAGCAGAAACGCGAGCGCGAGCGGCAGCCCCGCTACGTAGGCCGTCAAGAACACGCGGTTCGCGAGCTCGAGCGGCAACAGCCAGTTCAGCAGCGACACCAGGTAGTAGTAGCCGAGGTACGGCGTCAGCTCGGGGCGCCGCGCGAACAGCTCGGGGAAGAGGGTCGAGGGGTCGTCGAGCCGGTGCAGCACCGAGATGAGGTGCAGGTGCTGCGGCAGGTCGACCAGCGGCAGCTCGCTCGTGGCCCACAGCGGGCTCACCCCCAGCACCAGGGCGACCCCCCAAAGAATGCGCTCGATGCGAACGTCGCGGGTCATGCGAGTTGAATTGGCCCCGGGCAGGGTGTAAGGGGCACTCGCACTTAGCAGGGGAGAGTGAATATGGCGCTCAAGAACGTGATGGTTGCGGCGGTGCTGGCGATGTCGATTCCGGCATTTGCGTCGTCTCGCGTCGAAGAGGCGTTGTCACTCAACTCGACCCCCGCGAAGAAGGCCGAGAAGGCGAAGGCGCCGAAGGCGAAGGTCTTCGACAGCCTGAACACCAGCGAGACGCACAAGACGGAGCTGCCGAAGAACGCCCGTCACGACGCGACCGCCGGCGTCTTCATCTGAGGTTCAACCCGGCCGCTCGGCCCTGAAGATCAGCATCGGGGGCGTGCGCACCCGCTCGAACTTCACGAGCCCGGCCGCCTCGACCGCACGCTTCAGCTCGTTTTCGCTGCGCGCGTGAAAGCCCATCGCCGAGTAGGCCGCGCGCGTGTACGGCGGCAGCACGAAGCCGCTGCCGATGTACGGCGCCTTCGGCTTCAGCGCGCGTGCGACCTCGCGCAGCGTGCCCTCGAGATCGCCGATCAGGTGAAATGAGCCCACCTGCAGCACCGCGCCGAGCGACGCATCTTGAAACGGCAGGCTCGGGGCCTCGGCGCGAATGAAGTCGATGTCGGTCGACGCCTCGCGCGCCTGCGCCAGCGCCTCTTCGATCATCGGCTTCGAGACGTCGAGCCCGACGATCGGCACGCCGAGCTGCTCGGTGGTGAGCCGCCGCGCGAAGAGGCCGGTGCCGCAGCCTAGGTCGAGCACCGGGCCGTTCGGCTTGCCGATGAGCGAGCGGTACACCAGGTACTCGCTGTCGCGATCGAAGCCGCCGCGCGTGAGCACGAGCTCGAGCGACGGCCGCACGTACTTCTCGTACGAGCGCGCGAACCACGCCGCCTCGAGCCGGCCCTGCAGCCCCTTCGGCGGCGCGCGGTCTTCGCCGACGAAGTCGAGCAGGCCCTCACCGACGGGGAAGCGGGCGCCGCAGCCGAGGCAGACCACGGGCCCGAACGACATCTTCGTGCCGGCGACCTCACGCTCGGGCTCGAGCCGGCCGCTCTTGCACTTCGTACAGCGCAAGATGTCGAGAACCGACCGCCTCACTCGTTCGAGACCAGCACCGGCCAGCCGCGCGCCATGGCTTCACGAAAGAAGTCGGCGATGCCGCGGCGGTAGGCGTTCACGTGGCTCTGGTGCAGCTCGGCGAGGCTCTGCTCGCCGATGCTCTTGCCGATCTCGAAGTCGACCGTGCGGCCGCACCGCTCGCACTGAATCGCGACGGGGCGAATCAGCGCGACCGGCACGGCGTAGTGCGTGCCGCAGTCGCAGCGCCACACGCGCGCCTTCTCGCCGGCGTCTTGGCGCGCGAGCGTGAGCAGCTGGTCGGCGGTGCGCAGGAGCGCCGGCAGGTCGTCGGGCGGCGAAGCGAACATCACCGGCCCCTTCTCGCGGTTGAGCAGCTCGGCGATGTGCTCGAGCGCGAACGCGCCGCGGTACTCGGCGCGGGCGAGCGCCCGGTCGACGGCGTCAGGCGTCTGCGGCACGTCGGGGTCGAGGCGGTCGGTGGCCGCGGGCTGCTTCGCCCGCTTGTCGCGCGGGTCGCGGTCGAGCACCCAGCGGGGCACGGCGTGAAAGCGGTACATCAGCTCCACTCCAGCATGCGCTGCAGGGGCGCGAGCGCGGCCTGCTGCAGCAGAGGGTTCAGCTCGAGCGACGGCGACTTGTCGCGCATGCAGAGGTACAACTTTTCCATCGTGTTGA
Organism: Myxococcaceae bacterium; assembly: GCA_016793725.1. Lineage (GTDB taxonomy): Bacteria > Myxococcota > Myxococcia > Myxococcales > Myxococcaceae > Xiheicaenimonas > Xiheicaenimonas phototrophica. The sequence continues at coordinate 3,028 of JAEUJP010000356.1, read as the reverse complement.
GCTTCATGTGCGGGCACTCGTTGCAGGCACAGCCGTTGTCGGGCGGAGCGGGGATGAACTTCTTCTGCGGCGCCTGTTTTTCCATCTGGTGAATGATGCCGACCTCGGTGACGACGATGAACGTGCTCTTCGGCGAGGCGACCGCGTAGTCGAGCAGCGCCTTCGTCGAGCCGATGAAGTCGGCGTGGCGCAGCACGGCCATCTCGCACTCGGGGTGGGCGATGACCTCGGCCGCGGGGTTCTCGGCCTTGAGGCGCAGAATTTCGCGCTCCGAGAAGATCTCGTGAACCATGCAGCTGCCCGGCCACAGCACCATCTCGCGGCCGGTCTTCTTCGCGACCCAGCGGCCGAGGTGCTGGTCGGGCCCGAAGATGATCTGCCGGTCTTTCGGCACGCGGTCGACGATCTTCACCGCGTTCGAGCTCGTGCAGATGACGTCGCTCATCGCCTTCACCGCCGCCGACGAGTTCACGTAGCTGACGACGAACGCGCCAGGGTGCTTCTCTTTGAACGCCTTGAACTGGTCTGGCGGGCACCGGTCTGACAGCGAGCAGCCCGCCTTGAGGTCGGGCAGCAGCACGAGCTTGTCGGGGTTCAAGATCTTCGCGGTCTCGGCCATGAAGTGCACGCCGCAGAAGACGATCACGTCGGCCTTCGTCTTCGCCGCCTGCTGTGCGAGCGCGAGGGAGTCACCCACGAAGTCGGCCACATCTTGGATTTCCGATTCCTGGTAGTAGTGGGCGAGGATCACCGCGTTGAGCTTCTTCTTCAGATCGACGATGGCGCCTTCGTGGTCCACGGCGGGCAACATAACGCCCACCGTGGTGCTCGTCGCGCTCGGCGTGGCCTTCAGCGGCTGCGGCTGCGGCACCAGCCCGGTGATCGTACCCCGCGATGCCGGCGCCGAGTGTGACGACGACCTCGAGTGCCAGAGCGGCCTGTGCGAGCGCATCGCGCTCGATCAGCTGTGCCTGGTGAAGTGCGCCGACGGCTGCGGCCCGAGCGAGGTGTGCGTTCGTTTCGGTGCAGACCGCTTCGGCTGTGCCCCCGAGCGCGAGGGCCTGTGCCGGCCCTGCATCGATGACCCCAGCTGCGGCTACCCGGGCGATCGCTGCCTCACCCTCGCCGGTCAGCAGGCCTGCGCCCGCGACTGCTCGTTCGACGGCAAGTGCCCCGACGGCTTCACCTGCGACCCCGCCGAGAAGCAGTGTGTGCCGGTCAGCGGCACCTGCCTGTGCACCCCGAAGACGAACGGCCAGACCGTGCCGTGCGAGCGCATGAACGGCTTCGGCGTCTGCATGGGCGTGAAGACGTGTCAGCACCCCGTGTACTCGGCGTGCTCGGCAAAAGAGCCCGCCGCCGAGGTCTGCAACGCCCTCGACGACGACTGCGACGGCAAGGTCGACGAAGAGCTGCCGGCCGTGACCTGCGGCGTCGGCGAGTGCCGCCGCACCGTCGCGGGCTGCACCGACGCGGGCACTGCGCCGGTGTGCACGCCCGGCGCTCCGGTGACCGAGGTCTGCGACGAGAAGGACAACGACTGCAACGCCGTCGTCGACGACGGGTGGAACAAGCAGATCGACCCGATGAACTGCGGCCTCTGCGGCGTGGTCTGCTCGGCGCCGCGCGCGACGACGGGCTGCGACGGCGGCGCCTGCGGCATCGTGGCCTGCAACGGCGGCTATGGCGACTGCAACGGCTCGTTCGCCGATGGCTGCGAGGTCGATCTGATCGTGACGAACGCGCACTGCGGTGTGTGTGGCCGCCGCTGCGACGTGCCGAACACGAACGGCACCTGCGTCGCAGGCAACTGCCAGGGCAGCTGCCTGCCGGGCTTCATCGACCTCGACGGGGTGCAGTCGAACGGCTGCGAGTACCAGTGCACTCCGACGTCGACGACCGACTTCCCCGACCTGTCGTTCGAAGACGTGAACTGCGACGGCATCGACGGCGAGGTGGCGAACGCGATCTTCGTGTCGCCGAGCGGCCTCGACGCGAACCCCGGCACGCGCGCGGCGCCGAAGCGCACGGTGCAGGCGGGGCTCGTCGCGGCCGTCACGGGCAACCGGCGAGACGTCTACGTCGCGGCCGGCACGTACACCGAGCAAGCGCAGGTGCCGGCGGGCAAGGGGCTCTACGGGGGCTACGCCGCGGCGACGTGGGCGCGCGCGACGGCGAACGCGGTGACGGTGACCGGCGTGGTGACGCCGCTCGCGATGACGGGCGCCAGCAACGCGCGCGTGCAGCTGATGTCGTTCATCGGCACGTCGCCGGCCGGCACCGGGCAGACGGCGTACGGCGCGTTCATCACCAGCTCGCAGAACGTGCTGCTCGAGGGCGTGACGATTCGGTCGGCGGCGGGCACGGCCGGCGCGGCGGGTGCGGCGGGCTCGATGGGCGCCTCGGGCGGAGCCGGGCAGCTCGGCGGCCCCGGCGTCGAGTCGTCGAGCCTCGCGTGCGCGAGCCGGCCGACGCCGGTTCCGGGGGCCGGCGGCACGAACACGGTCTGCAACCGGCCGGGAGGCGCGGGAGGTACCCCGGCGAACGGCGCGAACGACGGCAACCCCGGTGAGCCCGGCACCGGCGGCACGACGCCGGGTCAGGGCGTGCCGTATGGGCTCGGCGACACAGTGCCGGGGTTCACGTTCGTGGGCGGCACCGGCGCGGTCGGCGCGACGGCGGCGCACGGAGCGTCAGGCGCGAGCTTCGGCTCGATCTCGTCTGCGGGCTACGCGCTCTCGACGACGGCGACGCGTGGGCAGACCGGCGGGCATGGCAACGGCGGCGGAGGAGGCGGCGGCGGTGGCGGCGGCGAGGTCAACTGCGACAGCTACGGCGGGGCGGGCGCCGGCGGCGGCGCGGGCGGCTGCGGTGGCACCGGCGGTTTTCCCGGGACGAGCGGCGGCGCGTCGATCGGCCTCTTCCTCTTCAACGCGAGCGTGACGGCGGTGGGCAGCCGGGTCGAGACGGGCAACGGCGGCGCGGGCGGCCGCGGGGGGTTCGGCGGGGCGGGTGGGCTCGGTGGGCA
>JAEUJP010000341.1 GCA_016793725.1 Myxococcaceae bacterium | reverse complement strand
GCATCGACGGCGGAGGGGCCGGCTGGGCCGGCGGCGGCTGCTGCGGGTTCATCGACGGCGGCGGCTGCATCATGGTCGGCGGCGGCGGCATCGACGGCATCTCGGCGGGCGGCACGACCTCGAAGCTCGCGACGACGTCGTGTGCACGGTCCATCGTGACCGTCATCTGTGCGCTGGTGCCGACCGCCGCGCCGTCGAGCTTCCAACGGGTGAAGCGGTAGCCCTCGAGGGCTGTCGCGCTGACGGTCACGACGGACTCTTCGACGTAGTCGGCCGCGTCGGGCGTGCGAGTCACCGAGCCCCCGGTCTCGCTGACGACGTTCAACACGAACCGAGACGGGGGCAGGGTGGTGACGACGTGGTCGGCCGAATAAGCCACCTTGCCGTCGTCGGCCACGAAGCGCGCGCGCCAGTGGTACGTGGTGCCCGGCACGAGGTCGGTGAACTCGGTCCACGCGGAGAAGCCCTCACCCTCGGGAATTTCGAGAAACGAGCTGCTCGAGCCGTACGACGCGCTCGTGCCCCAGTCGAAGAAGACCTTGCCCGTGCGGAACCACGTCAGCACCTCAGCGGCCGCGCGGAAGCCCCGTTTGGTGACGAGGGTCGTCGCGGCGGGAAGCGTGTTGAACGACGGCAACCGGTCGGCCACGATCACCAGCGCCTCGGGGAAGAGCCACGCCGCGTCGGCCGAGATCGAGTTCACGCCCCAGCGCACCTTGTGATTGGTCGACGCGATGCCGTTGAGCGGCTTCGTGCTCACGACGGGCACGCTCACGTAATAGGTCGTGGCGTAGGGAATCGTGTAGACCTTCGGCAGCATCAGGCCACCCTGGTAACCGGCCGTGAGCGCCTGCGGGCAGTCGGCGGCCGGCACGTTCACGAAGGTGCCGTTGTCTGACCGACCGCACGTGACCGGGTTCGCCGCCGAGATCGCGGGCCGCGTGTTCGGAGGCAGGAAGACCTCGAGCGTCGCCCCCGTGTAGCCGGAGCAGTTCATGCCCACGGTCCCGACGGTGACGCCGACGTAATAGACCTCGCCGATGTTGTGCACGTCGTTCGGCGGGTGAAAGACGCCGGCCTGCGCCATGACCAGCACCTCGGTCTGAGGCGAAAAGGGGGTGCATGAGGTGTGGTACGCGGTGACGAACGCGCCCGGCGCGTAGTCGGCGAAAGCGCGGAGCGAGCAGAGCAGTACGGCGAGAAGGAGCTTGCGGTACATGGGAGATTCGACTGCGAGGAGCGGGGCCCATTGCTGGGCCCTCGTCACGCCCGCTTTGGGATTTAGAGGCAGAACCCGTAAGTCTCGCCCTGCAAAGCACGGCATCGTTGCTCGGGTCGGCTGCATGCGCTGCCGACGTTGAAGCACTGGCTCATGCAGAACGAGTCGGTTTCGCTCAGCTTCAGGCACACCGAAAGGTAGTCGCAGGCATCGTGCCCGGTACCGCAACGCTTCGTGCAGTACCCGCCCGGAACGCTCGTGTCACACACCAAGTCACTGTGGCACTCTGACGACGTCTTGCACGCACTCCCGATGTTGCCGCGGAGTTGGCTGATGCAGACCCTCTTGCCTTTGGTTGGGCCCGCGACAGCGCGAACCCCGCAGGTGAGTGCGGGGTCACAGTCATCGTCGGATTCGCAGAACTGCATGCAGGTGGATTTCTGCGACGCAGGATCTGCCACGCACGTGGTGCCTTGTCTGCACATCGCCTGACTCGGCGATGAATCTGAGCCGCAGGAGTTCTCGCAAATACCCGTCACAGAGACGTCCGACATCCCATCGACGCAACGACCGCTAGGACACTCCGAGTCAACCTTGCACGGCAGTGAAGCTCGATTCTGAGCGGTGGACGCTGAACCTCCGCCGGGACCACCGCTGAACGGAAACCCGCCAGACCCACTGCCGCCGCCGCTCCCGCCCGCATTCCGCATCTCCGACTCGCGAATACAGACGCCCGTGTCGCGATCGCAGAACGCGTCCTGCGGGCACTGCGAGTCTCGTGAGCAGCGACCCATGTCGCCACCCGAGCAAGCCGTCATCACCATCAGCACCGCACCGAAAATCCGATTCATTGTGAACCTCCTGGGGAAAGGAACGGGACCCCAGCAGTTCACGTGGCCGACCAACGCAACCGGCTGAATTCACGTTGGGGGAATGAAGAACCGTCCGGCGCAGCGGACTCCGACCGGACCAGCTCACGCGGTTTCGCGGGGTTCCGTGTGCACGGAAGCTGAACTGTCGCTCCTCATCCCCGCAGCACAACAGGAGCCTCAAATGACCTTCCGCACCGCACTCGTCGCTTCCCTCGTCACCCTCGTTAGCGCCTGCAACGCCCCCGGCTCGCTCCGCACCAGCGACGGCAAGACCATTCCTGTCGAGAGCGCGGCGTTCGTGCCGACCCTCGACCAGAGCGGTCAGATGGTGTCGGCCACCATCTTCATCGCCGACGAGCCGGACGTCTGCCGCACGCTCCGCGCAGGTCGCTCCCCCAAGAAGGTCGAGGGACTGATGCTCACCGTGTTGAGCGTGAGTGATCGCGCGGTGCTCGCGCCCGACGTCGGTGAGTACACCGTCATCACCAACACCCCGCAGCGCGCGGGCAGCTACGCAGCGGGCACCCTCTTCAAGACCGACCTGAACTGCAACAACACGATCCCCGACTCGGACGCGCTGCTGAAGAGCGGCTTCATCACCATCGACAAGCTCGAGACCGGGCGCCAGGGGTTCGCCTCGGGCACCATCGATGCGACCTACGGCCGTGGCGAAGACATCATCGGCCGCTTCTCGGCCGAGTACTGCGAGGTCACCAACACCAACTTCAACTGCCAGTAGCCGCACGCAGTACGCTCGGCAGCATGAGACGCGTCCTCCTCATGCTGCCGAGCCTCGTCGTCGCCTGTGGCGCCGGCAGCAGCGGCCCCGGCAAGTTCACCGGCACCGTCAAAGGCAACGCGCTGCCGATTCAGTCGGCCGTTTTCCTATCGGGCGCCGAGGTCTGGCTGAGCGACACCCCGAACCTCTGCGCGAAGCTCACCGCCAACCAGTTCCCCAAGAGCGGCGCCTTCGTGAAGCTCAGCTTTCAGCCGCTCGCGACCGGCACGTTCACCGTCGACCCCGCGAGCTCGCGCCCCAACACCGCCAGCCTGCAGTTCTTCAAGCTCGACGCCAACTGCCAGAGCACCCTCGCGTTCGGCGACAGCGTCGCCACGACGGGCACGCTCACCATCAGCCGCTTCGACACCACGAAGCTCGTCGACGGCAGCTTCGATGCCACCTTCGGCACCGCAGACGTCACCAGCGCCAGCTTCAGCGCCGCCGAGTGCGCCGCGCCGACGCTGTACCCGAGCCCGACCTGCGCCGACTGACACCCCGACTTCAGTTCAGCGGTTCGATGCGCAGGTTGTCGAAGTACAGCTGCGCTTCCCAGCACGAGAAGCCGAAGCGGTTGTGCTTCTCGCCGGTGAGCGGAATCGGGTCGTCGAACTCCATGAACGGCTGACCGTCGATCGCCCACGAGATCTTCGAGCCCCGTCGTTCGATGCGCCACCGGTACGTGCGGCCGATCTGCACCGGGTACGGGTTCGCCTCGACGCGCATGCGCGAGTTCTCGTTGAACACGCCCGTGTCGATGAGCCCCGCCGACGGCAGCCGCTTCTCGGCCGCCACCCGCTGCGCCTCGGCCTGCAGCTGCTGCAGCGACCTGCCGTGCTCGTCGCGCCGCGCGATGATCGAGAGCGAGTTGTTCCACCCGCCGTGAATCAGCACGTAGCCCGACGCGTGGTCCATACCGTCGCCGAAGATCTCGACCTTGATGTCGCCCTCGGGCGACTGCGACCTCGCATCGAACTCGACCGCCACGTTCTGCGGCAGCTTCGCCTTCAGCCACAGCGGGTTCTGCTTCACGCCCGGGCACACCAGCTGCCCGTCGACAGAGCGCCACAGACCGCCCGTGCTCCAGTAGTGCTTCTGCACCGTCGACGGGTCAGAGAAGTCGTCTTGGTACGGCAGCCCCACGGTCGCCTCGGGCGCGCCGCGCAGCAAGAAGTAGTGAATGATCGGGAAGTTGATGGCCAGCGCGACGACGCCGATGCCGATCAGCAGGTTGCGCTGCAACCGCGCCGGCTTCTCGAACGGCACCAGCCCGTTGTCAGCAGCGCTCGGCACGGCCTCGACCTTCGGCCCGTCTGCCTCGCCCTCACCGTCTTCGCGCTCTTTCCGCTTTGCCTGCGCCATGTTCGCGCGCGGCAGTACCACGAAGCCGCGGCCCCCGTCACGTATCGAGGCCTCTCTTCTTCGAGTAGCTCGACCAGCGATCTTCGATCGCCTTCTGCTCGTCTCGCCGCTTCTTCGCACGCCGCTTCTCGTCGCTCAGCCGCGCCCGCTCTTCAGGGCTCAGCCGCACGAACAGCTGAAACACCGCGCCCGCCACCGCGAACAGCAGCGCCGCGATGATGCACCCCCACGGCTGCGCCGCCAGGCTCGCTGACAGCGTGCCCACCGGGCTCAGCGCTGCGAGCAGCCCCAGTATGATCAGCCACGCGCCCGTCAAGGCCGACGCGATCGCGCCAAGAAAGCGGTGCGCCGCCGCCCCCAGCGCCCCCGCGACCAGCAGCCCGGGAAAAAAACCGAGCACCCAATCGGAGCCCCCCACCAGCTCACCCGCCAGCAGCCCGCCCGGGATGCCCACCACGAAGAACAGCGCTCCGGGTGGAAACAGAAACCCCAAGATCGCCAGCCCCACGCTCGACACCATCGTGATCTGCTGCGGCGTGCCCGGGACGCCGAGCTTGGTCGCGAGCAGGCTGCCCCAGAGCAGCCCCACCAGCGCTCCGATCGGTCACGCCACGAAGCGAAACAGCTTCCCGTTGCAGAACAGCATCATCAGCGCGCCGGCCACGATCGCGATCAACCCCGCCCAGAACGGAAACGGGCGGTACAGGTCGATCCACCCCGAGGGGTCGAAGCGCTGATACGCCTGGAGCGACTGCGCCAGCGACTGCGTCATCCGTAACGTACCAACGCGAGCGTCAGCAGACCGACGTACGCGCCCACTCCCCCCAGAAACCAGAGGTACGGCCGTGCGATCGGCCGCGTTCGCTGCGCGAGCTCACCTGCGAGCAGCTCGGCCTGCGCCTCACCCTTGTCGTCATCGCCGTGCAGCGCCTTCGCCACCTTGCGCGCCGCTGCCTGGTCGTCGGCCGTCGCGCCCGCAACGACCCGCGCCGCCGTGCGCCGCGCCGTCACCACGTCGCCTGCCTCGTAGGCGCGCAGCGCGGCCTCGAGCGCAGACTTGCCGTCTTTGTCCTTGCCGACTTTTGCCATTCTGCGCTGCCGTATACCGGGAATCTGCCTGGGCTTCGACGGTATAACCGGTTCGAGGGTTCCTTGCTGCTCACCCGCCGCCACCTCCTCGCCGCCTCCTCGACCTTCGCAGCCTCTCGCGCCCTCGCGTTCGGCGACGCCTCGCTCTTCGTGCCCGCAATCGCCCAGCACGGCGGCAAGTGGGACGCCCGAATCAGCTCGCTGCGCCGCCTCTCGTGGGAGCTCCAGCGCCGCACCTCGATCGAGGTCTCTCTCGAGGTCCGCCCCCTTCAGCTCGCGAGCCCCAAGCTCTTCGATCACCCGTTCATCTACTTCGGTGGCGAGGGTGACTTCCCCGCGCTGCGCGGCGACGAGATCGAAAACCTGCGCCGCTACCTCACCTACGGCGGGTTCGTGTTCGCCGACGCCAACGACGGCTCCGATGGGGCAGGGTTCGACGCCGCGTTTCGGCGCGAGATCTCGCGCGTTCTGCCGCAGAACCCGCTGACGCCGGTCTCGCTCTCGCACGTCGTCTACAAGTCGTTCTTTCTACTCGACGCGTCGCCGGGCCGACTGCTCAAGAAGCCGCAGCTCGAGGCGTGCTCGCTCGGCAAGCGCGGCGCGGTGCTGTACTCGCAGAACGACGTGCTCGGTGCGCTCGCCCGAGACGAAGGCGGCAGCTACGAGTTCGAGGTGATGCCCGGCGGCGAGCCCCAGCGCGAGATCGCGACCCGCTTGATGGTGAACGCGGTGATGTACGCGATGTGCCTCGACTACAAAGACGACGCCGTGCACCTGCCCGCGATCATGAAACGGCGGCGCTGAAGTGGAACGAGCGATCGACACCTGGAAGATCGTCAGCCTCTCGCCGCTCCCGCTTTGGGCGCTGGTGCTGCTCGGCATCACGACCGTCGGCGGCATCGTGCTCGCGGTGCTCTCGGTGCGCCGCGAGCTCTCGGCGAGACGGAGGTGGACGTTGTGGCTGCTCCGCGCCTTCGCGGGCGTCACCGCCATGTTCTTTCTGCTCGAGCCGGGCCTGCGCAAGTTGCAGGTCGCGCGCATCAAGAGCCGCGTCGCCGTGCTCGTCGATCGCTCGGCGTCGATGGGCTTCCCCGTCGAGTCGAAGGGGCAGACGCGGTCTGCCCAGGCCGCCGACGTGCTCGACGGCCTTGCCCCCGACATCGAGGCCCTGCGCGACCGCTACACGTTCGAGACCTACGGCTTCGACCCCGAGCTCTCGCCCGTCTCGGCCGGCACGTTGCGCTCTCAGCCCGCACGGGGCGGCCGCACCGACCTGCTCGCCGCGCTGCGCGCCGCGGCGACGGGGCAGGGAGGCTCGACCGCTCGCAAGCTGTCGGGCGTCATCTTGCTCAGCGACGGCGCCGACAACGCCGAGCTCGCCGCCGGGCTCTCGCCGCGCACCAAGGCCGCCATCGAAGAGCTCGGCGTGCCCATCTCGACCTTCGCGATGGGGCGCAGCGGCCTCAAAGATCTCGCGATCGAGACCGTGAAGGTCGACGAGTTCGCGTTCGTGCGCAACTCGATCACCGCCGAGGTCGAGGTGCGCGGCCGCGGCTTCAAGGGCCAGTCGACCAAGGTCGTGCTGCGGCGAGAGGGTACGACCGTCGCGACCCGCGACATTCGCTTCGAGGGCGACGACGACGTTCAGACCGTCACGTTCACGTTCACCCCAGACCAGACCGGCCGCTTCGTCTACACGCTCGCGGTGCCCGTCTTCCCCGAAGAGGCGGTCGCCGACAACAACACGCGCTCGTTCGCGCTGAAGGTGATTCGTGACCGGGTGCGCGTGCTGCTCGTCGCCGGGCGCCCGAGCTGGGACGAGCGGTTTCTGCGCGGCCTCTTGCGCCAAGACCCGAACGTCGAGCTCATCAGCTTCTACATCTTGCGCAACCAGGCCGACCAGACGGGGGCGACGAACGACGAGCGCGAGCTGTCGCTCATTCCGTTTCCGATGCGTGAGATCTTCCAAGAGAAGCTCGACACGTTCGACGTCGTCATCTTCCAGAACTTCGGTTACTCCGAGCCCGGCCTCTCGATCTCGTCGTTCGAGAGCGGCCTTGCGAACTACGTGAAGAACGGCGGGGCGCTGCTGCTCATCGGTGGCGATCGCTCGTTCAGCGAAGCGCCGGGGCGCTTCGGCATGCTCGCCGACGCGCTGCCGGTCGAGGTGGCGCTGCCCGCCGACGTTCAGCCGTTCAAGGCCCGCCTGACCCCCGAGGGCCAGCGGCACCCCGTCACCGCCCTCGGCGGAGCGAGCCAGTCGAGCGAAGCCGCCTGGGCCTCACTTCCCCCGATTCCCGGTGCGAACCTCACGCGCGGGCGCTCGGGCGCGACGGTGCTGCTCGAGCACCCGTTCGCGACCGTCGACGGCCGCGCCGCGCCGCTGCTCGCCTTGTGGGACTACGGCCGTGGCCGCACGCTCACGCTCACCACCGACGGCAGCTGGTATTGGGCGTTTCCCGCGCACGCAGGTGGCGCGCCGTCGCGCTACTACGAGCGCTTCTGGTCGAACGCGCTGCGCTGGCTCGTGCGTGACCCCGACCTGACCACGCTGCAGGTGGTCGCCGACCCTCCGAGCGTCGAGCCCGGCAAGCCCGTCGCGGTGGTCATCACCGCGCGCCTGCCCGACTACCAACCCGCGGCCGACGCGCAGGTGAAGGTCGACCTCATCTCTGCAGACGACGGGCGCGTGGTCGGCACGAAGTCGGGTGCGACGAACGCCGACGGCGTGGTGCGCATCGAGTTCGCGCCGCCCGCGCCAGGCCCCTATCGGCTCGTGGGCCGCGCGTCGAAGGGCGAGAAGTCGCTCGGTGAGGGGCAAGACGCGGTCGCGGTGCGCGCGGTCGGCACCGAGCTCGCCGACGCGCACGTCGGCACCGACCTGCTCGCCGAGATCGCGAAGGCGAGCGGCGGCAAGGCGTTCGGCCAGTCGGTGCCCCGGCTGTCTGAGGTGCCGCTGCTCGAGCCTCCGCTCGTCGAGGTCGGGCGCGCCAAAGATCAGCCCATCTGGGATCGCTGGTATTGGCTCGTCGCGATGGTGAGCATCATCGGCCTCGAGTGGGCCCTGCGCCGGCGCTTCGGCTACATCTGAAGCACGACCGGCGGGTCGCGCGTCGTGCCGTACGCCGGTGCCCACACGTCTTGTACTTCGTCGCTCTGCAGGTACGCCGCGATCGCGTCGAAGGCCGCGCGCGGGTCGCGCACGGGCACGCCGAGGTTCGGCACGAGCGGCCCGAGGTCGCTCGTGCGACGCGCGATGGCCACACCTTCTTTCAAGATGCGCTCGGGCACCCACAGCGGCGCGAAGCGCGTGTGCTGGTAGGCGGGCACACAGCCGGCCACGTCGAGCACCTGCGCGTGCAGCGGGAGCTCGCGGTGGTTGAACACGAGCTTCACGTCACAGCCATGCGGGTCCCACTCACCCTGAAAGCGGTGGTCGCCTCGGGGGATCAGGCGGCGATCGACGTAGCACCAGGCCCGACGCCCGGTCGGGTGAAGAAAGCGGCGCACCGCGCGGCCGTCGAACGGCACGCGAGGCAGGGCGGCGAGCTTCTCGCGGCACCGCTCGGGCACATCGACCCGCTTGCCCGCACAGAAGCGCTGCATGCGCAGAACGAGCGCGTCGCGGTCGTCGTCGACCAGCAGCTCGTCGAAGCGGGTCTTGAGGCCCGGCAGCGAGATCGGCACGAGCTGCGAGAGCCGCACGCCTTTCGCGTCGAGCTCGACGGCGCGCGCGCCGACGTCGCGGAACAGGTACTCGGGCGGAGCCGGCGTGAGGCCCGTGCCGAGATCGCGCGTCGTGAAGACCGTGAAGCACGTCGCGACCCGCGTGTCTTCGAACGCGCCGCGGCCCAGCGGGTGCACCTCGCGCAGCGACAGCCCGCTGCTGAGCACCTCACGAATGGGCGCATGGGCCCAGCTGTCGAGCAGCGTCGCGCTCGTAACGAACGCCAGAACGCCCGTGCGCCCGCGCAGGCGCTCGAGCGCGCGGAGCAGGAAGAACACGTAGTCCTCCCGCAGGCTCTGGCCGCGCAGCTGGGGCACGCCGCGCGTGAGCTCGGCCCAACGGCGCTCGTCTTTCAACAGCGGCGATGTGCCGTTGTACGGCGGGTTCCCGACCCACACCACGCAGTCTGCGTCGACGGCGTCGAGGGCTCCTGGTGCGAGGCCATCGCCGCGCTCGAGCTTCGCCTGGGGCACTCGAGCCTGCGCGAGCGCGAACGAGCCTGCGTCGAGCTCTCGGCCGTGGAGCGGCGCCCCCGGGAAGCGCTCGGCGATTCGCGCGAGAAAGGCGCCGGCCCCGCACGCCGGGTCGACGAACGCGACTCGGCCCTTCGGGAGGTGGCGTGTGACGGCATCGAGCACGCGGTCGACCAGCTCGAGGGGGGTGAACCAGGCGCCCAGCCGCTTGCGTTCGCCGGGGGTGAGCCTTCTGGCGAGGGCTTGTTCGTCCATCGTCGGTGACGTAAGGCTCGGTGCCGTGGCCGGGCGCATCAGAGCTCATCTCGTCATCAGCGGGTTGGTTCAAGGGGTTTCGTACCGCGCATCGGCGCGCTTCGAAGCCCAGCGCCTCAAGCTCACCGGCTGGGTTCGCAACCTGGCGAACGGCGACGTCGAAGCTGTCGCCGAGGGCGACCCCGCCGACATCGAGCAGTTCGTGACCTGGTGCCGTCGCGGGCCAGAAGAGGCGCGTGTCGAGTCGGTGAAGTACGCGCCGGCGGCGGCGACGGGCGAGTTTTCGACCTTCGCGGTGACACGATGAGCACGCTCACGCTGCCCGAGCTGCTCGGCATTCGCACTGGCATGCGCATCTCGGTGCTGAACCCGCCCGAGGGTTTTCTGCAGAAGCTCGAGCCCCTGCCAGACGGCGCGGCCCTCATCGACAGCTCGAAGACGGGCCTCGACCTCACCCTCTACTTCAGCACCAAGAAGACCGACCTTGTCGAGAAGCTGCCAGGGCTCGCGCGCGGCATGGCCGTGACGGGGTACATCTGGGTCATCTTCCCGGCGGTGACCGAGAGCTCGCTGGTGCCGACGGAAGACTTCGTGCGCATGCTGGCGCTCGAGGTGGGGTTGGCCGACGACAAGAAGTTGGTGCCCGAGCTGGGGTGGTCTGGGCTCAGGCTGGCGTGGAAGCCGAGGGCGCCGCGGCTCGACAAGCCACAAATTCAGGCGTAGCGGCCTTTACTTCCGTCACAGAACCGTGAAACTGTGCGCCGTTCATAAGGTTTTGACGGGGTGGGCGCACACATGACGCCACAGCTGTCCCTCACAGTTTCACTCTTTCTACCGCCGCGCTTCGCGCGAACGCTCGAGGTTTCCCGTCCGTCGAGCTCTGCCGCATTCGGCGCGTGCATTGGATTCGTCAATGAGCAGCATTCTGGTCATCAACGCCGCGGGCCGCGAGACCCGCGTCGCGCTGGTCGAGAACGGTCACATCGCCGAGTTCTACCTCGAGCGTAAAAAAGACAAGGGCGTCGTAGGCAACATCTACAAGGGGCGGGTGACCCGTGTGTTGCCGGGCATGCAGGCGGCGTTCGTCGACATCGGGCTCGACAAGGCGGCGTTTCTCTACGTCAGCGACGTCTTCTACGACCCCGAGTTCTCGAAGTCGGCGTTCGAGCTGACCGAAGGCGAGCACGACGAGACGCCCGAGGTGCCCGAAGAGCCGGGCGAAGGTGACGACGCGCACGCCGAGGCGCCGCCTCCCGAGCCGTCGGCCCCGCCGGCGCCGCCGCCGAGCGCACCCCCGGCGCACCCTGAAGCAGCCGCGGCCGAAGCTGCGCCCGTCGACCCTGCTGCTGCCACAGAGGCTGCAGCCGCTGAACCTGCGGCGGCCGAAGCGCCGACGGCGCTGACGGGAGCCGAGGTGGTCGCGGCGGCCATCGCCGACGCGGCGCCGGCGCAAGCGAACCCGACGGGAGCCGAGGTGGTCGCTGCGGCGATTGCGCAGGCGGGCCCGCCGCCGACGCAGGGTGAAATTCGTGCGGCACGCGATGAGCGCCACCGTGAAGGTCGCCGCGACCGGGAGCGCGACCGGGAACACAAGCACCGGCAGGAAGAGAAGCGCCGCGAGAAGAAGCCGGCGCGCATCGAAGACCTGTTGAAGGTGGGTCAAGAGGTGCTGGTTCAGATCTCGAAAGACCCGATCGGTACGAAGGGTGCGCGGCTCACGTCGCACATCTCGATTCCCGGCCGGCACCTGGTGTTCATGCCGACGGTCGATCACGTCGGCATCAGCCGGCGCATCGGCAACGAAAAAGAGCGTCGGCGTCTGCGTGAGATCGTCGACCGGCTGCGGCCGCCCGGGACGGGGTTCATTGTGCGCACGGTCGCCGAGAACGTGCCGCAAGAGAAGCTCGAGGCCGACATCCGCTTCCTCATCGAGGTGTGGAACGAGACGCTCCGCAAGAACGAGAAGCGCCACGGGCCTGGCCTCATGCACCCCGACCTCGATCTCATCTTGCGCGCGACGCGAGATCTGTTCGCGCAAGACGTCGAGAAGCTCGTCATCGACGACCGCGACGAGTACGAGCGGGTGTCGATGTTCGTCGCGGCGCAAGACGCGGCGCTGAAAGAGCGCGTCGTGCTGCATGACACCGATGAGCCGATCTTCGACGCGTACGGCATCGAGGAAGAGATCAAGCGGGCCCTGCAGCGCAAGGTCTGGCTGAAGAGCGGCGGCTACCTGATCATGGATCAGGCCGAAGCGCTGACGGCCATCGACGTGAACTCGGGCCGGTACGTCGGCAAGAAGAGCCTCGAAGAGACGATCACCAAGATCAACATCGAAGCCGCCAAAGAGATCGTCTACCAGCTGCGGCTGCGCAACATCGGCGGCATCATCATCTGCGACTTCATCGACATGGAAAAGTCGCAGAACCGCGACAAGGTCTTCAAGTCGCTGCAAGAGGCGCTGGGCCGCGACAAAGCCAAGACGAACGTGCTGCGCATCTCGGAGCTCGGCCTCGTCGAGATGACCCGCAAGCGCGTGCGCGAGTCGATCGGCCGCATGATGCACGCCGACTGCATCTATTGCGACGGCACCGGGCTCGTGAAGACGACGACGACGGTGTCGTACGAGATCTTCCGTGAGCTGCGCCGCTCGGCCGGCGCGTACCGCGACCCGACCCTCATCATTCATTGCAATGAAGAGGTCGCCGGTCTGTTGAACACCGAAGAGCGGCAGGAGCTGCGCCACCTGATGGACCGCTTCAACAAGTCCATTCAGATCAAGCCGCAGAAGAACTTCCACCGCGAGCAGTACGACATCTTCGCGAAGGCCGCTGCTGGCAACGAGTACAAGGTCGCGAGCTCGAACGAGACCTTCGAGCCGACTGACTACGGCAGCCCGAAGCGCCAGGGTGGCGAGCAGGGCAAAGACGGCCGCGACCGTGACCGCGGCGGCGGCGGCGGTGGCGGCGGTGGCCGCCGCGACCGCGATCGCAAGGGTCGTGACCGCGACCGCGACCGCGACCGGAACCGCAACAACAACAACGACCGGCCTCGACCCTCGGCGCCTCAAGGCGAAAAAGCAGCGGCTCCACAGGCTCCTGCGAGCACGGAGCCCGCCGCCGGAGGCAAGTGAACGATGGCGAAGCCCGAGCGACGCTCCGAAGCACGCAAGTCGGTGAACCGGGAGTTCGCTTCGGTCGACGAGTTCATCGCCGAGTACGTCACGAACCTCTCGCGCAGCGGCGTCTTCATCAAGAGTGATGAGCCGCTGCCGGTCGGCACGCGCGTGAACCTCAAGTTCACCGTCATCATGGACGAGCTCGAGACCATCGAGGGCATCGGCGAGGTCGTTCGTGCCGTACACCCCGGTGAGGGGCCCACGGCAGGCATGGGCGTCGTCTTCATCGAGCTGAGCTCGTTTTCGCGGCAGCTGGTCGAGAAGATTCTGGTTCGGCGCTGACGTGGGGTGGCGGGACACGCGGCTCGGGCGTTTTTTCGCCGACACCCTGCGGGCGACGCGTGGCCTCGTGCACAGCTTCCGCGGCGAGTCGATCGCGCTCCGCGCGGGCAACCTCACCTTCATCACCATCACGTCGCTGATTCCCCTCATCGGCGTCGGCCTCGCGCTCTTGCAGTTCTTCAAAGCCGAAGAGCTCGAGGCCCTGTTGAAGGGGTTCGTGCGCGATCTGCTGCAGCCGGGCGTGCGCGAGACGTCTGACCAGCTCGTCAGCACGTTCGTGAGCTCGGCCGGCTCGCGCATCACGGGCGGCCTGTCGTTCGCGATTCTGCTCTTCTCGGCCGGGCTGCTCTTGCGCCACCTCGACGCCTCGCTGAACGAGGTGTGGGCGGTGACGCGTCGCCGGCCGATCTTCGTGAGCATCGGGTTGTACGCCGGGCTCTTGCTGGTCGGGCCGGTGGTCATCGCCGCCACGCTCGCGGGCACCCGCGGCATTCGACACCTCATCGAGGCGCTCGAACTGCCGTACTCGGGCCAGGTGCTCGTGCTCGGCGGCACGCTCTCGGCGGTCGCCGCGCTGACGCTGCTCTACAAGCTCGCCCCCCACGCGCCCGTGCGGTGGCGTTCGGCCCTCGGTGGCGGCATCGTCGCCGGCATCGCGTGGGACGTGGCGCGCCACAGCTACAGCGGCATCGCGACGCTCGCGTTCTCGGCGAACCCCGTCTACGGGTCACTCGGCATCGCCCCGCTGTTCCTGATGTGGCTCTACGTCTCGTGGACGGTGGTGCTCTTCGGCGCCCGGCTCTCGTACGCCGTCGAGCATGCCGGGTTTCGCGGCAGCTTCATGGACATTCTCGCCCACCCGCGCGCCCGCGAGCTCATCGCTGCCCGAGTGGCGCAGATCGCAGCGCGCGCGTTTCTGGCTTCAGCGCCCGCTCCGACCAGCCGGCAGATCGCCGAACAGCTCCGTGTGCCCGCGCAGACCGTCGGCGAGGTCGTACACCGCCTCGAGCTCGCGGGCCTGCTCAAGGTCGAGAAGAAGGGCGAAATTCGTCCCGCGCGCGACCCGTCGTTGCTCACACTCGCCGACCTCTCGACCGCTGTCGGCGGTGTCGTGACCGCAGGCGAAAACCCAGCCAAGGGGCGCGCTGCCGATTTCGCCGAGTTCGAGCTGCTGTTCCGGCAGATTGACGACGCAAGTATCGAAAAACTCAGCCAAATTTCTTGGAGCACGATCGCGTCGGGAGCGCCGCGCGCGTAACAAAATTCCCCAGCATTCTTGCTGGGTTGAACTTCCTGAGCAATACTGCACGCATTCCCTCGAGGGGGCCCATGCTCAAGTCCGATCTCGTCAACGTTCTCGTGGCAAAACGTGGAGTCACGCAGAAGCAGGCGGAAGCCACGATTGAAACCATCTTCGAGTCGATGAAAGACGCGCTCGTGCGCGGCGAAAACATCGAGATTCGTGGGCTGGGCGCCTTTCACGTGAAGCACTACGAGGGCTACCAGGGCCGCAACCCGAAGACGGGTGAAGTCATCCCCGTGAAGCCCAAGCGCGGCCTCTTGTTCCGCACCGGCAAAGAGCTCCGCGACCGCGTCAACCGCGGCGTCGAAGTTGGCCCTCCGTCGGGCGCTGCCGGCGGTTCCACCCTCTAACGCTGCACGGGCACCAGCCGCCCCACCGGCCGAACCTGCAGCTCGGGGTCGAGCTCGTGAAAGGTCAGCACCGCCACGTCGGGGAAGGCGCCTTCGATGAGCCGCCTCAGGTTGCGGCGAATGTCGGGTGACGACAGCAGCACCGCGCGCCCCTGGGTCGCGACACGTCGCACGCCCTCGATGATGGCCCCGGCCTGCTGTGGCTCGAGCGCCATCGCCGGGCCGCCTGCGCGCACCGCCTCTTCGATCGCCGGGTCGACGAGAAACGCAAAGAGGGGCCCGCTCGGCGCGTACCGGTGGCTCAGCTGACGCGCCAGCGCCTGTCGCGACTTCTCGGCGAGCGCCGCCGCGTCGCCTTCGGTCGAGGGTGAGACCAGCGCCTCGAGAATCGCCTTCAGGTTGCGAATGCTGACCTCTTCTTGCAGCAGCCGCTTGAGCACGTCGGTCAGCAGCGCGATCGGCACCTTCGCCAGGGCCTCTTTCACGAGGGCCGGGTAGCGCTTCTCGAGCTGCTCGAGCGCGGCCTGCACCTCTTGCACGCCGAGGAAGTGTGGGGCCCTCCGCTTGAGCGCGAGGTACACGTGCGAGCAGATGATCTGCGCGGGGCCGCTGACACGAATTTCGGCGGCCTCGAGCTGCGCGCGGCTCTCTTCACCGACGCGCGACGCCTTGGCACCCGTGATGGGGTCGAGCACAGGCTCGGCGGCGATGTTCAAGAACGACAGCTCGTTCACGGGCACCATCGCGATGAGCTGGCCCAGCGCGACCTGCCCGCGAACGCTCGGCACCTCGTCGATCTGCACCAGATAGCTGCCGGCAGGCAGCGGCGCGCCCGTGCGCACCCGAATGCCCGGGACCCGCACGCCAAGCTCGTGGAACAGACGGTCTCGCACCACCGTCAGGTCGTGGCTCACGAACTTGCCGTCGTTCTGCGTCGTAAGCGCGGTGAGATCGGCGGCGAGGTCGACGACGATCGGCGCCACGCCGATCTCGGGCTCGACCGGCTTGGGGGCTTCTTGCGCGCCAGGGGCCTTGCCCGCCGCCGCCGCGCCCGCGTCGGGCTTCGAGGCCAGCTGCTTCAGCCCGAAGCCCGCGGCAGCGGCGCAGGCCGCGATGGCAATGAACGTGAAGTGCGGCATGCCGGGCATGCAGGCGAGCAAGAAGCAGAGGCCCGCGACGACGAACAGCGCCTTCCACTGGCCGAAGAACTGCGCGCCGATGTCGCCGCCGAGCGACGCCTCGTCGCTCTCTGACGCGACGCGGGTGACCACCAGCCCCGCTGCGACCGCGATGCAGAGCGAGGGAATCTGCGAGACGAGGCCGTCGCCGATCGAGATGAGCGCGTACGTGCTCGCCGCCTCGGCCGCCGTCATGCCGTTCTGCAGCACCCCGATGGCGATGCCGCCCACCAGGTTGATGAGCACGATGACGAGGCCGGCGATGACGTCGCCCTTGACGAACTTCATCGCCCCGTCCATCGAGCCGAAGAGCTGCGACTCGCGCTCGAGCTCGCGGCGGCGAGCACGCGCCTGCGCCTGGTTGATTGCGCCAGCTCGAAGGTCGGCGTCGATCGACATCTGCTTGCCCGGCATCGCGTCGAGCGTGAACCGCGCCGACACCTCGGCCACGCGCTCGGCGCCTTTCGCCACGACGAGAAACTGCACCAGCGTGAGTATGGCGAAGATGACGGCGCCGACGACGTAGTCGCCGCGCACCACGAACTCACCGAACGCCTGAATGATGTCACCGGCGTGGCCCTCTGAGAGCGCGAGCCGCGTCGACGAGACGTTCATCGCCAGCCGGAACAGGGTGGTGATGAGCAGCAGGGTGGGAAACGCGGCGACCTTGAGCGCGTCTTTGGCGTAGAGGGCCGCGACGAGCAGGGCCAGCGCCGCCGCGAGGTTCAGCGCGATGCCCACGTCGAGCAGCCAGCCCGGCAGCGGCACGATCATGGCGCCCACGATCGACGCCATCACGACCGCGAGCACGATGTCGGAAGACGCCTTCGCGCGCGCGAGCACGCGCTGAACGATGACGAGCGGCGCGCCCATCACTTGCCCGCCTTCTTCTCTTCTTCGAGCTCGGCCTTGCGCTCCATCGCGAACTTCAAGACGGCGGCGGCGGCCTGGTACAGCTCTTCGGGCACCTCTTCGCCCACGTCGTAGTTCACGAGCGTGCGCGCGAGGGGAATGTCTTTCACGATGGGGATCTCGAGCTCACCGGCCTGCTTGCGGATCTTCAAGGCATCCTCCTCGCGGCCCTTCGCGACGATGTACGGCGCGTCACACTCCGACTCGTCGTACCGAAGGGCGATGGCGATGTGGGTGGGGTTGACCACGACGGCAGTCGCTTTCTGCACCCCACGTGCCGGGCCACCTGCCGAAATTTGCTGGTGGAGCTGCTTCCGCTTGGCCTTGTGGTGGGGGTCACCCTCCTGGCTCTTGTGCTCCTGCTTCAGGTCTTCGCGCGACATCATCAGGTCTTTCATGTGCTTGCGGCGGGCGAGCGCGTAGTCGGCGGCGCCGAGCACGAGGAGCACCCAGACACCGCGCGTGAGCACGGGCTCGAGCGACGAGAGCACGACCGACATGGCGAGCTCGCCGCCGCGCGAGAGGCTCGAGACGATCTGCGCTGCAGCGTCACGCGCGCCGCTCCAGACGAGCCACGCCGAGACCGCCGCGACCAGCAGGCCTTTGCCGAGCTCCAGCACCTGCTGAAGGCTGAACAGCTTCTTTGCGCCCTTGAAGGGGTCGATGCGCTCGAGCTGCGGCGCGACGTGCCCGGCGTTGACCTGCAGGCCCGCCGCCGCCACCGACACCACGAAGGCCGCGACGAACGCGCCGAGCATCGCGGGGCCGGTGACGCGCGCGAGCACGATGACCGCGTGCGAGAGCGCCGTCGTGGGGCTCACCGACGGCGCCGACAACATCTGCGCCGTGAAGCCCTTCAGCGGGGCGGCCACGTCGGTCGCCGAGAAGCCCATCAGCCCACCGAACGTCACGACCGAGGCGCTGAGCAGGCGGCTCTTGGCGATCTGGCCGTTCTTCCGGGCTTCGCGGAGCTTCTGCTCCGACGGCTTCTCGGTCTTTTCGCCGCTCACCGGCCGAGCTCCAACAGACCGAGCACTGCGACATCGGTGCCCGCCGCCCCGGCGAGCAGCCGCTCGGCGACGATGCCCAGCGTCAAGAAGAGCACCGCCCCGCCCGCGAGGATCTTGAGTGGTGCTCCGACGTCTTGCAGCTGCATCTGCGGAGCTGCACGCGACGCGAGGCCCATGACACAGTCGACCGCCATCGATGCCGCGGCGACAGGGGCCCCCACGGCGAGACCCGTGCCGAGCGCAGTGCCAGCGAGCGCGACGACGTGCATCGCCGCGGCTTCGGTGTGCACGAACGCGCCGAGCTTCACGACGGCGAAGCTGTGGAACAGCCCCTTCATGATGAGCGGCATGACCGCGCCGGTGACGACCAGCGCGACGAGCAGCTGGTAGAGGCCGTCGCCGGCGGCCGACTCGCGCGTGCCGGCGTGCGGCAGGGCGGCCTCGGCCGACGAACCGCGGAACAGGTCGATGAACTTGACGCCGATGCGCGCGGCGTCGAACGGCAGCGACGCCACGAGCCCCAGCGAAGCGCCGAACGAAAACTCGCGCACCACGAGGCCGGCGAACGTCAGCGGGTCGTCGACGGCCTCGAGCGGAGCGACGCCCCCTGCGAAGTG
>JAEUJP010000284.1 GCA_016793725.1 Myxococcaceae bacterium | reverse complement strand
TGATTCGTGGCCCGTGAGAAGCACTTCGCCTCGGGCCGACAGCCCCGAAGGGGTGGTGACCGGGTGACCGGGTCACCTGGGGCTCAGGAGACTCGGCTGGCGATGAGAGATTTCCCCCCGAAATTGATCGACATCTGTCGCCCGCCTTTACGGGCGCCCCGGAGTCGGCGGCCTTCTCAACTTTCGAGAATGCAGAATCATGTTCCCCGACATCGCTCGCAGGGTCGTCACTTCGGCAGCTCGCACCATCACCGCGAAGCTCGATAACCCCACGCCGCAGCCATCGCCGGGGGCCGCTCCGACCCGGCCGCCTGAAGACACGTTCGAACCGGCTCCGTCGCGGAAGAAGACGTCTGACGAGCTGCTCCGCGAGTACACGGTCGCGCCGACCGAGATGACGAAGTGGCCGAAGGTCTTCGGCATCCCCGTGCCGGGCGCACGCGAAGTGACGGAAGGTGAGGCCGCCATGCTCGACGACCTCGGGCTGCTGCGCGCCCAGGGCGTGCGCGACATCGCCGGCACCGCCGAAGAGACCGCGAACGCACGCTTCCCCGCGCAGGGCGTCTCGAACGGCCACGCCGACGCCTTCCGCCACGCGTACGCGAACGCGCTGCTCACGCAAGAGCGCGGCGAAGAGTGGACGGCCGCGTTCACCACCGCGCACGAGCAGAACCCCGACAGCTCGCCGCTCTCGGTCGCGATGGACCTGCACAACAACGAGGTCGGCCGCCGCATCGCGCGCGAGAACCCCGACGCCTCGCCTGAAGAGATGGCCGACCTCATTCAGAAGGCGGTCGAGAACGGCGAGATGGTCGTCATCGGGCAGGACCTGAAGCTCCACTACTCGAACGAGATTCCCGTCGACGCCGCGGCGCCGAAGAACGACCGGCTGCCGATGGGCCCGCGCAACCCGGGCAAAGAGGTCGAGCCGCCGTACACCGTCTGAATCGTGAGCGAAGTTGCGCGTCACTTCGCCGCGAGCAGCGCGTCGAGCGCCTCGTAGCTGTCGTTCAGCCCTTCTTCCATTCCCGACTGCGTCATGCCCGCACACTCTTCAGCGGTGTGGAACAGCGAGTCGTTCACGAGCCTCGTGCGACCATCGCCCAGGTCTTCGAACGTCATCGTCTCGATGCAGACGTGGCCGGGCATGCCGTCCCACTCGAACGTCTGCACGATGCGGTCTTCCGGCGTCACCTCGCGAAACCGCCCCTCGAACCCCTGCTTCGCCTTGCCCTCGTAGACCGTGAACCGCCAGTGGCCGCCGCGCTCGAGCTCGTGTCGCTCGGCCGTGCACTTCTGCCCGCGGCCCCACCACTTCACGAGCTGCTTCGGGTCGGTGAACGCCCGCCACACCTTGCTCTTCGGCGCGTCGAACACCCGCTCCGTACGAATGGTGCGGTCGGTGGGGAACGTCACCTTCGTCGTCTTCTTCTCAAGCTTGCGTGCAGCGCTCATGGCTTCTCCTCGCCGTGGCTCTCGAGAAATTTCGAGAGGTGCTCCAACCGCTCTTCCAACATCTGGTGGTACGTCGCGATGAACCGCGACTCGGCGTCGAGCCGCTTGCGCCCCAGCCGGCACGTGCGCACCCGGCCCACCTTCTCGGTGTCGACCAGGCCCGCCTCTTCGAGCAGCGCGACGTGCTTCTTCATGCCCGTCAGCGTCATGTCGAACGCCTCGGCCAGCTCGGTGATGCTCGCCTCGCCGCGCCCCAGCCGCTGCAGCACGCCCCGTCGCGTCGGGTCGGCCAGCGCAGCGAAGGTCGCATCGAGCTTGGGTTGATGCTGAACCATATGGTTCAGTAATAGCGCGAGGCGAAATCGAGATCAAGCGGGTGTCGAAAGTCGCCGGCTACTTCTTCTCGGCGAGCAGCTCGCGGCCCTGCACGAGGTCGACCTCGCCGGCGAACTGGCCGAACCTCTCGTAGTCGGCCGGCGGCACGCGGGCCATCTCGATGCGGTACGTCTCGTCGATGGTCACCGTGCGACCCTGCACCTTCTCTGACCGCTCGAACCGACCGTACGGGCACGACGCCTTCACGCTCGGCAGCGCGCCGGTCAGCGTGTAGCCCTCGGGCAGCGTGAGCGTCGCCGTGGTGGTGCTCTCTTCGGCCGCGTCGATGAACAGCGGCGTGCGGCGCATGCCGACCTGCAGGTAGCGCCGCCCGAGCAGCGCGGGGTACGTCGCCTGCGAAAACACCAGCGACTTGCCCTCGGCGCGCGCGAACCGCTCGGCCGTGAACGAGTAGCGCACCGTCACGGTCGCGCCGACCTCGCGCTTCGCGTCCATGTCGACGCTCGAGAGCTCGGCGCCGCCGAAGTAGCGCGCCAAAGCGCCCTGCAGCGCCTGCTCGCGCTGGTCGGGCGGCACCGAGTCGAGCGCCTCGGCCAGCTGCGACGCCCCGAAGCCCACGTACGTCTCGGTGCCTTCACCCTTCAGCACGCCGTCTTCGGTCAGCTCGAGCTTCAGCTTCACCACCTTGCCGTTCGAGGTCTTCATCTTCGGCGTCGTCGTCTTCTCGAGCTGCTTGCCCGGCTCGGGCAGCAGGTACGCCTCGCGACCGACCGCGAGCTCGGGCAGCTCACCGAACGGCGCGAAGCGGAAGACCGGGTCGAGCCATACGAACGTCGGGCCCTTCTCGCCCTCGGCCGGCGTCAGCTCGACGCGCAGGCACAGGTACGGCAGCAGCGTCTCAGAGGGGAACACGTACGGCGCCGGGTCGGCCGAAAACGCGCGCACCGCCGCGATGCGCACCGTGAAGCCGACCGCCTTCAGCGCCGCGTACTCGAGCAGCAGCCGGCTGCCGCGGTCTTGCGCCACCGACGCCGCCGCCGACATCGAGATGCCGCTGTCGCGCCCCGAGAGCTTGTGCATCACCGCCGCGTGCACCGCCATCACCGCTTCGCGGCCCGCCTTGCCCTTCGCCGCCTCGCGCGCGAACGCCGCCACTTCGTGCGTCACCTGCCCCTGGTCGATGAACGCGTCGGCGTACGCCGCCACCACGCCCTCGTTGCCGGTCTGCCCGGCGCCCACCGTCACGTACGGCAGCCACTCGTTGCCGCTCGGCGGCCCGCTCGGCTCGGGAATGTACGGAGGCACCCGCCGCTCTTCGTGAAAGAAGACCTCTTCATCGCCCGACACCTTCGGCTGCGGCGCCACCATGTTGTGCGCGTCGACCTTCATGCCCGCGCCCTTCGGTGCGACCACCGTGTAGGTGCTCCAGTTGTTCGGCTGCCGCGCAATCTGAAAGTAGAAGCTCGATGAGGTGAACCCCGGCTGCGCGGGGCCCCGCGTGGCGTGGGCGAGCAGGTACTCGTACTCGACGAAGTCGCCCACCTCGACGCCCGGCAGGCTGACCGTGTCTTTGCCTTCGATGCTCTCGGCCTCGAGCACCCGCCCGTCGGCCTTCAGCGTGCGCATCTTCAGCACGTACGCGCCCTGTGGCACGTCGACCTCGGCCAGGTCTTGAATGCCCGACTGGTCGAGCGCCTTCTGAATGATGTGAATGCGGTCGACCGACGAGCCATCGGGGTACACCTTCACCGCCGCCGCATCGAGCACGAACGCCCCCGGAGCGTCTTCATCGCCCGGCGCCGCCGCGTAGGCCTTCAGCGCCTCTTCGGTGCTGATGGCGTGCTTGTCGAGCAGCTCTCTGCCCGAGCGCATGCGCTCGACCGTACGGTGCGTCACGAGATCGCCGCCGTCGACGGTCAGCGCGCGCTCGCGCATCGTGAGCGCCTCGTTCGAGTTGCCCTCGTGCTCGTAGACGTCGGCGAGGTGCTTCAGCAGCAGCGCGTTGCGCGGCCACAGCTTCGACTGCCGCTCGAGCAGCTTGCGCGCCGGCTCGAACCTGCGCTGCGACACGTAGAGGTTCGCGAGCGACGTCGCGACCGGCAGGTGCGTCACGTCTGACGCGAGCAGCTCTTCGTAGAGCTTCACCGCGAGCTCGACGTGGCCCTTCGCCCGCGCGGCCTCAGCCTCACGCCCGATGGAGTTCGGGCACGCCCGCAGCCGCTCGAGCGCCTGTTCCTGCTCGGCGATGGCGTCGCGACGCACCGCGAGGTCGTAGATGAGCGTCAGCGCGTCGCAGAAGCCGTCGAGCGCCGCGAGCGCCTGCTTCGCCGTGATGCCCGCCTGCGCGTCGACGCCGAGCGCGAGCTGCGCCCGCGCCTCGAGCATGAGCAGCGCCGCCGGCACGGTCTTCGTGTGCGAGCGCGCCTGACCGAGCAGCTCGAGCGCGTCGAGCGCGCGCCCGTCGTCGAGCGCCAGCTGCGCCGTGTCGATGAGCGCCCCGATGTGCGCCTTGTCGAGCTCGAGCGCCGCTTCGAGGTCGCGCGTCGCGCGGCCCTTCGCGACCTTGGTCGGCACCGAGCGGTCTTGCATCGAGAGGTTCGCGGTGAGAACGCGCAGGCTGGCTCCGCCGAAGCCCTCGGGCAGCTCGGCGACCGCGGCCTTGGCGCCATCGCGGTCTCGGGTCATGGCGTCGCGCGCGGCGATGAAGCGGGCGAGCGGGGGGCCGACCTCGGGCTCGAGGGCGGCGACGAACGACGCCGCGTCGGGGTAGAGGCCGGGGGCGTCGGGCTTGGGTGAGTGGGCGTTGGGCTCCCACTTCGCGGGTGGCGGGCCGACCGGGGTCGAGAACACGACGCCCGACTCGGCGCCGTCGAGGCGCGAGACCGAGACGTACAGGTGGCCCTGCGCCTCGTCTTTCGAGCAGCGCACCATCAGACGGTGTCTGCCCGGCTTCAGGCTCACCACGGTCGAGCTGACGGTCGAGGCCGAGCGCTCCCACGTGCGGCGCGTGAAGAGCACCGAGCCGTCGAGCGTGACGGCGTGGTCCATACCGCTCACCGTGCGCAGCACGTAGTCGCCGCCGGAGGTGCTCTCGAGGTCGAGCGCGAGCAGGTAGACGTCGCCCATCGACGGCTCACCCGAGAGCGAGAAGCGGCCGTCGGCGAAGCGCAGCTCGCGCGGCTCGACGAGGCCGTACGGCCCTCGAGTCGGCGCGACGATGCCGGTCTGTTCAGGGGCGGTGGGCTTCTCGAAGTCGAGCAGGTGGTACGCCGAGAAGGGCCCCATCAAGAGCACGGTGGTCGGCACGCCCTGGGCGGCGATGACGGCCTGGTGCTGCGACCCTTCGCGGCGGGCGAGGTGAATGTTCGCGAGCGCTGCGCGCAACAGCGCGGCGGCGTCGCCCGAGGCACCGAGCGCGAGAATGCCCGGCACCCGGGTGCTGATGAGCACGTCGAGCGAGACCGCCGCACCGGCGGCGTCGAACACCATGCGCGACGCCGACGCGCACAGCGGGTGGCGCGGCCCGCGCTCGCACAGGTCGAGCGCCGCCTGCACCGCCTCTTCGGGGCGCCCGGCCCTCAGCGCCAGCAGGGCCTGGCCGTAGAGCGCCAGCGGCTCGTTCGGGTCTGCGCCCACGGCGGCGGCGAACCGCGCGCGCGCCTTCTCGGCGTCGTTCTTCTGCAGCCAGACCTGAAAGCCGGCGAGCGCGAGGGTGCGGGCCGAGGCGTTCGGGCTCGACGCGGCGTCTTCGGCGTCTTCGAGCAGGCGCGTCGGGCTCTCGACGCGGCGTACACAGGCAGAGGTGAGGACGAGGAGAAGGACGAGTGCGCGGGGCATTGAAGGCCCGCGCACCTTATTCCAGGGTCTGCTACTTGGCCTCAGCCGTCGACGTGTCGAGCGACTTCGTCTTCGCGGTCTCGGCCGAAGCGGTCGACGCCGTCGTCGGCGCCGCCTTCTTCGACTCGGCCCGCTCGACCTTCTTGGCGCTCGTGCCGGTACCGCGGGTGCCCAGCGCGCCCGGGTCACCGCCCGCGAACGCGAGCGAACAAGACAACAACGTCAGTGCAGCAATCGTTTTGAACATCGGCTCCTCCTTTGGAGTGAGCCGGGTGAGTGCAGAGACGGTGCCGCCCGCGCCCCAGAGGGGAGCAGCGCTCTGGGCGGTCACACGCCGTTACGGAGCGTCAACGGCCGAACTGCGGCACCAGGGTGCGCCACAGCGGCAGCGACGACGCGCCCGACTTCGCGCGGCCGATGCGCCGCAGCTTCACGCGTCGCGCCTCACGGCTGACCTCGAAGCACGCCAGCGCGCGGCCGACGTCGACCTCGACCTTGCGCGCGCTCGCCCCGAACAGGCCGCGCCAGCCGTCGCTGCCCGGCACGATGGCCTCGGCCAGCTTCGCCAGCTCTTCCAGCGCGAACATCGCCCGCACCCGGAGGAACGGGTCACCGCTGGAAAGCGCGTCTCGGGCTTCTTTCGACACCTGCGTCTCGAACATTCGGGCCTCGCTTGCGGAAGATGGGTTGATATT
Organism: Myxococcaceae bacterium; assembly: GCA_016793725.1. Taxonomy (GTDB): domain Bacteria; phylum Myxococcota; class Myxococcia; order Myxococcales; family Myxococcaceae; genus Xiheicaenimonas; species Xiheicaenimonas phototrophica. The sequence goes on along the minus strand of JAEUJP010000284.1, from coordinate 908 downwards.
GATAATGCGTCGCAAAGTCAACCAGGAGCGAGGCCATGGAATGTCAGCCGGGACGGGAGCTGCTGTCGCAGGGGCCGGGGTGTCGGGTCGAGCGCTGTTCGTGCGGCACGCTGCACGTGACGCTGGGCGCGGTGACGCTGCGCATGGAGCCCGAGGTGCTGCAGGCGATGATGCCGGCGCTGAACCACGCGGTGACGCAGCTGCCGCCGGGCGAGCCGAGGTTCGCGCGCGCGCAGAAGCCGCCGCTGCCGTCGTGAAGCGCGGCTAGATTGTGCGACACGATGCCCCGAGCCTCAGCGAAGACCCCGAAAAATTTCCTCGACGCGCTGTCACGCCCGGCAGCCGCCGCGCTCGCGCACTACGGCTACACGACGCTCGAGAAGCTGTCGAAGCTGACGGAAAAAGAGGTGCTCGGGCTGCACGGCATCGGGCCGGGGTCGCTGCCGACGCTGCGGCGGCTGCTGAAGGCCGAAGGGCTCGGCTTCAAACCTCGCTGAGCGTGCCGCCGCTGTTGCCGAACGACGCGTTCGTCAGGCCATGCGCGCGCATCATCGTGAGCCACAGGTCGTTGTTGTACTCGCGGCAGTTCAGGCGGTGCAGCTGCACACGGCCGGGGTCGCCCGAGGGCGTGCACGGCGGGCGCTCGACCTTCGGCTCCTGCCCGTGTTGTTCGCCGCTTGCTGAGCCGCTCGGCCTGGGCGTAAAAATCTCTCCAGCACAGCCGGCGAGCAGGAAGATGAGGGCGAGCCGTCGCATGGTTGTGGTGCTCAGCAAGGACCTGGCCGAGCGCGTGGCACGTGGTGCATCAGCGCCTGGCAGGCGGTGGTGTCAGGTCGACCTGACGGTCGTAAGGAACGGCTGACTCCCGTATGGTGACCGGCGTGCTGGGGCTGGTGGCGCTGCTGGTG